>JARLIT010000068.1 GCA_031291575.1 Ancalomicrobiaceae bacterium
CAAGGGTCGACGGCAAAATTGTTTCGGCAACTGTTTCAACGGTCATTCAGCGCGATTCGCGAGATACCGAAAGTACTGTAAGCAATACGACACTAAAATACCGCGCCAATATTCGTTACGTTTATACGGTGGCGCAACGCGACTTTACCTCGGCGGCGATCACACTGGGATGGTCGCCATTGTACGGTTCCGCTGAGGATGCGCAGGCCATTACGGCAAGATATCCTGTCGGCGCACATGTGGATGTCTATTACGATCCCGGCAACCCAGATGCCGCCGTTCTCCAGCGGGGGATGAAGGAGGGAACTCTGTCGCCGCTAATCTTGGCGACGATGTTCGGCATCGGCAGCGCGGCGTTCTTCTGGGCGTTCGCGACAATGCACGTCAGCTAGCGGAGCGAATTTGACATTTGAGTCCCCGCCAACTCCGCGGCCAAACTCAAATGTCAAATTAAAATCTCCATTAAAATCAATGAATTGCCAGTAGTCCTGGGACTCCGACATTTGCGCAAGCGCGCGGCGAGTGGGATGCAAATGTCGGAGTCGGACCACTCGTGCTTGCGAGAGACCGGGGTCGGCAAGACCGCGGTTTGGCGTTGGCAGGAACGATTCATGCGTGAGGGCGTTGAAGGACTCCTGCGTAACAAGGCCCGCCCTTCGCGGCCTCATCCACCGTCGACTTGCCGCCTCCACGCTTGATACGTATTTTTACGTTGACACCCGCATTGCTTGTTTTGGTCTCCGATTCTAAGGGACATCCAAATGGAAGATAAGAGCAGCACAAACTCCAGCTTCTGGCCCATCGTCAATGCACTTGTATCAGTCTTTGTAGTTATGGCATCTCTATACTCATGCTTTTCCGGTCCACACAGCCTCGGTCGGCAGACGTACACTCCGGTGACGGATCAGGTTCCGACACCTGCCGTCGACACAAGAACCCCAGAAGAACGCGCAAGAGCCGCCGAAAATGATAGAATAATTGGTGAATTACTGCGAAACGGACGACAGATGCTCAACACGGTTCCCCGGACCGATGAGGGACCAATCGGTTCGGAAAGGCCGAAACAGTAGATTTCGATTAGATCGCGGGCTGGGCAACCACGCCCGGTCAGTTCGCCACCGGCCATTGGATACGGCGCGGTGTCTTCAAGTCGGTCTCGCACCTGCAGGACGCCATCCGGCGATTCATCAGGGACCGCACCCGAAATCGGCAACGCCTTCGTCTGGCTCGCCGACCCAAATGAAACCAACGCTGCGGTCAAACGTGGGTGCCAAGCGCTAGATTCGCTCCACTCGTCGAGCAAAGCCAATACTCGATCCGGAAAGCCCCTTCGATTCCTGTATCATCTTTAAGGTCACGGTCATGACACTGCGATTATCCATTTTGACACTTGGTCTAGCAGTTCTATTCGCTGCAAACGCGGCTAACGCGATGAGCACGGGCGCTCCTGCGCACACCGCGACGGTTGAGCCGCGCAGCATCATCGAAGCGGTCTATGATGACGCAGTCCACGGCGAGACGCTCGACTGGCTGGGTGCCGGCCAACGCCGCAAGTACTTGTCGAAATCCCTGAGCGCCTTATGGGCCAAGTCGGACGCCAAGAAGCCGCCCTATGGCGATTCCGGCCCGATCGATTTCGATATCACGGCGGACACCAACGGCGCGGAGCTGAGGACATTTGTCATTACAGTCCCGAAACAGACGGCCAATAGAGCGAGCGTTTCTGTCCAGCTCGGGTACTCGGTGCCAAGTCCAGAGGGTCAACACGTTGTCATCTATGATTTCCGACGCGAGAATGGACGTTGGAAGGTCGATGAGATCCGCACCAAGATCTGGTCGGTCCGGACCCTTCTCTCAAACTGGCTGAATCAGCGGTAGACGCACGCCAGAGGGCAAGATTGCCGAGTAACCAAACAAATTTTACTTTCTTTGAGCTCTTTTCGTTCGTGCCCCGAAACGGACACGCCACGCATGCGAGCGGGCCGGACCGCAGCCGCTTGGGTGTCCGGCCGAACGGGAGGCGGCAGATTGCGAATTCAAGGAACTTGCCGACGCGCATGTCATCAATCCGACGGGCGAAGCCAAGATCCCGACTCCCGCGGGTTCGGAGCGTGATGCTCTCGAGGTCCCTGGCCGTGTTCCGTGATGGTCGCGCAACCTTGCGGGGAGCAGCCGATGGTTCCAGGAGGGGTTCTGGTTGGCGACAACAAATTGGAGCCGATGGACAGACCGATGACCGATGAGATGATCGGTCTCCGAGCGATGCACGAATGCTCGCAGTCCACGCCGCAAGGAGGGAGATGATTTGCGAATGACGGTCCAGAAGCGGCCGAATTCCCACAATTCGCCCATATCCTAAGTAGTACAAATGAGCAGATCTAAAATTAACCTCTTCTCGATAAATACGTCGCTAACACTTACCAAAGAGCCCGCACCCCCGAGGGCCCGGTTAGGAGTCTCCCCATGCGATTCGGTGTGCGCGGCCGCCTGTTCCTTCTCGTCGGGCTGTTCGCCCTGGGATGCGGCGTTGTGGCAGGTGCCTCGGTCTGGCTGCAACGTGGCCAACTGATTGAAGCGCGTCAGCGTCAGCTGGAGACCCTGGTCGACACGGCGCTTGGCGTGTTCGAGGCGTTTCAGGGCCAAGTCAAGGCCGGCACGATCGCTGAAGACAAGGCGCGCGAGGCGGCGCTGGCCGTCGTGGCGCAGATGCGCTACGGCGATGGCAACTATTTCTTCGCCCAGACTGGCGAAGGCGTGACGGTAATGATTCCGCCGCGACCCGATCTGGTCGGCAAGCTGCGCCTGGCCGAGCAGGACACCAACGGCAAATACTTCATTCGCGAAATGAAGGACCTGGTCGATCGTAACGGCAAGGCCTTCGTTTCCTACACATTCAAGAAACCGAGCACCGGCCAGATCGTCGACAAAACCACTTTCGTCAAGATGTTCAAGCCGTGGAACCTGTCGATCGCGACAGGAGTCTACATGGACGACATCGATGATGAGGTCGCGGCGGTGGCACTGAAAGACGGTGGCGTGACCGCGGCGATCCTGTTGGTCCTCGGCTGCGCGGCGTTCTGGATCGGCAGCGGCATCGCCGGTCCGCTGTCCACGGTGCGCCGGGCAATGCTCGACCTCGCCGAAGGTCGGCAGACCGATGTCGAGATCGACACCAAACGCACCGACGAACTCGGCGAGATGGCCAAGGCGGTGCTGGTATTCCGCGATAACGCCGTGAAGCGCGACGAGCTGGAAGCGCGAGCCGAAGCCGAGGAAGCGGCCATCGCCGAGCGCCAAGGTCGGGTCGAGGCAGCGATCGCCGCCTTCCGCAGCGACGTCAAGACCGTGCTCGGAGCCTTCGGCGTCAATGTCGGCGGGCTCGAGGCGACCGCCAGGACGCTCAGAGGCGTCGCGCAGGAAGCCAGCGAGCAGGCCGTCTCGGCCGCCGGGTCGTCCGAGGAGGCCGCCGGCAACGTCCACAGCGTCGCCTCGGCGGCGGAAGAATTGGGCGCCTCAGTGCAGGAGATCGGTCGTCAGGTGAGCCAGGCCAACGACATCATCGCCAAGGCCGCGGGCATGGCCGAGCGCACCAATGTGCAGGTCGAGGCGCTCGCCATCGCGGCCCAGAAGATCGGCGATGTGGTCAGTCTGATCCGGGCCATTGCCGAGCAGACCAACCTTCTGGCACTCAATGCCACCATCGAGGCAGCTCGCGCCGGCGAGACCGGCCGCGGCTTCGCCGTGGTCGCCTCCGAGGTCAAGATGCTGGCCAATCAGACCGCCAAGGCGACAGAGGACATCGGCACGCAGGTCTCGGGCATCCAGCACGCGACCCGCGAGGCCGTGCAGGCGATCGGCGAAATCAGCGAAACCATGTCTACGGTGCAGCGGTTCACCGCCGGCATCTCGGCCGCGGTGGAGGAACAGGGCGCCGCCACGCAGGAGATCTCGCGCAACGTCTCCGAAGCTTCGAACGGTACCGCCACCGTGGCGCACAACGTGTCGTCGGTCACAATCGCCATCAGCGAAGCCAATCGCTCGGCCGAGCAGGTGCTCGAATCGACGGGGGAACTTGCGGAAGCCGGGCGCCGGCTCGAGGGCTCCGTCGACACCTTCCTGCAGCAGGTGGCGGCCTGATCGGGCGCGCATTCTCACCAAGGCGCAACCCGGTGCAAATTCTCCCCGGGGCCACTGGGTCATTTCAAGTAGGCTCGGCGTCGATGCAGGTCGACGCCAGCTATTGCTCGGAGTGGAACCCGACCGCATGATCGGCGCTTGGCCATCCAGGCGCCCCAGAACAGGCTGGCGAAGAACCGCAATGGTGGTTCAAAACCGGCATCGGCGAGGAGTTCGGCGACCGCCGGCTCGGACTGAGGCGGGTCGGCGCCCTGCAGGATCTTGTCGAGCTTGATCTCGACCTCCTCCGGCATCGCGCCCTGCATGCGCCAACGCTCGCCCCAGGCCGCGAGCAAAGTCGACGGCTCAGCCGAAGGCGTCCAACGGATTGCCGAGATCACTCAGACGCTTCAAGTGATCATCGAAATCGAAGAACCAGGGTGTGTTGCCCATCGCATCGCCTCCAAACCCTCGAAGACAATCGACTCAGAAGACGACCAATTCCATCCGGTTTTTGGAACTGCCCAGCTTCCTTGCCTGCTCATCGCTGCTGCTCTCGGTCGCGCCACCTGAGCGCAACGCAGGCTACGCCGTTGCCTGATCACTGATCGTGTTCAAATGGCATCCTTCACGCGCGACAAGCTAGCGTTCAAACCGGCGAGGAGCGATCTTTGAGCGCGCAGCGCGCAAGAAGTTTTTCACGTCATCTTCCAGAATATCCAGCATACTCTGCCGGCGTTGTTCCCACGGTCTGGCGGTACCGCGCAGTCCAAAGTCGTCGGGAAGATCTTGCAAATAGGGACGCGCCCAGAGGTGATAGTTCGTCTCGTGACGACGCACGTCACCGGGTGTCAGATTTTCCGTGTAGCGGAAAGACTTGCCTTCCCACAAGTGTACAGCATAGGTGTGCTCCGAGGTACAAGGCTTCACCGAGTTGAAAATCCATTCAATGTGGCGTTTGCTCCAGAGAGGCCAGAAGAACGCCCTATAATCCGCAATGTGAATCAAATCGCTATGCTTTTTTGACAAGAAAAAAGGCAATTGTACCGAATGCTCGTTCCAATATTTACTGCTAGATCCACGAAACGACTTATATTCATTGTACCAAATATTCAAAAATTCGGAGTCAAATTCAGATAGAATCACGGCGTTTGCCGTTCCCCATTGTGACTGCGGGCCCTCAGCGCCCAGAACGAACTTGTTGTTCAAGAGTCCATCGAACGACTTATGCACGACGACATCGGAATCGAGATAGATGCCACCTTTTTCCTTGAGTTTTTCCAGTCGAACAACATCGGCCCTGTGCGCGGGGTGATCCACCGGGTTGCCGAAAATTGAGACAGGTGCAGTTATCTTCACAGTATCGATCAGTTTCTTGGTTTCCGCCCACCATTCATTGTTCGGATCGTACTGATAATAAATATAAGCTTCGGACGGCCGAATCTTGCTGATTGCGCTGGATACGGATACAAAGTGGCTCAGGCCCCACTCCTTTCCACCGAAATCCGGAGCCATTCCAAAACAAAAGTGGAGTATCTTCGGAATCATAACTATCCTTTTTCGTAGAACTGTTGGTTCCAGTTCAACTGACGAGTCCCGCTTGGCACGTCAAACGTGCAGATGCAGCACGAGTCGTGGATATGCATAACCATCGTCTTCCAGGATTGCGAGCCATAGCGTGCCGGAACTGAGGCCGCCAAGGCGCAAAGCCAACCGGACCGCGCGCCTTAGCAGCCACACGGGTATGCGGAAGTCGTTGATGCGGTCCGGTCGGGTCTGGATTGCGACGCGGTTCGCAGACCGATGTACCGACCGAAGACCGACGAGATGATGGGGGCGAACGGCCAGAACGATAAAGCCCCCGATGCAGATATTTTACGCGAGATGGTCGGCTGCCCGACCGAGCGTCCGACCGGGATGGAGGTCGGCGCGTTTGACCGGGGCCGGTTTTGGCCCGAAGAGCGCCGGCCACCAGGGGCCGCGCAACGGCTATGCCGATCGGAATCGGCACACCCGCGCCGGGACAGCCAAGCTGCGCATACCGCGCTTGCGCACCGGCAGCCATTTTCCGGGAATACGCGAACCGCCCCCGCTGACCAAGCAGGTGCAGACGCGGGTGTTCGTTCCAGCCGGCGCACATTCAAAGCCTCTCCATAGCTGGCAGCGCATGCAAACGGTCGCTGCGCTCCGTTGCAAAGAGGTGGAGGGTACAAAAGAAAAACAGGATGGATGCGAGATTGGTGGACCGCAACAGATAGGTTTCAGTGACATTGATCACCGCAAAGAGTGCCAGAAACCCGGCCATCAGCGTTTTCGTTTCCATGGCACCCGAGTTGGTCCAAGGGTTCATGCCAGCCAGCGCGAATGCGCTTGCAAGAAAAAGGACGACGCCGATCAATCCGCAGTCGCAGAAAATCGCTAGATACCCGTTATGATAGTTATCGAGAACCCAGGTGTGGCTTCCCAGGAACGCTTCAATGACGTCCTTGCGAGTCCAGAAACCATCAAGGCCGTAACCGAATACCATGGAATCTCCGGTTATCCAGTCGATCGCGTGTTTCCAAATCTTAGTTCTTTCGGTGAAGTCGACCTCGATGCCGTCAAAGCTGAGATAATCGGCGTTCGTGGACCAGAGCATGCTGAAGAAGACGGCCGATACGGCAAGAGCTGCGATCGGAATGACGGTCAGGACACGGGCGACTGCGCTGAAGCGTTTTGACAGAAAACCGAGTGCGACAGCTAGCGCCGTCAGTCCAGCCCCTCCTCGAGACCCCGAGCCGACCATCGTCGTGAGCGCCACAGCAGCGACTACGACGTGGTAGCCGCGCCAGGCCATGCCCCGGCGGGCCGTGAATCGCATCGCCGCCAGATAGAACAGGATCGCCGACGTGATGCCGAGCGTCTGTTTCTGGTCGAAGACGCCGGACCACTGGCCAGGATGTTGCCAGTCCTCCACCACGGCGATGTCAGGCCGCACGAGGACAAGGGCTAGCGAGACGGCGATAAGCACGAAGAGGGCGCCGACGACTGTATCGATCACCTCTTCAACGTCTTGGGTGAGTACGAGGAGGTACACAGCAAAGCAGTTGAAAGCGAGGACGACCCCCTTGGCGAGCGCGGCAGGACCGGCCCACAGTGAGCTGAGCACCGCATAGAAAATGAATGCGCAGAAGATTCCGACGCGCCGATCCCAATCATGGCGATCGACGCGCGCAAAGGGTAGCGACACAACTGCGACTGCGAACCAAAGCGTTTCGACCACTTGCTGCTGCAGCTGCCCGCTGCGCTCGGGATCAAGCAGACCAAGCGCGAAATTGCCGGTGGAGATCAGCACGATCAGAAAGACGAGGCATAGTCCGGCAATCTGCGCCACCCTTGCGGTCGACGCGCGTGGCGTTGAGGCGAAAATTGGCCGCGTGGTCATGGCTCGTTCTCCAAGCCCCTGCAAGTACCTCAGGCTCGCTGCCCGGCACTGGACGACCTTAGTCACCGGTACCTCGGGCTGCAGCAGTGATGTGTCGGTCTACTGCACCAGCGAACGGCCACACCTGCATCTGGGCGAATGCGGGTGTGGCTGTTGGCCGCGTCAACAGCCGGTCGAGCTTAATTGCGAGCCGCAGAAGACGCGAGTGGGCATCGCCGATAACGAGCCGAAGGCGAACGTCGAAGCGCTGCGCCATAAGGTCCGCCGCGAAATCGCGAATCCACGGTCGAAGGCGAGCAGCATCGGCAACGAGACGGGTTCTCACCGGCTATCTCCAGATGCAAGCGCCCGCTCGACGATGTCGGCGTAGGACGCGATCATGGCGTCGAGCGAATGGCGCCGAGCCAACGCGGGGGCGGCCGCGCGCAGCTCGGCGGCCTGCTCCGGACTGGCGAGGAGGGCGCCTACGACCGCGGCGAACCGTTGCGGATCGGTTGGATCGACGAAGAGGGCGCCTTGGCGACCTTCTGCCGAAAGCACGTCCCGCAGAACCGGCAAGTCAGACGCCACCGTCGGTACCCCCGCGACAGCGGCTTCCAGACCTGCGACCCCGAAGGTTTCGGCCGAGGTCGGAAACACGAAGACATCGAGTGCCGCGAGCAAGTCACCGATGGCGGACGGCTGCAGCTCGCCGAGAAAATGCACGCGATCGGCCACGGCCAGATCGTCGGCCAGACGGACGAGATCGCATTCGGCCGGACCCTGGCCGGCCAGCGCCAGATGCACGCTAGGCAGGTACTGCAGCATGCGAATCGCCGCGTCCAGCCGCTTGGCCACGTTGAGACGCGCGGCGCAGCCGATAACCGCGGTATCGAGCGGCAGGCCGAGGGCCGCGCGCGCCTCCGGGCGAGTTAGGCGACTGGTCTTCTTTTCACAGCCATAGGCCACGCGCGTCAGCCGCGCCCGGTAGGCCGCGGGAAACTTGGCGTAATAGCTTTCCGTCTCCTGCGAGTTCGTGGTGATCAGGCGGTAAAGACCGATCGTACCCCACAGCCAGTCCACCCACCGGGCGGCTGGATGGACAATGTTCGGCGCCGAGACCTGATTGGCGATGATCGGGGCTGCGGTCGCCGTCCACACCAGGGGGGCGCCGACCACATTGCCCCAATGTTGGAAGGTGAGCACGACGTCGGGGCGGTAGCGAGCGATAAGGCGGCGCCCTTCGAGGAGCATGCGCAGAAAGGATAAAGGACCGTTGGGGCGGGTTGGGGCACAGACGTCGACGTCGGTGACGTCGCTCGCCCCCCTGGTTCGGGCATAGAAGAAGAGATGGCGCACATCGTGCCCGCGGGCCGCAAGGCCTGCCCCGACCAGACGCGACACCTCCTGGGCGCCGGCATTCTCCATCTGCGTTTGCACAAAGAGGATCCGGCGCGGTGTTGCGGCTTGCCCCGGCGCTCCGCTCATGTGGCCGCCTGCCGCTACCTCGTTCTCCTCTTCAGACATTGCCGCCGCCTGCCCCCTGCTGCAGTAGTGCGCTGGCCAGAGGCAGTGCAATACCAGTCGACATTCGTTCCGACTATGCCCTCAATTCGCGAATAATTCGTGTCCTCAGGCATTTGTCGCTCCGGATCGCAACGAGGCAAAAGGCCGGGCGCTCATGCGAGAGCGGCACGCGTTTCAATGGTTTTCAGCACGGCCAAGGCCTTGGCCGCCGAAAGTTCGGAGACGGGCCGATCTTCGGTATGGCGAAGGAGAGGAGCCACTCGTTCCTTCCGAGGCTGGCCGGCGCCCGGCCCCACGATGTGGATTTGCCGGGGCGGTCGATCTGCGGATCCCGAGGCTGCCACCGGCAGTCATTTTCCCAGCTTTATGGAGCCTCGCTGCCCAGGCTGGCGCAGACCAACGCTCAGGCAACTTCCAGATCTTCGTGGTCCGTCGGGCTTCGCCAGTCCTTGGCAACGAACCGTTTGGCGCTATCGGTGAGCCCGACATCGCGTTGGTCGGGACGTTCTCGACAGGCGGCGCCGTCAACGTACGCTGTGCCACCGCATCGATTGCGGCATCCATGTACTCGTCGACCGCGTCCGGGTTCTTCGTGCCCTTCATCACGTGAATGACGGCCGGCACCGCGGCCAACCGGATTCCGCACCAGCACAAGGATGCGGCGGTTCAGCTCGTGCAGCGTCACTGCCGCCGAATGACGGCGACCCCTGCGGGCGCGAGCGTCATGGCGACCTCCGCCCCGGGGGGCAGCGGGGAGACGACATCGGGCGAGACGACGAACAGGTCGATCTCGCCGGCAACGCTCACCCAATATTCCATGTGGCTGCCGAGATAAGCCGCCCGGGCGATGCGGCCGGACAGCGATTTGCCATCGGCGGGACCGGCGGCGAGGATCAGCGCCTGCGGACGGATCGCCAGTTCGGCCGGACCGGGCTCAGCGCCGTGATGCGGCAGGGTGAGGAGGAACGGTCCGAGCCGCACCTCGGCGGTCGCCCCATCGAGCCGCACGATCTCGACCGGCACGATATTGGCGTCGCCAATGAAGTCGGCGACGAAATGGCTCGCCGGCTGTTCGTAGAGTCGGCGCGGCGTCCCGTCCTGGGCGATCCGCGCCATGTTCATCACCAGGATGCGATCCGAGATCGCCAGCGCCTCCTGCTGGTCGTGCGTGACGTAAAGCGCCGTCAGCGACAGGCTCTGCTGCAGATCGCGGATCTCTTCGCGCACGCGTCGCCGCAACTTCGCATCGAGGTTCGACAGCGGCTCGTCGAACAGCAGCACCTCGGGCTCGAGCACGATGGCGCGGGCCACCGCGACGCGCTGCTGTTGTCCGCCCGACAGTTCGCTCGGCAGGCGGCCCTCGTAGCCGGCGAGCCCGACCTGCGCCAGCTTGTCGGTCGCCATCTCGATCGCCCGCGGCTTTTTCACGCCGCCGGCACGCAGACCGTAGCAGACGTTCTCCAACACCGTCATGTGCGGGAACAGCGCGTAGGACTGGAACACCATGGAGATGTTGCGCTCAGAGGCGGCGCGCAGCGTGACGTCCTCGCCGCCGATCAGGATCCGCCCCTGATTGGGTTGCTCGAGGCCGGCGATCAGCCGCAACACCGTGGTCTTGCCGCACCCCGACGGTCCGAGCAGCGTGACCAGGGTGCCGCGCTCGATCTGAAGGCTGATCGCATCGAGGGCGGTGACCGCGCCGTAACGTTTGGTGACGCCCTGGAATTCCACAGCGTGGGGCATGGTGTCGCTCATCCCTGCACGATTGCCATCGGGGTAACGGCCCCGGCGCCGGAGGCGGGACGCGCGCCGGGGCGCTTGACCCCGACCGCCAACTGAATGACGAGCAGGATCAGCAGCATCAGCACGATCAGAACCGCCGAATAGACGATCGCGACGCCGTAGTCGCCGACATCGGCGCGCCCGACGATGTAGACGGTGGCCAGCTGATATTCGCCGGTGACCAGGAAGATGACGGCGCTGACCGCGGTGACGGCGCGCACGAAGGAGTAGACCAGCGCGGTCGTCACCGCCGGACGCAGCATCGGCAGGATCACCAGCCGCAGCGTGCGAAAGGATCGGGCGCCGAGCGTCAACGACGCCTCATCGAGGCTGCGGTCAATCTGGCTGAGGTTGGCGAGGCCGGCGCGGATGCCGACCGGCATGTTGCGGAAGGCAAAGGCAATGGCGATGATCGCGCCGGTGCCGGTCAGCGCCAGCGGCGGCACGTTGAACGCCAGGATGTAGCTGACGCCGACCACCGTGCCGGGGATGGCAAAGCTCATCATCGCCAGGAATTCGAAGGACTTCTGTCCGGCAAAGCGCTGCCGATCGAGAAGCCAGGCCGTGACGATGCCGATCGCCGCGGTGAATGGCATGGCGATCAGCGCGATCTCGAAGGTCGTGATCAGCGAGTTCCAGGCCGAGCCGCTGAGGAACCAGCCGCCGACCCCGTGCTCGACCGAGAAGGCCGTCATCAGATGGCGCAAGGTCGGCGTGTTGTCGCGGCCGATCGACACCACGAAGCCGCCGACCATGATGGTGCCGTAGACTGCAATCGTCAGCAGCAGGTAGGGCACGACTGCCACGTAGCTGAGGACGTGCAGTCCACCCGGCAGCGCGGCGGCCCGTCCGGCAGCGCCCTTGCCGCCCATGGTGGCGTAGCTGCGACGGCCGACCCAGGCGCGCTGGGCCTGGAAGGCGGTCAGCGTGAAGGTCAAGAGGACCAGGGCAAGCACCGCGGCGCGGCCCTGGTCGTGCGTAGTGCCGACCACGGCAAAGAAGATGTCGGTCGCCAACACCGTGAAATTGCCGCCGATCATCAAGGGATTGGCGAAATCGGCCATGCTCTCGATGAAGGCGATCAGGAAGGCATTGGCGAGGCCCGGCCGGATCAGCGGCCAGGTGATGGTGCGAAACGTCCGCCAGCGGCCGGCTCGCAGCGTCTGCGCCGCCTCCTCGAGACTGGGCGCGACGCCCTGCAGTACCCCGATCATCACCAGGAAGGAGATCGGCGTGAAGGCCAGCACCTGGGCCAGGGTGATGCCGGTAATGCCGTAGATCCAGCGGGTGCGCGGCAGGTGGAGGAGATCGGCGACCCAGATCGTGACTGCCCCGGAGCGGCCGAATAGGAGGATCAATGCCAGACCGATGACGAAGGGCGGCGTGATGATCGGCAGGACCGACAGGAAGGCGACCAACGGCTTCATCGGCATCCGGGTGCGCAGGGCCAGGAGCGCGAAGGCGAGGCCGATGAGTGTCGTCGCCACCCCGACGATGCTGGCCACCGCAACGGTGTTCCAGGCCGTGCCACAGGCCTGCGGTCCGAACAGGCAGTCGAGGCCCCAGATCGGCCGGCCGAACAGCTTGGCGGCGAACAGCGTGGGCGCGAAACCGCCGTCGTTGTCGCGTAGCGCGGAGGAGAGGATGCACAGCGCCGGATAGATCACGAACAGGACGATCAACCCGACGACCAGCAGCAGTGCCCCGACGACGAACACGTCGCCGCGGCATACTCCCTGGCGGGCGAGGCCGTGGGCGATCAGCATTGTGAGGGCGAGGACATGGATCATCGCCCCCCAGCCGAGGCCCGGCTGGGTCGGACCGGGGCTGCCGGTCAGCGTCGCCAGTGCTTCGAAGCCCCAACCGTGATGGAGGATGCCGAAACCTTCGACCGCGATCCAGGCGATGCCGGCCACTGCCGACCACACCAGCAGGCGCGGGCGAGCGGGGCCGATCACCGCCCAAGTCGCCGGCAGCAGCGCCAGCAGCACGGGGATCAGCCAGGGCCGTTCGCCGACCAGCGCCTGCATCGCGGCCGGCCAGGCGGGAACGCCGCGCGGCATGCCGCCAAGCGCATACCAGGGGACGAGCGCGAGCGCGCCCCAGGCCACCACCAGCCACGCTCTCGCCGAACGTGGAAACATGTCATTCACCGCGGCGCGTTCTTGACCTCGGCAGCCCACCGCGCCAGCAGTCGGTTGCGGGTCGCCTTCGAGCCGTAGGTGGTGAAGTCATAGGCGATCAGCTTGATCTTGCTGAGGTCGGGAGATTCGGGCGGCACCGGCGTATCGGGATTGGAGGGGATCTGGAAGCTCCCGGCGGGTGCGGCCAGCTTCTGCGCCGCGGGCGTCAGCGCCCACTCGTAGAATTTCTTGGCCTCGGCCATATGCGGGGCATCCTTGATCAGGCTCATCGAGCCGATCTCGTAGCCGGTGCCTTCGCAGGGCGAGACCACCTGGGCCGGCTTGCCGCTGCGGGCGACGTTGATGATGTCGTGCTGGAAAGCGATGCCGATCAGCGTCTCGCCCTGACCGATCGCCAGTGCCGGCGCCGCGCCGGTCTTCGGGTATTCGTTGATGTTGGCGTTGAGGGCCTTGAAGTAGGTGAAGGCGGCATCCTCGCCCATCAACTGGACGATGGTGGCCATCACGGTCCAGGCGGTGCCGGAGGCATTGGGATCGGCCATCTGCACCTCGCCCTTGAACTCGGGCTTGATCAGGTCGGCCCAGCAGGCCGGGGCCGGCAGTTTGCGCCGCGCCAGTTCTTCCGTGTTGTAGCCGAAGCCGAGGGCGCCCATGTAGATGCCGACGGTCCGGTGATGGGCGATGGTGGCCTGACGCTGCGCCCAGTCGTGCAACTTCGACAGAAGCGGCGATTCATACGGTTCGGTCAGTCCGTCGTCGGCCGCCTGCAGATGCGGATCGCCGGTGCCGCCCCACCAGATGTCGCCGTGCGGATTGTCCTTCTCGGCGCGGATGCGGGCGTAGGTCTCGCCGGCCGACATGCGGATCATGTCGACCTTGACGCCGGTTTCCTTCTCGTAGGTCGTCGCCGTCGCGCGGCACCAACTCTCGTCGACACCGCAATACATCACCAACGGACCGTCCGCCCACGCCAGCCCTGCGGAACCGACAAGCGCGCTCGCCCCCACCAGCAAGCCGAAGCCGATACGGCCGACGCGGCTTGGTTCCCGATCGATCCGAGACATGAAGCGCCTCTCCCCACAGCATTGTTCTTTTGTGCGTCTTCGCGGGGAGCAACGGGCCGCGCCCGGCGCTCCCCGAGGCTGACATGAAGCGCCTGTGACGCTTTTATGACAATGATTTCGGTCAACGTCGTCGATCGGCACCCGGGTGGCCGACCCGATACAGCCGCGACGGATCGAGCCTGTACCGCTCCGCCGCCAGCGGCACGGCCTTCACAGACGCCACGGCATCTGCAATGATTCCCTCCGACACTGGGGCCGAATTCGATGATGGACCGGCGCAGACTATTGGCGAGCTTCGTGGCCGTGTTCGCGGCCTCGGTAACCGTCGACATCGGCGCGGCCCTTGCCGCCGCCGAAGGCTCCATCGACTCCTTTACCGCCCGTGAACTGTCCGTCGGCAAGGAATTCCTGCGCCTGTGCCAACAGCTCATCGAGGCGACGGAAAGCGGCGACTTTTCCGCCTGGGATCCCGGGCCGGAAGACGAGCGGCCGGAGCGCTGGCGCTTGGCGCGGTTGATCGTCGAACTGTCGGGAGCGCACGATCGAACGCCGTTTGAAGACTCGCTGTTGCAGCGTCTCGACTATTGCTGGGCGAGACTGACGCAGCCGACGTGGTTCGCCCAAGCGTGGAAGGCGGAACTATCCGCCCTGCCGCCTCTCGACGACGATCGGCCGCCCATTCCGTTCTGGCCGCATCCGCCGGACGCCGTTACCGAGGCCTCGCCGCTGGAGCGCTGGGCGGCACGATTTGAAGAGCCCGGCCTCCGGCCCCGCACGTGATCTTGCCGGGACGCCCCGATCGTCGCATGCATCGCGCTCTGGGTGCTGCACCGCAACGGCCGAGCGGCGTTTCACCGGAACCGGCCTTACGCCAGCACCAGCCGGATGTCGGCCTGGATGCCGCGCATTTCCGGCAGCAACTTTTCGACCAGCGTCGCCGGGGTGTAGTGCAGCGACGAGGCGCCGACATTGATGGCGGCGACGACCTGGCCCCGGGCGTTCTCGAGCGGCACCGCAATGGAACAGAGGCCGATCTCCAGTTCCTGGTTGATGCAGGCGTAGCCCTGCCGCCGGACGGCCGCCAGCTCTTCCATCAGCGTGTCCAGATCGGTCAGCGTGTAGGGGGTCAGCGGCTTTCGCTCGGTTGCCTCGATCAGCGCGCGCGCCCTGGCCTCGGGCATGGCGGCCAACAGCACGCGGCCCATCGAGGCGCAAAAGGCCGGCAGGCGGCTGCCGGGCCCGAGGTTGATCGACATCACCCGTTTCTGCGAGGCCCGTGCGATGTAGACGATCTCGTTGCCATCGATCACCGACGCCGAGACGCTCTCGCCGGTGCGCTCCGACAGGCGTTCGAGATAGGGCTGCGTCAGGCGAGGCAGCGGCGTGGCAGCGAGATAGGCGTGGCCGAGGCGCAGGATACGTGGGCTGAGCGAGAAATACTTGCCGTCGAAATCGGCAAAGCCGCTGTCGACCAGTGTCAGCAGACAGCGCCGGGCCGTGGCGCGATCGAAGCCGGTCCATTTGGCGACGTCGGCGATGGAGAGTCGGGGGCGCGTGTCGTCGAAGGCCTCGATCACCTTCAACCCCTTGGCAAAGCCGCCCATCAGATCGGTGTCGCGCATCTCCGTCGTCCCCTTGACGTGTCCGAGCCAGTATGTGCGATATTCGAACAAAACTCAAATATCGCACAATCGTATTGACGCGGATGGGCCTCCTGCCGTACCTGAAAACACTGACCGCACACTCCGTGAACGGCCGACCCTTAAGCCTCTCCATCCAAGGAACCCGAGCCATGGCAGAGCTCATGTCGCTCGCCGACGCCATAGCGGCCAACGTCCGCGATGGCGACAGCGTCGCCTTTGAAGGCTTCACGCATCTGATCCCGTTTGCCGCTGCGCATGAGACCATCCGCCAAGGCCGGCGCGACCTGACCCTCATCCGCATGACGCCGGACATCATCTACGACCAGATGATCGGTGCCGGCTGCGCCAAGAAGCTCAAATTCTCGTGGGGCGGCAATCCCGGGGTCGGTTCCCTGCATCGCATGCGCGACGCGGTGGAGAATGGCTGGCCGCACGCCCTCGGCATCGAAGAGCATTCGCACGCGGCCATGGCCAACGCCTTCGAGGCCGGCGCGGCGAACCTGCCGTTCGCCATGCTGAGGGGCTACATCGGTGCCGACCTGCCGAAGGTCAATCCGATGATCCGCAGCGTCACCTGCCCGTTCACCGGCGAGGTCCTGGCGGCGGTTCCGGCGATCCGCCCGGACGTATCCGTCATTCACGCCCAGCGCGCCGACCGCGAGGGCAACGTGCTCCTCGAAGGCATCGTCGGGGTGCAGAAGGAGGCGGTGCTGGCGGCCAAGCGCTCGATCGTCACGGTGGAAGAGGTCGTCGACGCCCTTGATCCGCCGTCGCGCAACTCGGTCGTCCTGCCGCACTGGACGGTAAGCGCGATCGCGGTGGTGCCGGGCGGGGCCTATCCCTCCTATGCGCTGGGGTATTACCCGCGCTCCAACGCCACCTATATCGCCTGGGACGCAATTGCCCGCGACCGCGACACGTTCCTCGCCTGGATGCAGGACAATGTGCTGTCCGGCCAGCCGGGAGATTTCGCCCGGCATGCCCGCCCGCGCGCCGGCGCCAACTGAGGGAGGTCGACATGACCGGGACATTCACCCCGACCGAAATGATGACCATCGCCGCGGCGCGCACGCTGACGAACGACGATATCTGCTTCGTCGGCATCGGCGCTCCGTCGGCGGCCTGCAATGTCGCCCGGCTGACGCATGCCCCGAAGATCACGCTCATCTACGAGAGCGGCACGATCGCCACCAAGCCGGACGTCTTACCCTTGTCCATCGGCGACGGCGAATTGTGCGAGACGGCGCTGTTCACCGTCTCCGTGCCGGAGATGTTCCGCTACTGGCTGCAGGGCGGGCGCATCACTACGGGCTTTCTCGGCGGCGCCCAGATCGACCGCTTTGCCAACCTGAATACGACCGTCGTCGGCGACTACGCCCACCCGAAGGTGCGGCTGCCGGGTGGCGGCGGCGCCCCGGAGATCGCCTCGAACTGCGGCCGCATCCTCATTACCATGGCGATGGGCACACGCGCCTTCGTCGAGAAGCTGCCGTTCATCACCTCGATGGGGCATGGCGAAGGCGGCGACCACCGCGCCCGCCTGGGCCTGAAGACCAAGGGCCCGACCGCCGTCATCACCGATCTCTGCGTCATGCAGCCGGATCCCGTGACGAAGGAATTGGCTGTCGTTTCCATCCATCCGGGCGTTGCCCGCGAGACCGTGGCTGCGGCCTGCGGCTGGGCCCTGAAGTTCGCCGAAACCGTCACCGAGACCCCGGCGCCGACACCTGAGGAACTCTCCGTGTTGCGTGATATCCAGGCGCGCACCCGCAATGCACACAAGGCTGCCTGACATGACAGAGGCTTTCATCTGCGACTACGTGCGTACTCCCATCGGCCGCTTCGGCGGCGCGCTTGCCCCGGTCCGCACCGACGATCTGGCGGCGATCCCCTTGAAGGCGCTGCGTCAGCGCCACGCCGGCCTTGACCTCGCCGCGATCGACGACGTGATCTTCGGCTGCGCCAATCAGGCGGGCGAGGACAACCGCAACGTCGCGCGCATGGCCCTCCTCCTCGCCGGCTTTCCCGCGTCGGTGTCGGGAACCACGATGAACCGCCTGTGCGGGTCGGGCATGGATGCGCTGATTACCGCGGCGCGGGCGATCCGCTCGGGCGAGGCCGAGTTGATGGTCGCCGGTGGCGCCGAGAGCATGAGCCGGGCGCCCTTCGTCATTCCCAAGGCCGAGAGCGCCTACAGTCGTTCGAGTGAGATCCACGACACGACCATCGGCTGGCGCTTCGTCAATCCGGTGATGAAGGCCCAGTACGGCGTCGATTCCATGCCGGAGACGGCCGAGAACGTCGCAGAGGACTTTTCCGTCTCCCGCGCCGATCAGGATGCCTTCGCGGTTCTCTCGCAGCAGAGAGCCGGCCGGGCGATGGCGAGCGGCCGCCTGGCCAAAGAGATCATCCCGGTTGAAATCCCGCAGCGCAAGGCTGCGCCGATCGTCGTCAGCGAGGACGAGCATCCGCGCCCTTTGACCACCATCGAGGCGCTTGGCCGATTGCCCACGCCGTTTCGCGCCGGCGGCTCGGTGACGGCCGGCAATTCCTCCGGGATCAACGATGGTGCGGCAGCGCTCATCGTTGCCTCGGAAGCCGCGGTGAAGCGGTACGGGCTCACCCCGATCGCGCGCATCCTCGGTGGAGCGACGGCCGGCGTCGCGCCGCGCATCATGGGCTTCGGTCCGGCTCCGGCGGCCGAGAAGCTCAACGCCCGGCTCGGACTGACGATGGAGGCTTACGACGTCATCGAGTTGAACGAGGCATTCGCCTCGCAGGCACTCGCGGTTGTACGCCATCTCGGACTCGCCGACGCCGACGAGCGCGTCAACCGCAATGGCGGCGCCATCGCTCTCGGCCATCCACTGGGCATGTCGGGGGCTCGAATTGCCGGTTCGGCAGCGCTGGAACTGGCCCTCACCGACTCCCGGCGGGCTCTCGCCATGATGTGCATCGGCGTCGGCCAAGGCATTGCCGTCGCACTCGAACGGGCGTGACCTCGGCGGGACGCCGGACGCGGAGCCTAGATCGACTGAACGAGAAAAAGACCGGCCAGCAGAACTGGCCGGTCAAGTCGTTGACAGTGGCTGGGATCCCCTGAACCCAGCGCCATCAAGTCTTTATCACACCCGCCTCAGTTTCATCCCCTAATTTGTGGATGGGACCGAATTTAGTTACACCAATCAACAACCTTTAGTTTATTTTTTCTCAGAAATGTAACTCTTGCTTGCATTATCGAGCAGCCGCCGGGCGATGACCTGCGCCTGAATCTCCCCAGCCCCCTCGAATATGTTGAGAATGCGCGCGTCGCACAGCACGCGGCTGATCTCAAACTCAAGCGCGAACCCGTTGCCGCCATGGATCTGCAACGCGTTGTCCGCGGCGGCCCAGGCGACGCGCGCGGCCAACAGCTTTGCCATGCCGGCCTCGAGGTCGGCGCGACGGCCCTCATCCTTCTGCCGTGCAGCAAAATAGGTGAGCTGGCGGGCGATGGTGATCTCCACCGCCATCATCACCAGCTTGTCGGAGACACGCGGGAACTGGATCAGGGCTCGGGCGAACTGGATGCGCTCCTGAGCATACTTGAGGCCCAATTCCAGCGCGTTCTGCGCCACGCCGACGGCACGGGCCGCGGTCTGGATGCGGGCGCTCTCGAACGTCTGCATCAGCTGCTTGAACCCCTGGCCTTCGACGCCGCCGAGAAGACTTGTCGCCGGCACCTCGAACCCGTCGAAGGCAAGTTCGAACTCCTTCATGCCGCGATAGCCGAGCACCTCGATCTCGCCACCGGTGAGGCCCGTAACAGGAAAGGGCTCGCTGTCGTTGCCGCGCGGCTTCGACGCCAGAAACATGGAGAGGCCGCGGTAGTCGCTCGAGGCCGGATCGGTGCGGGCAAGAATCGTCATCAGGTCGGCGCGGACCGGATGAGTGATCCAGGTTTTGTTGCCGGTGATGCGGTAGCTGTCGCCGTCCCTGACCGCGCGGGTCCTCAATGAACCGAGGTCGGAACCGGTATTCGGCTCGGTGAAGACAGCCGTCGGCAACACTTCGCCGGAAGCGATCTTCGGCAGCCAGTAGCCCTTCTGCGCGTCGGTGCCGCCTCCGAGAATGAGTTCGGCGGCAATCTCCGAACGGGTCCCGAGCGAGCCGACGCCGATGTAGCCGCGCGACAGCTCTTCCGTCACCACGCACATCGATTCCTTGCCGAGGCCGAGGCCGCCGTACGCTTCCGGGATCGTCAGGCCGAAGACGCCGAGTTCGGCAAGCTGGGAGATGATCTCAATGGGGATATAGGCGTTGGCAAGGTGCCATTTGTGCGCATTCGGCGCGACCGCGGCATCGGCAAAGCGCCGCATCTGCACGCGAAACTCGTCGAGCGTCTCGTCGAGACCGGGATCGCCGATGGTCGCCTGCCCCCCCGACACCGTCATGGCGGCGACGAGCGCAGCCCGGTTCTCCGCCGTGTTGCCACGGGCGATCAGCGTCTCGATCGCCTCGATGCCGAGCGGTGCCAGATCGTCGCGCGATAGTCCCAGATCGGCCGGTCGGACGATCTCGCCCTGGCTCATCGCGATGCCACCGATGAGCTGCGACAGGTACTCGCCGAAGGCGATGCGGGTGATGGCCTCCTCGACCACGCCGAACCGCCCGTCGGCGACAAGCCGCTCGGCATAGCCAGCCATTTCCCTGAGCGCCTCGACGTAGGTAGCGAACCAGGCGAGCCCGTGGGCGGCCCGTTGCTCCCGATCGACGAGGGCGGCGGCGACGCGCCCGTCCTGGTCCACCAGGGCCCGGACACGGGCCTTGGCAGTGCCCAGCACCACGTCGAGCGCATCGATGGCTTTTTCGGTACGGGCGAGGAAGGAGATGGGACTGGTCGGCATGGTCGTTCTCCCGGCAAGGCGACGCCGCGAAACATGCCCCGACGGTTCGGATCCATCCGATCGACGAGACATGCCCCAGCCTCGGCAGTCGGAGCGCGTTCGAGGCGTCCCGATCGGATCGATCTGAACGGAACGCGCCCGGCTGCGTCCAGCACTGCGGCTCTTTTGCGCTGCACATTACGGCGCGCCACCGCATCCGCAATGCACCATTCGTCCAGGAAGGCCAGCAATCGGCGCGCCGCCAGCGTCCGCGCCGGATCCCAGCCGGCCGGCAGCCTCATCGGCGCGAGGCAAGCGCCACACCGAAGATGGTGATGGCCATTCCGGCGAGCTGGATCGGCGTCATCACAACCCCCTTGGCGAGCCAGGCCTGCAGCGCCGCCGTCGGCGGCACCAGATAGATGAGGGTGGCCGCCCGCGACACATCGCCGCGCCGGATGAGCAGGAGCAACAGCGAGATCGCGCCGATCGACAGTCCGAGCACGCTCCAGGCCATGGCAAGCGACGTCTCGAGCGTCCAGGTAAGCCGCATCGGTTCGAGGAAGTAGGCAAGTGGCAGCACGACGATCAGCGCGCCAAGATACTGCAGCGCCGCGGTCACCCTGAGGTCGCCGCCATGCAGCGCCGCCTTCTGATAGAAGGTGCCGCCGGTCACCGACATCATGGCGACGATATTGACCAGGATCGGGCCGAGCGTCGCCCACAGATGGCCGGGATCGAGTCCGACCAGTTTTGGACTGAGCGCCACGACGAGGCCGGCGAAGCCAATGGCAATGCCGAAGATGCGGGGGCCGCTGAGCCGTTCGTCGAGAAGAAATGGTGCGGCGACGGCCGTCATCAGGGGCTGCAATGCGGCGATCAGCGCCGACAGCCCGGCCGGCACGCCCTGACCGAGCGCCCACCAGATGCCGGCGAGATAGAATCCGTGCAGGAACAGGCCCGAGCCGATGGCGTGCGCGATGTAGCGCGGATTCCTCGGCAGGTGCGCACCGAAGCGCCAGGCAATCAGCGCCATCAGCCCGCCCGCCAGGACGAAGCGTACGACGAGGAACGTCAGCGGATCGGCATGGGGCGTGACGTACAGCACGACCACCCAGCCGGTCGACCAGATCAGCACGAACAGGGCGGGGACGCCGACGGAAGAGGCGAGGCTCTCGAACATGCCGCCATCCCTATCGACGGCGGAGTATCAGTACAACTGCCTATCGGAGAGTTCTGCCCGGCAATAAAGCAAGGGCGCGGGAAAATCCCGCGCCGAGCCCCTCCCGAAAAGCAAAGGGCGCGGGAAGATCCCGCGCCCCAAGGCCTTTTCGACGTCGATCACTTCTCTCAGTCGCGCTGCTGTCCGAAGATCTGCAGCAGGTAGAGGAAGATGTTGATGAAGTCGAGGTAGAGGTTGAGGGCCCCTGCCACAGCCGCACGACCGACGGCAGTGCCATCAGCGTAGTCGAGGCTGTAGATGTACTGTTCCTTCAGCTTCTGTGTATCGTAGGCGGTGAGGCCCGCGAAGATCAGAACGCCGATGACCGAGATGGCGAACTGCAGTGCGCCGGAGTGGAAGAATAGGTTCAGCAGCGACGCGCCGATCAACCCAAACAGGCCCATCATCAGGAACGAGCCCATCGCCGACAGCGACCGGCGGGTTGTGTAGCCGTAGAGCGACAAGCCACCGAAGGCGATCGCGGTAACGAAGAACACCTGAACGATCGAGGTCGCCGTGTAGATCAGGAAGATGATCGACAGCGACGCGCCGACGAGCGCCGCGTAGAGCCAGAACACCGCCTGCGCGGTCGCCACCTGCATGCGGTTCAGCTGCCAGCTAAACAGCAGCACGACGCCGAGAGGGGCGAACATGATCAGATACTTCAGCGGCGAGATGTAGATCAGCCGGCCGAATTCGGTCAACGCCAGACCACCGCGGACTTGCGCCACTGCATCGGGCGCCCCGACGGTCGTCACCGCCATGTTATAAACCACCAGCGCGACGATGCCCGTCAAGAGCACGCCAATCGCCATGTAGTTGTAAATGGAGAGCATGTAGGAGCGCAGACCCTGGTCGATGGCCTGCGCGTCGCCACGCGCAACCGTCGAGCCGAACCGCGCCTGCTGGTTCCCGTAGTTCGACATCGGTTACCCTTTCGAGTTGACAGATTAACGGCCTAACCCGCCAGCGGCCTGCCTGAAGCATGACAGCCGGCTGTCAGATTGCCGTCGCTGAGGAATATGGTCTGCAATCGTGGCTTCCGCAAGGAGCCGAGCCACCGCTCGGACCGCATCCGGCCGGCAAAGCCTCCCTCCCCCGACCGGCGGTCCGGGGCGAATGCACTGCCTTTCGCCTTAATAGATTGATTTCACGCTATTTTCAAGATCAAAACGGAAAATTCGGCAATTCCGGCTTATCGGCATTCTGCAAGATTAAATCTTCTTCATGCGGGCTGCCCCGGCTTCAGCTTGCGCGCAACAGCGCCAGTGCGGGGCGCGGCCTGCGGCCGAATGCAGCGCGATCCTGCCGTCCCGCCGGGAGCCGATCCCGCCCGGATCTGGCCTAATCGGCATGCAGGATCCGCGTCGCCGAACGGCCGAGCGCCTGCCAGGTGCCGGCAAGGCCGAACACAACGGTGACAGCGATGGCGAGCGCCGTCACCGCGCCGGCGATTGTGCCGGAGAACAGGAAATCGAACCCCATCAGACCATGCACGACGACATAGGCCACGAGGCTGCCAGCCGCGATGGCGATGGCCGCCGCAACGACGGCGAGACCGACGTACTCGATGACCAGCGTTGACAGGATCTGCGCGCGCGTGGCGCCGATCGCCTTCAGGATCGCTGCGTCATAGAGCCGCCGGCGCTGGCCCGAGGCGAAGGCACCGGCGAGCACGACGATCGCGGTGAGGATGGTGACCGAGGCTGCGGCGGCAACTCCGAGTGCCAGTTCAGAGAGGAGCCCGTCGACCGCCTTCAGCTGGTCCTTCACCCGGATGGTGGTGATGGTCGGAAAGTCGCTGGCGACGCTGGCCGCAAAGCGCTGTTCGTCCGCCTCCGGCGTGCCCGGCGGAAAGGCGACGGTGGCAAGATAGGAGACCGGGGCGCCCTTGAACGTGTTCGGCGAGAACACCAGAAAGAAGTTGATGCCAAAGGTCGACCAGGTGACCTTGCGGATGGAGCCGATATGCACTTCGACGTCGCGGCCGAGCACATTGACCTTCAGCGCGTCGCCGAGATGAAGATCGAGTGCCTCGGCCAGCCCCTGTTCCATCGAAACCAGCGGCGGCCCGGCATAGTCCTTGCCCCACCAGTCGCCGGCAACGAGTGTCGACCCCTTGGGCAATGTGTCCGAAAAGCTCAGGCCGCGATCACCGCGCAACAGAAAGGCGGCACGCGCCGAGCCTTGCCACTGATCGGCGCGGGTGCCGTGCAATTCGGCGATGCGGCCTCGCAGCATCGGCACGCGATCGAGAACGGCTCCCGGCGCCTGGCCTGCGACCAGCGTCGAGAAGCCGTCGAGATCGCGCCCGGCGACGTCGAGGAAGAAGAAGCTCGGCGCGGCACTCGATACCTGCGCGCCGAGCTGGCCCCTGAGGTTCGTCTCGATCAACCCGAGCGACACCATCAGCGTCAGGCCGAGACCGAGCGACAGCAACACCGAGGCCGTGGCATTGCCGGGGCGGTGGAGGTTCGCCAAGGCGAGCCGCAGTTGCATCCGCCGCGGTCGCGCCACCCGGCCGGCAGCCGCGGCGACGAGCGCAGCGATCATCCTGAGAGCGGCGAAAATGGCGACGAGCGCGGCGATATAGCCGGCGGCGAGCATCAGGTCCGGCGCCGTTGCCAGAGCCAGAGTGAAAAGGAGCGCCAGTGCCAGCCCGAGGCCAACGAGATAGGTGGCCCGCGGGCGACCGCGCATCGGCTCGATCTCGTCGCGGAAGAGGACGGTCGGGCTCACGTCGTGGGCCAATCCGAGCGGCCACAGCGCAAACACGGCAGCCGTCAGCAATCCATAGGCGGCAGCCAGCACCAACTGCAGCGGATGGAGGCCATCGACCGGCGCGATCGGCAGGAAATCGGCGAGGAACGCCAGCGAGACCTTGGCAAGCCCAACGCCGCCGAGGAGCCCGAGGACGACGCCGATGACGGCAACGAAGCCGACCTGCAGGCCGACAACCGCCACGGCAAGGCCGCCGCTCGCGCCAAGACTTTTCAGAATCGCGATGGTCTCGCGCTTCCGTTCCAGGAACGCGGCGATGGCATTGCCGACGCCGACGCCGCCGATGGTGAGGGCCGTTATGCCGACGAGGGTGAGAAACGCGGCGAAGTTGCGGATGTTGTCGGAGAGGCCGGGCGCGGCATCTTGTGAGGTGCGGATCTCCCAGCCGGCTTCCGGGAAGCGGCGTTCGGCCTCGGCCCGGATCGCGGCGAAGCGCGTGGGCGTAACCGTGCCGGCGATCTTCACCCGATAGGTCCAGCGCGTCAGGCTTCCCGGTCCGGCAAGGCCGCTCGCCTCAAGGCTGTCGGACGACAGCATCAGCCGCGGCCCGAAGCCGATGCCGCTGCCGATCTTGTCCGGTTCCGACGCGATCACGCCGGAGATGACAACCTTGCCGGCGCCAAGCGCCACCGTCTGGCCGACGGCGACGCCGAGGCGGGAAAGGAGCGCGCTTTCGACCAGCGCCCCGGGCAGGCCCGAGGCTGCGGGGTCGAGATCGCGGCGCCAGTCGCTTGGCCCCTCTGCCGCGACCGTGCCGTAGAGCGGATAGGCGCGATCGACCGCCTTGACCTCGACGAGGACGTCGGACTGGGTCGATCCCCCCTGTGCTGTGGCCGATCCCGGCTCGCCCTGGCGCCTCGCCATGGCCCTGAGTGTCGCCACTTCGCTCAAGGATCCAAGGCTCGCCATCCAGGCGCGTTCATCGTCGGAGGCGCGGCGGTGGATCAGCGAGAACGAGATATCGGCTCCGAGGATGACCGCGCCCTCGTCGGCGATGGAGGCGCGCATCGTCTCGGCGAGCGAGCCGACCGCAGCGATCGCCGCCACGCCGAGCGCGATCGAGGCGATGAATACGCCGAAGCCTTTGAGCCCTGCCCTGACCTCCCGCCGCGCCAACCGGGCCGCAACGCGAACCTGTGCGAATAGCTCGGCCGGGCGGATCATGCGCCGGCCTCCACACCAGCACCGGTTTCCGCTTCGCCGACCAACCCGTCGCGGACATGCACGATGCGATCGGAGCGTTCCGCCAGCCGTTCGTCGTGGGTGACGAGAACGAGCGTGGTGCCGAGGCGGGCGCTGGTCTCGAACAGGAGGTCGGCGATCTGCCGGCCGGTCGCCGAATCGAGATTGCCGGTCGGTTCATCGGCGATGACGATCGCCGGCCGCGCGATCAGGGCGCGGGCGATGGCGACACGCTGCTGCTCGCCGCCGGACAGTTCGGCCGGGTAATGACCGAGCCGTCCGCCAAGGCCGACCAGCGCCAGCTCCTCTCGCGCACGGGCGAAAGCATCCGCCGCCCCGACGAGTTCCAACGGGATCGCGACGTTTTCCAGCGCCGTCATGGTCGGCACGAGGTGGAACGACTGGAAGACCAAGCCGATATTCTGGCGGCGAAACCGCGCCAGCCCATCCTCGCCGAGCGCGGTCAATTCGACGCCGGCGACCGTGATCCGACCGGAATCCACTCGTTCCAGCCCGGCAATCGTCATCAACAGCGTCGACTTGCCCGAACCCGACGGACCGACGATCGCCACGGACTTGCCGGCCTCGGCGGAAAAATCCACCCCGCGCAGGATGTCCACCCGGGCGGCACCGGCCCCGAGACTCAAGCGCACGTCGGCCATCGAGATGATCGGATCTGCCACGATAATTGGAGTCCTCGGCTTGCGGGCGTCGGACCTCCGGGTCACCCGCATGGCTCCCCGGCGGTGGGGGAACGGATGGCACGATCACGACATCTGTCGCCGATATGGGGTTTGTGGCAGTAAGTTCCAGAGCGAGCGGAGGCATCGGGTGCCATGCGGATCGACAGGCGGACATTCATGGCGATGATCGGGCTCGCAACGCCCACGTTGGGCGTGGGTTTGCAAGGAACGGCCATGGCTGAAGACAATAAGCCGATCACCCTCTTCGCCTTCGGCGACAGCCTGACGGCGGGCTATGGCGTCGCCCCGGGCGATGCCTTTCCGGTGAAGCTGGAAGCCGCGCTGAAGGCGGCGGGGCGCAACGTGCACGTCGTCAATGCCGGGGTCTCCGGTGACACGACGGCGGACGGGCTCAGCCGGCTGGAATGGTCGCTGCCGCCGGACGCGCGCGCGGCAATCGTCGAGTTCGGCGCCAACGATGCGTTCCGCGGCGTGCCGGTGAAGATCATGCGCGGCAATCTCGAGCGCATCGTCGCGGCGCTGACGGCGCGCGGACTGGCTGTACTCATCGCCGGCATGCGGGTCAGCCACAACTACGGGCCGCAGTATACGGCCGAGTTCAATGCCGCCTTCGGCGACATCGCGACCGAATATGGCGCCGATCTCTACCCGTTCTTCCTCGACGGCGTGGTACTCGACGCCACCCTCAACCAGGCCGACGGCATCCACCCGAACGCCAAAGGCGTCGACGTCATCGTCTCCCGCATCACCCCGAGCGTCACCGCGCTGATCGACCGCGTCGCCACGAACGGCAAATGAAGCCTCCGCCGGCCGCCCCGGCGGCCGTCATCAGGTCAGGTACTGGCCGCCATTGATCGACAGCGTCGAGCCGGTGATGAAGCCCGCCGCGTCGGAGGCCAGGAACAACACGGCGCGGGCGATCTCCTCCGGCTGACCGAGGCGGCCGACCGGAATATGCGGCAGGATCTTCGCTTTCAACACGTCCTCCGGAATCGCCTGCACCATCTCCGTGGCAATATAGCCGGGGCTGATGGCGTTGCAGGTGATACCCTTGGTGGCACTTTCCTGGGCGAGCGCCTTGATGAAGCCGATGTCGCCGGCCTTGGCGGCGGAGTAGTTCACCTGGCCGAATTGACCCTTATGACCGTTGATCGAGGAAATGACGATGATGCGGCCGAAGTTGCGGGCGCGCATGCCCTCGATCAGTGGCCGGGTGATGTTGAAGAGGCCGTCGAGATTGGTGCGGATGACGTTCGACCACTGTTCCTTCGTCATCTTGTGGAACAGGCCGTCATGGGTGATGCCGGCATTGGCGACCAGAATGTCGACCGGACCGACGTCGGCCTCGACCTTGGCGGCCCCGGCCATGCAGGCGTCGAAGTCGCCGACGTCCCATTGGAACACCGGAATACCCGTCTCCGCGTTGAACTTCGTCGCCGCGTCGATGTTCCGCCCGTAGGTGACGGCGACCCTGTAGCCGGCCGCGTGCAACGCCTTGGCGACCGCGGCGCCGATACCGCGCGTGCCGCCTGTGACCAGTGCAACTCTGCTCATTGGAACCTCCCGGGACCGCATTTTGTTTGTCGTTTAAGTTGCCTTCGTCCGCCTGTCGAGGCCTACTTATGGTTTGCAACGAAGTGTCGACGACTTCTGTCGCAGATGCGAAGGTTCTTCTTGATGCACCGCAGTAACAAATGTTCTGCAGCACCGCATTCTACGCCGGGAACGTTGCCGATACCGCGGAGATATATTTGCCGAGCAAGGCAGGGGGAGCGAATCTGGCATCGGAGTTCCGCCCAAGGTCGGCGCAGGCTCCCATGCCGAATTCAAAGCTCCCCTGGATTCAGATAGTTGCCGACGTCCGGCCGCGCCTTGCCGCCGGCCGCTCGGGTGACGCCGATATCCGCCCGCCTCAGGCCCGCTCGACGGTCAGGGCCACGCCCATGCCGCCGCCGATGCACAGCGTCGCCAGACCCTTCTTTGCATCGCGGCGCGCCATTTCATGGATGAGCGTCACCAGGATACGAGCGCCGGACGCGCCGATCGGATGACCGATGGCGATGGCACCGCCGTTGACGTTGACCTTGCCGGTATCCCAGCCGAGATCGCGGTTGACGGCGATCGCCTGCGCGGCGAAGGCTTCGTTCGCCTCGATCAGGTCGAGTTCGTCGACCGACCAGCCGGCTTTCGCCAGCGCTTTTCGCGATGCCGGGATCGGTCCGGAGCCCATGATTTCCGGGTCGACGCCGGCGGTCGCCCAGGAGGCGATGCGGGCGAGCACCGGAAGATTGTGCCGCGCCGCATAGTCGGCCGAGGTGACGATGATGGCCGCGGCACCGTCGTTGAGGCCCGAGGCATTGCCCGCCGTCACCGTGCCGTCCTTGGAAAACGCCGGGCGCAGCCGGGCGACCGCATCGAGCGTGGTGCCGTGGCGGATGAACTCATCCATATCGACGACCTTGTCGCCCTTCCGGTCCTTGATGATGACCGGCACGATCTCCTCGGCGAACCGGCCGGCTTTCTGCGCCGCCTCCGCCTTGTTCTGCGAGGCAACCGCGAACTCGTCCTGTTCCGCCCGGCTGATCTGCCACTTGGTGGCGACATTCTCGGCGGTGACCCCCATGTGGTAGCCGTTGAAGGCATCCCACAGACCGTCGCGGATCATCGTATCGATGAAATTGAGATCGCCCATCTTGGTGCCGGCCCGCAGATGCGCGATGTGCGGGCTGAGCGACATGCTCTCCTGCCCGCCGGTGACCACCACGTCGGCATCGCCTGCGACAATCTGCTGCAGGCCGATGGCGACGGTCCTCAGTCCCGAACCGCACACCTGATTGAGGCCCCAGGCGGTCTTGTCGGTAGGGATGCCGGCCAGAATCGCCGCCTGGCGAGCGGGGTTCTGCCCCTGGCCGGCCGTCAGCACCTGACCGAACACCACCTCGTCGACCGCTCCGGCTTCGAGGCGCGCGCGTTCGAGTGCCGCCCGGATGACGATGGCGCCCAACTGGTGAGCAGGCAGGCTGGCGAGCGCTCCGTTGAAGCTTCCGACCGCCGTCCGAGCGGCGCCGACAATCACGACGTCCTGTGCCATCGATCGTTCCTCCGTCTTGAAAGTGAGCCGCACTACGGCCTGAGCCTGTCTTGGATCGGCCAAGGCGCCCCCCGGCCGGTCTTGGCCACTAGAGGCAGCACCCCGGTCGGTGTCAATCCAGCCAAACGGAGGACCTGCGAAGGTTTAAGATAGGGAAGTTGGGCGCATCGACCATGGCTTTCCCGCCTCGATGGGCGACGACATTTGCCATGGTTCGGCAATGCGAAGAAATTATGTGGCTGAGCAACGAGAAACTTCCTAAAGTGGCATAAAGCAGTTAGCGTTGCCGGCCCCGGCTTTCGCACGCTGCGGGACGTGCAGCGCAGCGGACGTTGCGATCGGACGGTTGGGATGGCATGTCCGTCCAGACCGCACGCGGCGGCGCAGCGGACAGCAACAGCGCGGGACCTGCCGATCAACAGGCGGGCGCCGCGAGGGGCAACGAAACGCCTGGTGGAGCGAATGCGACGTTTGGATCCGGCTTAAGGCTGGTCCGGTCCTGGACGTCGGATTCGACCCTCCACGCAAATCAAATGGTAGCTGGCGGTCGTCTGCATTCCGGCATTTGCGCTCGGTCTGGCCGAGGGGTCGATGCGAGGGCCGGATCGGACCACCAGTCGCCTAAACGGGGGTCAGGGACGATGGCGAAGACCAAAGAGCCGACGATCATCAAGAAATACGCCAATCGGCGCCTCTACAATACCGGCACGTCGACGTATGTGACCCTCGAAGATCTGGCCGATATGGTCAAGGCCGAGGAGGACTTTGTGGTCTATGACGCCAAGACCGGCGAGGAGATCACGCGACCGGTCTTAACCCAGATCATCTTCGAGCAGGAAAACAAGGGCACCACTTTGATGCCCGTGGCGTTCCTTCGCCAGATGATCCGTTTCTACGGCGACAGCATGCAGAACCTTGTGCCGAGCTACCTGCAGTTCTCGATCGAATCGCTGACCCGCGAGCAGGAGAAGTTCCGCGATCAGCTGAATTCCAGCTTCGTCACCTCGCCGTTCGAGGCCATCGACGAGCAGGTCCGGCGCAACACCGAGATGTTCGAGCGGGCGATGCGGATGTTCCTCCCCTTCGGCGGCGCCGCTGCACCGGAGACGCCGGCCCCCAAACCCCGGACGGAGGAAAAGCCGGCGGAAGCCACGGAACTCGACCGTCTGAAGAAGCAGATGGAAGACATGCAGAAGCTCCTCGACACCATCGTCAAGAAGGACGCGTGAGAGCCGACGTGCGCCAGCAGGTGCATAATTTGTGGAGTTCGTCGTTGCGAGCGCGAGCAGAAGCACTCCAGCCTTTGGTGGCTTAACCCATTCTTCCTGGGTTGCTTCGTCGCTTTGCTCCTCGCAATGACGTCCATTGCTGGTTTCGGTTCCCAGGCACGGTCGCACGGAAATGGCGCCTGCAGCGAAGCGCGCAGAACACGATCTTCGAGCCAAACGAACGCGCGTCTCTGGCAGGGCCTGTCGACGCCGGTAGACAAATCGCGCGCGAAACGGCCAAATCGCCGCTTGCAGCGTTGACATTTCCCCCCTTGCCCCCTTAAGACAGCGCCTTCGCTAAAGCCGGGAGATGTGCGCCCGGCGCTTGGCGCTGTCCGAGGCTCCGGGGCCGGGTCGAACGTTCGCGTTCGAGATTGTGCCCCTACCCAAGTCCGCCGGGGATCATCGAGGGACTACTGCCACAGTCTGGCAGTCAGCCCGCTTAAGGTGATCCCACATCCGGCGGCGCCGAAGGGCGCGCGAACGAAGAACGGCAGCCCTCAAGGCCATGCCGTCGAAAGGAAGTCGGATGTTCGCAGTCATCAAGACTGGCGGCAAGCAGTATCGCGTTGCCGCTGACGACGAGTTTGAGATCGAGCGCCTCGATGCCGAGGCCGGGACCACCATCACCTTCGAGGAAGTGCTTCTCGTCGGCGACGAAACTGGGACCAAGATCGGCACCCCGACCGTTGCCGGCGCCACGGTGACGGCGGAAGTTGTGGAACTTACGCGCGGCCCGAAGGTCATCGCCTTCAAGAAGCGCCGCCGCAAGAGCTGGAAGAAGAAGCGCGGCCACCGTCAGGATCTGACGCTGGTGCGGATCACGTCGATCGCGGTCGCCTGACGATCCCGCGAAGCGACTGAAATACAACAGGGCGACGATTGCCGCGAGGGCGCACCTCGGGTAGAGTTGGCTCAATTGGGTTTATTCGGCGCGTCGAGCCTGATCGGCACCGCGCCAGAGAGTTGAAGGAGCAAGTCATGGCTCACAAGAAAGCAGGCGGTTCATCCCGCAACGGGCGCGACTCCGACGGTCGCCGCCTCGGCGTCAAGAAGTCCGGCGGCCAGTCGGTCATTCCAGGCAACATTATCGTCCGCCAACGCGGCACCAAGTGGCACCCGGGTACGGGTGTTGGCCTCGGCGTCGATCATACGATCTTCGCCATCGTCTCGGGACACGTCGAGTTCCGCAGCAAAGCCAACGGCCGAACCTATGTATCCGTTGCCCCTACGGCAACGGCAGCGGAGTAACCCGGCGAAATGATCTTCTCACCCGCCGGTGTCACATCGACCCGGCGGTGAGTTCACCGCAAAAGTTCGGGCTCCTGGCAAGGAGCGAGGAACAGGGGAGATGGGACACCATCTCCCCTTTGTCGTTCTCTCGACCTCGCCCAGGAGATAGTCTCATGACCCCCCCCCTCCGTCCGGAAGAGACACCCGAGGAATTCGCCTCCACCATTGTCGAAACGAAGCGGCTGATCCTTGCCCGCCCGACCCGAGCCGACGCAGCCGCGCTCGCCAGTCTGGCGAACGATGTTCGTGTCGCCGAGAACCTGTCGACGCTACCGCACCCATACGGCACCGACGAAGCCTGCGCCTTCATCGACAACACCGAAGTCAGCCTCTCCCGGGTGAGCTTCGGGGTCTACCTGAAGGGGCCGGCCAAGCCCGCTTTCGTCGGCACGGTCAGCCTGATGCCGCGTGACGGCGAGAAGCTGACGCTCGGCTACTGGATCGGCCAGCCGCACTGGGGCAAGGGTCTGGCAACCGAAGCAGCGCGCGCCATGGTAGATCTGGCCTTCGAACGGCTCGATGCCTCGGCCGTCGCCTCGGTCTGCCGCGTCACCAACAGCGCCTCGCGGCGCGTCCTGGAGAAGTGCGGCTTCCAGTACTCGGGACAGGGCATGGGGCCATCGCTGTTCTTGCGCGGCATGGTGCCGGTCGACCGCTTCCGGCTGGACCGGCGGGTGTGGCAGTCGCTGAAGGAGTGGCGCGATGCCCGCTTCGGCACGCTCGAGGCCATGGCAGGATGAGCGACCTTCTCGCCCTCCCCGCCGCGCCGGAGGCGATCCGCGCCTTCGAGGCGCCGATCGTTACGGCCCGGTTGGTACTGCGGCTCGCCGAGCCGGCGGACGCAGAAGCCTTCCACCGGCAGTTCGCCGACTGGGAGGTGGTGCGCTGGCTGGCCCGTCCGGCCTGGCCGGTGGAACTGGTGACGATCCGAGACTTCGTCGACGGCTGTCTCCGCCGCCGGGCGGCGGGCGAGGCCGCCTACATGGCCATCGTGCGCGACGGCGAACTCGTCGGCGGCATCGACTGGAACCATGCCAACGGTCTGTCGTATATCGGCTATTGGCTCGGGCGGGCGCACTGGGGCCAAGGGCTGATGAGCGAGGCGGCGGCGGCCTTCGTCGATGCGATTTTTGCCGTTTCGAACGAGCGGGCGATCCTGTCGGGCGTGTTCGAAGGCAACATCGCCTCGCTTGCCATCCAGAAGCGGCTCGGATTCGTCGAGACCGGCATTTCGGTGCACTATTCGGTGCCACGCGGCGTCGACTTGAGGCATACCGATACAAAATTGACGCGCACGGCGCGCCGTGTCGCAGCATTGAAGGTTACCCCATGAAGTTCCTCGATACCGCCAAGGTCTACATCCGCTCCGGCAATGGCGGGGCCGGTTGCGTTTCGTTCCGGCGGGAGAAGTTCATCGAATTCGGTGGGCCGGACGGCGGCGACGGCGGCAAGGGCGGCGACGTCTGGGCGGAATGCGTTGACGGGCTCAATACGCTGATCGACTATCGCTACCAGCAGCATTTCAAGGCCGATACCGGCGGCCACGGCATGGGGCGCAACCGCGCTGGCGCCAAGTCGTCCGACATCGTGCTGAAGGTGCCCGAGGGCACCGAGATCCTGGAAGAGGATGGCGAGACGGTGATCGCCGATCTCACCCAGGTCGGCCAGCGCGTGATGCTGGCCAAGGGCGGCAACGGCGGCTTCGGCAATGCCTATTTCAAGACCTCCGCCAACCAGGCGCCGCGCCGTGCCAATCCCGGCCTGGAGGGCGAGGAGAAGTGGATCTGGCTGCGGCTGAAACTGATCGCCGACGCCGGCCTCGTCGGCATGCCGAATGCCGGCAAATCCACCTTCCTGGCGACCGTCACCGCGGCCAAGCCGAAGATCGCCGATTATCCGTTCACCACGCTCGTCCCCGGCCTCGGCGTCGTCCGCGTCGATGCGCGCGAGTTCGTCATGGCTGACATCCCCGGCCTGATCGAGGGGGCGCACGAGGGACAGGGCCTGGGCGACCGGTTTCTCGCCCATGTCGAGCGTTGCCGCGTGCTCCTCCACCTCGTCGACGGCTCGGAAGAGGACGTCGGCGAGACCTACAAGGTCATTCGCCGCGAGCTGAAGGCGTACAGCCCGGAACTGGCGAAGAAGCCGGAAGTGGTCGCTCTGTCGAAGTCGGACCTGCTCAATGAGGACGAGCGCAAGGAAAAGCTGAGCCGGCTGAAGAAAGCCGCGCGCCGAACCCCGATCCTATTGTCGTCTGCCGCGCACGAGAACATCGAGCAGGTGTTGCGCGCGCTGATGCGGGCGATCGACACCGGCCGGGCGGAAGAGGACGAAGCAGCGCGGGAGGACGAAGGCTGGCAGCCGTAAGGGGAACACCAGCGTGTGGCTGACCACAGCCGTGCGGGTCGCAATCCGCGTCCGCCAGCGTCAGACCGTGTCTCCCAGCCGCTTCCCGAACCAATGATCGGCATAGGGGTTGTCGTTATAGCGCGGGATTTCCGCATATCCTTCCGAGCGGTAGAGCGCCTGCGCCTCGGCGAGTGCCCGGTTGGTATCGAGGCGGAGGAGGCCCAGGCCGCGCTCACGCGCCAGATCCTCCAGCCGGTGCAGCAGCCTTCGCGCCAGACCCCGGCCGCGGGCGTTCGGCGCCACCCACACCCGCTTGATCTCGCCGATCGTCGCATCCTCGACGACCAGTGCACCGCAGCCGACCGGATTTCCGTCGCAATAAGCGACGAGAAACAGCGTTTCGGATGCCGGTATGCCGCGCATGGACGTGTCTACGCCGCGCCCATGATGCTTACCCGGATCGAAGCCCTCCTCGAAACGCTCGGCGAGATCGGCGAAATAGTGTTCCAGGCACCAGCGCGCATCGGCGCTGTCGGGCGCCACCGGCCGCAACTCGATCGCGCCGGTAACGAGGATCCGTTCGACCTCGGCCATCGCGGCGATCAGCCGCTGCCGATCGCGTGGCGACAGCGGTGCCAACAGCGACCCCGCCAAATCATCCGACAGGCGGTCGTAGACGGCGCGCTCGGCCAGCCCCGTCTCCGTCAGCATGGCACGGCGCTGACGTGCATCGTCCTCGGCCGATCCGACCGTGACTAGGTCGGCCCGCTCGAGCGAGCGCAGCAACCGGCTCAGGTAGCCCGAATCGAGTCCTAGGCGGTCCCTGAGCTCGCGCAGGTCGGCGCCGTCGCTGCCGATTTCGAAGATGAGACGGGCCTCGCCGAGCGGCCGGCCGCGCTTCAGATAGCTCTGATCGAGCGCCCCGATGCGCTGGCTGACGAGACGGTTGAAGCGGCGGATTTGGGCAAAGTCGGCCGCCGGATCCGGGGAACAGACGAACGTGGACATTCGCTGACTTTAGTCAGAGATATTGCCCTTGGCAAGATGACGGCGCCGTCGCCGCGCCTGCTGTCGAGATGGCGGTGCCCGGCACCCGGTCTCGATAGCTCAGCGCCCGTCCCCCTTCGCGCCGACGATTGCCTTTTGCCGGCATTCGTCCATATCTGCCTAGTGGTCCGACCCCGACATTTGCATCCCACTTGCCGCGCGCTCCTGCGCAAATGTCGGAGTCCCAGGACCACTAGCAATTCATTGATTCCAGTGGAGCTTTGAATTTGACATTTGAGCTTGGCCGCGCAACTCGCTGGGACTCAAATGTCAAATTCGCTCCACTAGCAATCGGCATGGGCGAGGGAACCGGCATGGTCGTCTTGAACAGGATCTACACCAGGACCGGCGACGACGGCACGACCGCCCTGTCGACCGGCGAACGCCGGCCGAAGCACGACTTGCGGATTGAGGCGTACGGCACGGTCGACGAGACGAATTCGGTCATCGGCGTCGCGCGACTGATCGTCGCGGCGCCCTCCCCCGAGCTCGACGCCATGCTCGGCCGCACCCAGAACGACCTGTTCGATCTCGGCGCCGATCTGGCGACGCCCGACGGCCCCGATCTCAAATGGCCGCCGCTCCGGGTGACCGCCGCCCAGGTCACCAGGCTCGAAGCCGATATCGACCTGTTGAACGCCGATCTCGAACCGCTGAGGTCCTTCGTGCTGCCGGGCGGCTCGGCCGCGGCGGCGCAGCTGCATGTCGCCCGCACGGTGGCGCGCCGGGCCGAGCGCCTCACGGTGCGGCTGGCGGGCGAGAGCGGCGAGCCGGTCAATCCGGAGGCGATCCGCTACCTGAACCGCCTGTCGGACTTCCTGTTCGTCGCCGCGCGCTGGGTCAACGACAAGGGCCGCGCCGATGTCCTGTGGGTGCCCGGCCAGAACCGGTAGCACCGTCGCCACGGCTCATTCCGACTGCCCGAACCATGCCCGGATACGGCGCTGCCGTCCGATCGGCTGATTGACTTCGCAGTGCAGCGTCTTTAGCGTCCCGGCGCTTTTCGCGCGTCGCTCCGGAGATAGACCACCCGGGAGACGCCGGCTAGACATGCCCTTCGCGCCATCCCGAGGCTGGGCCTTCGGATCGCGCCATCGCCCCATCGCCGCCCGGATCGAGCGGCGCTCGTGGAGACCACCGCATGAAGATTCTGGTGCCCGTCAAGCGGGTCGTCGACTACAACGTCAAGATCCGCGTCAAGCCGGATGGATCCGGCGTCGAACTCGCCAACGTCAAGATGTCGATGAACCCCTTCGACGAGATCTCGGTCGAAGAGGCGCTGCGGCTGAGGGAAGCCGGCAAGGCGAGCGAAGTCATCATCGTCTCCATCGGCCCGGCGCAGGCAGCGGAGACCATCCGCACCGCACTGGCCATGGGCGCCGATCGCGGCATCTTGGTGAAGACCGACGCTGCCGTCATCGAGCCGCTCGCCGTGGCGAAGATCCTGAAGGGCATCGTTGCCGCCGAGGGACCCGGCCTCGTCATCGTCGGCAAGCAGGCGATCGACGACGACTGCGGCCAGACCGGCCAGATGCTGGCGGCGCTGTTGGGCTGGCCGCAGGGCACCTACGCCTCGAAGATCACCCTCGAGGACGGTGGCATCGCCGTCATCCGCGAGGTCGACGGCGGCCTGCAGAGCGTGAAATTGACGCTGCCGGCGGTCGTCACCTCCGACTTGCGCCTCAACGAGCCGCGCTACGCCTCGCTGCCCAACATCATGAAGGCGAAGAAGAAGCCGATCGCCGAAGCGTCTCCGGCCGACTACGGCGTCGACATGGCGCCACGGCTCGACGTCATCAAGACGGTCGAACCGCCGACACGCAAGGCCGGCGCCAAGGTCGCCTCGGCCGCCGAACTCGTATTGAAGCTCAAGTCCGAAGCCGGCGTGATCTGAAGGAACTCACCCCATGACCACTCTTCTGATCGCCGAACACGACAACGTCTCGCTGAAGGACGCCACCCACAAGGCGCTGACGGCGGCCCTGCAGCTGGGCGGCGACGTCCATGTGCTCGTTGCCGGCGCCAGTGCCGCGGCGGCGGCTGGCGAAGCCGCCAAGCTCTCGGGTGTCGCCAAGGTCATCCTCGTCGAAAGCGCCGCACTCGCGCACGGCCTGGCCGAGCCGCTGGCCGACCTCGTGGTAGCGCTCGCCCCCGGCTATGACGCGATCGTCGCGCCGTCGACGACATCGGGCAAGAACGTCGCCCCGCGCGTCGCCGCCCTCCTCGACGTGATGCAGGTCTCCGACATCATCAAGGTCGTCGGCCCCGATACATTCGAACGGCCGATCTATGCCGGCAACGCCATCCAGACGGTCCGCGCCACCGACGCCAAGAAGGTCCTCACCGTGCGCACGGCCGCCTTCGCCGCCACCGCTGCCGGCGGTTCGGCGCCGATCGAGACGGTTGCAGCCCCGGCCGATCCCGGCCTGTCGACCTATGTCGGCGAGCAATTGTCGAAGTCCGACCGGCCGGAGCTGACGTCCGCCAAGATCATCATCTCCGGCGGCCGGGCGATGCAGTCGCGCGAGAACTTTTCAAAATACATCGAGCCGGTCGCCGACAAGCTCGGGGCCGCCGTCGGGGCGAGCCGTGCCGCCGTCGATGCCGGCTACGCGCCGAACGACTGGCAGGTCGGTCAGACCGGCAAGGTGGTGGCACCCGACCTCTACATCGCCTGCGGCATATCGGGTGCCATCCAGCACCTTGCCGGCATGAAGGATTCCAAGGTCATCGTTGCTATCAACAAGGATGAGGAAGCGCCAATCTTCCAGGTCGCCGATTACGGCCTCGTCGCCGATCTCTACGTCGTGCTGCCGGAACTGGCTGCCGAACTCGCCAAACTCGGGCGCTGAGGCAGCAATCGCACGGCTCGGGCATTGCGCAAGTCCTGCTGTTCAGGCAATAGCTTGCCGCAGGGATTGGGAGGCAAGCCCGGCCGGGCGGGAGATCTCGTTCGGGCGGGCGGGCTCTGCAGTTGCCGGAGCGTACCCCCGACGACGCACCTCCTTCATGTGACGATGGAATAAGTGCGGCAGGGCTTGTTCTCAATTCCCTGAAGGATAACATACTAGGGTCGCGCTTTCGGAGCAGCAGAAGCCATCGGGACGAATGTCGACCCATGGTCGCGGGCGGCCTTCGTCGGCATGCTTGAGCTGACCGGTCGGCGCGTTTCGGGCGAATGGCGGTCGCGCGGACGGCGTGGCGGCCGGATCATGGCACGAAATGCACGCCGATTCCGTCAGGAAGCGCGGCGTCACGGGAGAGCGAGGACATCGGTTTCGGGCTTGGCATGCGGACGCTGCAATCGACCGGTTGGTCGGCGGCGGTCGCAACAGCCGAAGCGGATCATTCGTTGCGATAGGGGCAATTCACTGGCCGGATCGAGCGTTCTCGCTTTAAGGACGCGACATCCGCCGCGCCATGGAGACCAGGACCGTCATGGGGTTCGAAATCAAAAAAGTAGGCGTGATCGGTGCCGGTCAGATGGGCAACGGGATCGCCCATGTCTGCTCGCTGGCAGGCCTTGACGTCGCCTTGAACGACATCGCCGTCGATCGCATCCATGCGGGGCTGGCGACGATCAACGGCAATATGACGCGTCAGGTCAACCGCACCCTGATCACGGACGAACAGCGGGTTGCCGCGCTGCAGCGCATCGCTGCCGCCCCCAATCTCGACGATCTCTCCGAGTGCGACCTCGTCATCGAGGCGGCGACCGAGAACGAGCAGATCAAGCGCAAGATCTTCACCCAGGTCTGTCCGGTGTTGAAGCCGGAGGCGCTGCTCGCCACCAACACCTCCTCGATCTCGATCACGCGGCTTGCCGCCACCACGGATCGGCCGGAGAAGTTCGTCGGCGTGCACTTCATGAATCCGGTGCCGCTGATGCAGCTGGTCGAATTGGTGCGCGGCATCGCCACCGACGACCACACCTTCAATCACTGCAAGCTGTTCGTCGCCCGGCTCGGCAAGACCGCCACGGTGGCCGAGGACTTCCCGGCCTTCATCGTCAACCGCATCCTGTTGCCGATGATCAACGAGGCGATCTACACGCTCTACGAGGGCGTCGGCTCGGTCGATTCCATCGACACCGCCATGCGGCTCGGTGCCAACCATCCGATGGGGCCGCTGCAGCTCGCCGATTTCATCGGGCTCGATACCTGCCTCTCCATCATGCAGGTGCTCTACGACGGGCTCGCCGATTCGAAGTACCGGCCCTGCCCGCTGCTGGTCAAATACGTCGAGGCCGGCTGGCTCGGCCGCAAGACGCAGCGCGGCTTCTACGACTATCGCGGCGAAAAGCCGATCCCGACGAGATAGAGGCGGGGCGGCCGCGATTGAGCCTGACGCCGCGAGTGGGGTCGGTCTCGAACGCCTAGAGCTGCCAGGAATGATGGCCCTCACCACGGACCAACCTCGGACGGCGGCATCGAGCCGCCGTCAAGTCGTCGTCGGGTCGCCGCACGCGACCCCTCGCCCTGCCCTCACCGTCGCGCCAGATCCGCGATCATGCCCGTCGCCACGGTGAAGCGCGACACGGTCAGCCGCTCGGCCGCCGTCAGCTCACCGACCTGGGCGAGCGCGCGCCCGACCTCGGAGCGGTTTGCCTCCATCCAACCGCTCAGTCCGCCGACTTCTTCCAGCACAGTGCGGGTGAGCGCCCGGTGCGCATCGCTCAGATCGCCGCGCGCCCGGTCGAGCGCCAGCCCGTCATAGTAGTCGGTGATCGGGATCGACTGGCTGAGCCGCTCCAGCCGGACGATCCGGAACGCATCAGCGACCTGGAAATAGGCCTCCGCCGCGAGGGCGCGATCCTGACCCGACCCTTCCGCGATCAGCACGATGTCGCCGATGGCGGCCTCGAGCGACAGGTGCCCGAGACGGATGGCGAGATCCTCCGGCACGCCGGCCGCCGTGAGCCGGCCGATCTCTTCGGCCGGTCCGGCGCCGAGCGAGAGCGGCGTCAGGGCGGGCAGTTCCGGCACGATCGCGGTAACCGCCTCGCCGAACCGCTCCACCACCTCGCCGATGCCGGCGGAGAAATCGACCGTGCGCGTCAGCCAGACGATCGCGTTGAGGAGGAGGCCCTGGACGCGGCGGTAGAGATCGAGCTGCAGCGCACCGGCAACACGGTTGTCGAGCCCGTCGATTTCGGCAAACAGCTGATCGAGCTTGTGGATCTCGCGCGCAGCGACGAAGGCGCGGACGATTGCGGCCACGTCGGCGCCGGTCTGGTTGGCGACCCGCACGACGAGCGTGGCGCCGCCGCGGTCGACAAGGGCGTTGGTCAGCGAAGTGGCGACGATTTCCCGAGCCAGACGATGGCCCAGGATCGCTTCGGCGAATTCGCCGCGCATGCGCGGGGCGAAATAGTCGATCAGCGTGGTCTTCAGATAGGCATCGTCGGGCACGTCGCTTTGAACGAGCTCGTCCTTCACCCAAAGCTTGGCATAAGCGAGTAGAACGCCGAGTTCGGCCCGTGTCAGACCCGTGCCCGACCGGGCGCGTTCATCGAGCGTCGCCTCGTCGGGGATCGCCTCGACGCCGCGGTCGAGCCGGCCACTGCGTTCGAGCTGACCGATCAGCCGGCGCTGCTGGCCGAAGTCCTCCAGCCCCTGCAGGGCCGCAACCGAGATGGCAAGCGTCTGGGTGTAGTTGTTCCTCAACACGATGGTGGCGACCTCGTCCGTCATCGCCGTCATGATGCGGTTGCGCTCTGGGCGGTCGATGCGGCCGGCGCGCATGGCGTTGCCGAAGGCGATCTTGACGTTGACCTCGACGTCCGAGCAGTTGACGCCGGCCGAATTGTCGATGGCGTCGGAATTGCACCGGCCGCCATTGAGATTGAACTCGATGCGGGCGCGTTGCGTCATGCCGAGGTTGGCGCCCTCGCCGACGACCTTGGCCCGGAGTTCACGCGCAGCGACCCGCAGGGCATCGTTGGCACGGTCGCCGCACGCCTCATTCGCCTCGCTTGAGGCGCGCACATAGGTGCCGATGCCGCCGAACCACAGAAGATCCGCTTCAGCCTTGAGGATCGCCCGCATCACCTCTGCCGGGCTTGCCTCGTCGCTAGCGATGCCGAGGGCAGCCCGGGCCTGCTGCGACAGCGGGATCGATTTGGCCGAGCGCGGGAAGACGCCGCCGCCGGCAGAGATGACCGAGCGGTCGTAGTCGGCCCAACTGGAGCGTGGCAGGTCGAACAGACGGCGGCGCTCGTCGAGGCTGGCCGCCACATCCGGGTTGGGATCGATGAAGATGTCGCGGTGGTCGAAGGCAGCAATCAGCCGGAGGGTCGGCACCAAGAGCATGCCGTTGCCGAATACGTCGCCCGACATGTCGCCGACGCCGATGACGCTGATCTGCCGCGTCGCGATGTCGATGTCCATTTCGCGGAAATGGCGCTTCACCGCCTCGAACGCACCACGCGCCGTGATCCCCATCTTCTTGTGGTCGTAGCCGGCCGAACCGCCGGAGGCGAAGGCATCGCCGAGCCAGAAGCCGCGCGCTTCGGCGATCGCGTTGGCCGTGTCGGAAAACGTCGCGGTGCCCTTGTCGGCGGCCACCACGAGATAGGGATCGGCGTCCTCGTAGGCGACGACGCGGGCCGGCGGGACGATGCCCTCGGCTCCGATCGTATCCGTCAGCGACAACAGCGAGCCGACAAAGATCTCGTAAGCCGCCGTGCCCTCCCGGAGCCAGGCATCGCGCGCCATGCCGGGCTTCAATCCTTTGGGGAAGAAGCCGCCTTTGGCGCCGACCGGCACGATGACCGCGTTCTTCACCTGCTGCGCCTTGACCAGCCCCAGGACTTCGGTGCGGAAGTCCTGGGCGCGGTCGGACCAGCGCAGGCCGCCGCGCGCCACCTTGCCGAAGCGCATGTGGATGCCTTCCACGCGCGGGCCGTAGACCCAGATCTCGCGGAACGGCTTCGGCTCGGGCAGCGCAGTGATGCCGTGCGCATCGATCTTGAAGGCGTGGGTATCGGCAAGCGGGTCACTGTCGACCGAGCGGAACCAGTTGGTGCGCACGGTGGCACCGATGGCGTTGAGGAGCCGTCTGAGGATGGCATCGTCGTCGAGGCTGGCGACGTCGGCAAGCTGTCCCTCGATCTTCCTGGTGAGCGTCGCCGCAGCCGCCTCGCGGTCTTTGCCGGGCCGGCCCGGATCGAAGCGGATGACGAACAGCTCGACGAGCCGCGCCGCGATGACCGGATAGCGGGCCGTGGCACCCCAGATGTAGTCCTGCGAATAGGGCACGCCGACCTGACGCAGGTAGCGCGCATAGGCGCGGATGATGGCGATCTTCTGCCAGTCGAGCCCGGCGCTCAGCGCCAGCCCGTTGAAGCCGTCGTTCTCGGCGCGACCGGCCCAGACCGCGCCGAACAACTGCTCCAGCCGCACGTCGAGGACCGGATCGAGGGCAACGGCGGCGCCATCGGCCCGTTCGAGCGTCATGTCGTGCAGATAGACCAGCGGCCGGTCGGTCGGCGCGATGGAATAGGTGCGTTCGTCGATGACCCTGAGCCCCATGTTTTCCAGGATCGGCACGCGGTCAGTCAGCTGGATCGGCCGGTCGGGGTGATACAACTTCAGCGCCAGTTCGCGCGAGCCGGCACCCTGCTGTGGCTGATAGAAGTCGATAGCCGGGCCCGGGGCCGCGCCGTGCGCGCCGAGCGCCTCGATCACGGCGATGTCCGAGACTGCGATCTCGGCGCCGTAGGCCTCGCGGTAGGCGCCGCCGAAGGCCTCGCCGTAACGTGCGACCAGCCGGTCGGCTTCCGCGTGCGGGTGGCGCGCGCGCAGCGCGTCGACGAGCCGGTCGCCCCAGGTGCGGATGAGATCGGCGATCGCCTCTTCGAGGTCGACGTCGTCGACGGCCGGGATCAGCCCATCGGCCCGGCTGAGCACGAACTGCACCCGGGCGAGCGAGCCTTCCGGAAAGCTCGGCTGGAACGCCGTCACCCGGCCGTCGAACGCCTTTTCCAGACAATCGCCGATGCGGATCCGAGCCTCGGTGGTGTAGCGGTCGCGCGGCACGTAGACGAGGGCGGAGACGAAGCGGTCGAACGGATCGCGGTGGACGAGCGTGCGAGCCCGCGGATGTTCGCCGAGCGCCAGGATGCGCATGCCAAAGTCGAACAGCGTGTCGATATCGATCTGGAACAGTTCGTCGCGCGGGTAGAACTCGAGGACGGTCGACAGCGCCTTGCCGGAATGCGACTTCGGATCGAAGCCGGCGCGCAGGACGATCTCGTCGACCTTCGCCCGGATGAGCGGGATGGTCTTCACCGGTCGCGTATAGGCGGTCGAGGTGAACAGGCCGACGATCCTCAGCTCGCCGGTGAGCTTTCCCTTCTTGTTGAACAGCTTGACGCCGACGAAATCCATCGGCGCCCGCCGATGCACCCGCGACAGCAGGTTCGACTTGGAGACGATCAGCGCGTCGGACGAAGCCAGGAACGCCCTCAGCGCAGCCGAGGTGTTCAGGTTTTCGGCGCCGTGCGAGAGGACGCGCACGGACGGATCGCGCAGCACGCCGAGACCGGATTCCGGCACCCGTTCGGCGACGATCTCAGCGCCCGCCTCGACGGTGCGATAGCGGCGCGTGCCGAGGAACAGGAAATTGTCGTCCTTCAGCCACTTCAGGAATTCGAGCGCCTCGCGGTCGGCAGCGCTGTCGTCGCGCTTGGCACGTGCCTTCAACTCGTCGAGCGCCTCTTCAAGACCGTCGAGCATCTGCCGCCAGTCGGCGACCGCCAGACGGACGTCGGTGAGCGCGCGATTGAGCGCCTCGGTGAGCGCACGTCCCTTCTCCTCGGCCAGCCGGGCGACATGGATGTGGATGAAGCTTTCGCGCGCCAGTCTGCCCTTGCCGTTCGACGGGGCGCCGACCCTGACAAGCCTGCCGCCCGCATCGCGTTCGACGGCAAAGATCGGGTGCAGCACCAAGCGGATATCCGAGCCCGCCTCGATCAGTTCGCCGAGCACGGAGGCGAGCAGGAACGGCATATCGTCATTGACGATCTCGATGATCGTCACGTCGGCCTCCGGCACCAGCGTCAACGTGATGCGGTGGCGGCCGAGGTCGCGGCTGGCAAAGCGCTCGTAGGCGGCCGCACACAGATCGGCCAGCGTCTCGGGATCGTAAGTCGACAGATCGTCCGCCGAGCCGTGTTCGTACAAGCGGGAGGCGAAGTCAGCGATCGAGGGATCGGGGTTCCGAACCAACAGCGCCGCAGCGACGGCGCCGATGATGTCGTCCTTGGTGCGGCTGATGCGCGGTGCCATGGTTCCCTCCGGGCCGTCTCGGGCATGCGCAGGCATGGCCCGATCGCTTTTGCGATACGGGAAAGTCCCGCAGAATCATGTCCGCAATGTTACGCCGGATGGAACAGGGAACGCAGCGTCCCGTGGCCGCAGGCAGCAAATAGATGCCAATAATCGCATTCAATTGGCGCCGAGCGTCGATGGCCCGTCCCAAGCGGCCGGCGCAACGTCATGTTGCGACCGGACACGCTCGGACAACGCGCAGTCTCCCTGTGGATGTCAGTCCTTCTTCTGGGCCTGATACCGCTCGATCGCCTCGATGATCAGCCGCTGCGCATCGGCCGCATCGCCCCAGTTGATCACCTTCACCCATTTGCCGGGTTCGAGATCCTTGTAGTGCTCGAAGAAGTGCTGGATCTGGTCGGTCAGGATGCCGGGCAGATCGGCGTGGTTCTGCACCTTGTCGTAGCGCTTGGTGAGCTTGTGCGAGGGAACCGCCAGGATCTTTTCGTCGCCGCCGCTCTCGTCGTTCATGTGCAGGACGCCGATCGGACGGCAGTTGATCACCGCGCCCGGAACGATGGCGCGGGTGTTGCACACGATCACGTCGATCGGGTCGCCGTCGTCGGACAGCGTGTGCGGCACGAAACCGTAATTGCCGGGGTAGCGCATCGACGTATAGAGGAAACGATCAACGAACAGCGTGCCGGACGCCTTGTCGAGCTCGTATTTGATCGGCTCTCCGCCGATCGGCACTTCAATGATGACATTGATGTCGACGGGCGGGTTCTTGCCGATCGGAATGGCGTCGATACGCATGACAGGGCTCCTCGAGTGCACCGGATGGCCGCCGGCGTAACGGCCCGGCCAGATCCCATAGCGCATCGGTGCATGTAAGGGGAAGTCCGCCCTTGGTCGCGCTCGACGTTTTCAGCCAGCGAGGCGAGCGGTTGCGGAGCCGCCTGTGATCAGACCGACGCCCAGCCATAGATGACGACGGGCAGGTCCCGGTCGCCGATCCGCTCGGTCGATTCGGCCACCGACACGCCGCCGATGTGCTCGTAGAAGCCGCGCGCCTGATCGTTGTCGGCGAGCGCTCTGGCCAGGAACCGCTCGAAGCCGTAGCGCCGCATCTCCTCGCGCACCGCTTTGAACAGGTGCGCGCCGAAGCCGAGGCCCTGATACTCCGGCTTCAGATAGAGCTCATAGATCTCGCCGCCGAAGGGCAGCATGCGCATCCGGCTCGGGCCAATGGTGGCATAGCCGCACACCTCCCGCCCGACCTCGAGCACGAGCACCGCGGTGCGGCGCTCCAGCGCCTTCGCCCACCATGCCGGACCGCGCCGCTCGATCATCCGCTCGAGGTTGGCGCCCGGTATGATGCCGCGATAGGCGAGGCGCCACGCCTCGTCATGGATGGTAGCGATCGCCGACGCATCCTGGATGGTCGCGCGCCTGATGCCGATTTGACCCAGTCTCATGATCGAAAAGGTACCTGCGCCGGGCGACGTGGAAAAGAGGGTAATTGCATTTTGTCGGGAGGTGTCGCCCTGCTGCCGAGCCCGCGCGCCGTTCGCGTGGCGCTAGCAATTGGATCGTCAAGTGAATTTGTATCCGGGCCATTGCGGCAAGACTTCGTTTACGCACCGCCGCCATTCACCCGAAATTAGCCTCATACGGGAACCGAACGTCCAGGACTCATGCGAAGAGTCTCTGCGCACGGAACGCGAGAGGCGGGCATGACGGAGCAGACGGTCAGCAGGCGGGGAATCGATCCGGCGCTATTGTCGCGTCTGGCGACGCCGGCCCCTGCCTCGGTACGCTCCCTCCCCGCGCAGGGGCCGTCCCGGCTGCCG
>JARLIT010000357.1 GCA_031291575.1 Ancalomicrobiaceae bacterium
ACTTGAGGCGCAGCTCGCGCGTGACGATGTCGACGATCGGCACGTTGCCGCCGTGGCTGTTGATGATGACGAGTTTCCTCACGCCAGCGCGGGCGGCCGCATCGCCGATTTCGATCCAGGCCCGGGCGAGCGTGTCCCAGGCGTGGGTGAGCGTACCGGGTGCGGAAATGTGCTCGTCCGACTTGCCGATGATGGCGATGGGCAGGAAAGTCGCAGGAATGTGTTCGGGCAACAGTGCGATGGTGCGGCCGAGATAGCCCTCGGCGATGATGCGGTCTGTCGCCAGGGGCAGATGCGGTCCGTGCTGTTCGATGGCTGCGACCGGCAGCACAGCGATCCAGTCGGCGACTTGCGGATCCTGGAAATCCTCGGTCGTCATCTCCTGCCAAAGGCGTTTGGGAAACATGGTGTCCTCGCCGGCGCGCGCTTCGTTCCGATCGGAGCGATCGCTCCGATAAGATCACGGCCAAGTCCGTCGATCCAGGGGGCAGTCCATCGTGCCGGCTTGCCGGCGCGGGGAGCCACCGTCAGTCGCGCATTACCCGGCTGGCAACCCGGCGACCCTGCCGGGTCTCGGCGACCAGAAGATAGAGGCCGCTGGCGACCACGATAGCAGCGCCGATCAGGGTGTAGATCCCGGGGACGTCAGCAAAGATGATATAGCCGAGCAGCGACGTCCAGATCATCTGCGAATAGCTGAACGGGGCGACGACCGGCGCGGGCGCCAGCGTGTAGGCCCGAATAACGAAGAAATGGCTGATCGTGGCGAAGATCCCCATGATCCCCATGGCGATCCACTGCATGTTGGTGGTCGGCCAGACCCAGATGGCGGGAAGCGTCGGGGCGAGAAGAACGGTGGCGAGACCGGCCGAGATCAGCAGCATGCTCGAGGCGGAGTCGACGTTCGACAATTGCCTGGTGGAAACCGCGTAATAGGCGTTGCACAGCATGCCGCCCAGCGCCCACAGCAGCCCGGCATCGATGGGGGCGGAGCCGGGGCGCGTCACCACCAGAACGCCGGCAAAACCGAAGGCGATCGCAATCCACTGCCGGGCGTAGACGCGCTCGCCAAGGAGCGGCCCGGCGAGGATCGCCACCAGGAAGGGCACCGCGAAGTTGATCGCCATGACATCGGCAAGCTGCATGGTTCTGAGCGCCATGAAGTTGCCGACCGTCGAGCCGAGGAGCGACAGCGACCGGAGCGTCTGCAGCCAGAGCTTGTCAGAACGCCAGGCTTGCGGCGCCCGCCACGGGTTCATAACGACGGCGATGAGCACGAAGGCGCCCAAGTAGCGCAGAAACGCGACCTCCAGCACCGGCAGACTGTGGCTCAGCCATTTGGCAGTGGAATCGAGAGCGGCGAAACACATGACCGCAAGGCACATGAAGCCGATGCCAATGAGGCGCTGCCGGGCAACTGTCATGCTGCGCCCGTTGAGAGGGGTGTCGAATGTGGAGACGGTCACGGTCAAACCTGCCATTCAGCCGGCGGTGGCCCTTCAGGATGGGCGGTTCCGGCAGAAGAGCGTCCGGGGTTCACACCAGAGCGGCGCGCATCCCTCGCAAAATCACTCATTGCTAAATAGGCGATCCGACAGGCAATGACGAGTAATGCGCCTGCATGCGAACCATGCAGTCAGCGGGCGCATCGGCTTTGGAAAGGCTTCGGCGCGCACCGCGGTTGGGCGAAATCGCTCTCTGGCAGGGGACATTCGAGCCCGGACAGGCGCCCAGGGGCAACGTCACGTCCGCAAGGGGGGGGCAAGCGAACGGACCGGCGCCGGCCTAGTCGGCGTGTTCTTCCTCGAGGTCGTCGTCGCCGTCATCGTCGACGGTGCCCGAGGTCAGGTTGCGCTCGATGTCGCGCAGCAGCCGGCGGATGCGCTTGCGGTCCTTGTCATCAAGTCCGGCAAGCGCTTCCTTTTCGAGCCGCTTCCATGCGGTATCGACATCTTCGATGCGGTTGCGGCCTTCATCGGTCAGATGGACGCGGGCGAGCCGGCCGTCGGCCTCGGAAGCGGCGCGACGCACGAGGCCCTGCGCCGACAGGCGGGTGATCATCTTGGTCACCGTCGGGGGCTGCACGCTCAGCGACTGGGCCAGTTGGCTCATGGTCTGGCCGTCGATATCGGCCAGCGCCTTGAGGACCGTTTCCTGGCCCGGGTGCAGTCCGATGCGCGACAGATGCGCGCCGGAGCGGGCCCGGTGCGCCTTGGCGGCCTGGGCCAAACGATAGGTGATCGATTTTCGATAGTTGAAAGCCATGATGGGTCCTTGCCTAACATCGCGGCATGTCAATTCCGTGAAGATGCTTCGCCGGCGTCGCTTCCGCAAACAAAAAATGCGCGAGAAGCCGCATTCGAGCCGCAGGCCAGGCGGAAATGCGCGCGGTGCGGCCGGGCAGAGACTGCTTGCCTGGTTTTGAGCCGGCAGAGGATCGCCCGATCCGGGGCTGCTTCGCCGTCGCAGTGGACTGCTTGCGGTCTTTCGCCTCAGCCGATCGCAGTATCGCTTTCGCCCATCTCCATCGCCATGACCAGAGCGTCGGACGTGCGCCGGCAGAGCTCGGCGTAGGTCCGGCTCGACCGGAACTCGCGGTTGCGCGGACCGGACGCGTCGACGGCGATGTCGGCGGCGATGCGGCCAGGGCGGGCGGCCAGGACGACGATGCGGCCGGCGAGAAAGACCGATTCATGCACGGAATGGGTGACGAACAGGATGGTGAAGCCGCCGTCGCGCCAGAGATCGAGAAGGTCGTCATTGAGCCTGACCCGGGTGATCTCGTCGAGGCTGGCGAATGGCTCGTCGAGGAGGAGAACGCGCGGGCGGGTGACGAGGGCGCGCGCGATGGAGACGCGCATTTTCATGCCGCCGGAGAGTTCGTCCGGGCGGGCAGCGGCGAAGTCGGCGAGCCCGACGCGCTCGATGGCTTCCCTGACCGCCGTCTCGCCGTCGGCGGAGGAAACGCGCTTCAGCCGCAGCGGCAGGCGGACGTTGTCGGTGACCGAGGCCCAGGGCATCAGCGTCGGCTCCTGGAAGACGAAGCCGATGTCGGGGCGCCCCGATCTCGCCGCCGCCGCGTCGACCGGCCAGGAGATGGTGCCGGCCGAGGGGGCGTCCAATCCGGCAACGAGCCGCAGCAACGTCGACTTGCCGCAGCCGGACGGGCCGAGAAGCGCCACGAAGGCACCTTCGGCGACATCAAGGCTGATGCCGGACAGGGCTTCGGTGCCGGTGGCGAAGGTCTTGGACAGGGACTGAATCGACAGGAGCGGAGGCAATGGCGTCTCGTCTGATGGGGCGGCAGCGGTGCAGCCGAGACAGACTAGCGCAGGATGGCGCCTTGGCCCTAATGTCGATGAGATCGGAACGGCAGCTGCGGCTTTTCCGCATGCCTTACTTTTGGGCGAGCGGGCCATTTCCCTTGCGCCGAGCTGTCGATATTGTGAAACCCAATCCGTCGTTTGGCAGACTGTATGCGATTGCTGTCGCGTGATGAGGAGGCTCGGACTCGATGCGTCTATGGGTGAAGGATCCGATCGCCGTTCTGGCGCAAGGGGCTGAGCGCGGCATTGTCGTCGAGGACGGCAAAATCGTCGAACTGGTCGGGGCCGGCAAGACGCCCGAGCACGCCGATGTGGTGTTCGATGCCGGCCGCCACGTCGTCATCCCCGGCCTCGTCAACACCCACCATCACATGTTCCAGACGTTGACGCGGGCGCATCCGCAGGGAATCAACAAGAAGCTGTTCGACTGGCTGGACGCGCTGTTTCCGATCTGGGCACGCCATGTCACACCGGACAATCTCCGGCTGGCAACGCGTCTGGCGATGACCGAACTGATGATGTCCGGCTGCACCACGACGACGGACCACCAGTATCTGTTCCCGCCGGGGACGGAGAGCGCCATGGACATCCAGGCCGAGGAAGCGGCCCGGGTCGGCGTGCGCATGGTGCTGAACCGCGGTTCGCTCAATCTGACGGCCGAGGACGGCGGCAACGCTATTCCTGGCGCCACGCAGGACCATGACACGATCCTGGCGGATTGCGAGCGGGTGATCGGGCGCTATCACGATGCCAGCGAGGGCTCGATGCTGCAGGTGGCGCTCGCCCCCTGCGCGCCGTTCAACGTCACCAAGAAGCTGATGATCGAGGCGGGCGAACTGGCGCTGAAGCACAAGTGCCGCCTGCATACGCATCTGGGCGAGACGGTCGACGAGGTCAATTTCTGCCGTGACCAATTCCAGTGCCGCCCGGTCGACTATCTGGAAGAGGTTGGCTGGCTGAACGATCAGGTCTGGCTGGCGCACGGCATCCATTTCAACGACGAGGAGGTGGCGCGGCTCGGTCGGCATCGGGTCGGAGTGTGCCATTGCCCGACCTCCAACATGGTTCTCGCCTCCGGCCAGTGCCGCACGCGCGAACTCGAAGCCGCGGGCTCGCCGGTCGGGCTCGGCGTCGATGGATCGGCGTCCAACGACAATTCCAACCTGATGGAAGGCGTGCGCCACGCGCTGATGATCAACCGGTTGACCTACGATGCGACGGTGTCGCATCTCGACGCCCTGCGCTGGGCGACGGAAGGTTCGGCCGCCTGCATCGGGCGGACCGACATCGGTCGCATCGCCGTCGGCAAGCAGGCCGATCTGGCACTCTACACGCTCGACGAATTGCGCTTCTCGGGTGCCGGAGATCCGATCGCCGCACTCGTCCTGTGCGGGGCGCATCGGGCCGACCGGGTGATGATCGCCGGACAGTGGAAGGTCGCCGATGGCCTGCCGATTGGCGTCGACTTGGCCAGGCTGCGGGCCGAACACGGGGAGGCGGCCCGCGCCTTTCTGACAAGCATCTAGGTCGCGCTGCGGCGCGGGCATCTGAGGGTCGCGCTGCGGCGACTGGCAGGAGGCGGAAAAGCGGCTATGGTCCTCTCCCCGCGCCGGCCGACCGCCAGCGCGCCGCGATCGTTCGATTTGCCGCCGGAGGAGCCATGCTGAAGCCCGATATTCTGATGCTGGGGCCAATCCCGATCATCGCGAGCGCCCTCGAAGCCCATTTCGAGGTGCATCGTCTGTGGGAGGCCGCCGACAAGGCGGACTTCATCGCCGGATGCAAGGACAAGATCCGCGGCATCGTCACCTTCGGCGGGACCAGGACCGATGCCGCGCTGATCGACAGCCTGCCGAAACTTGAGATCATCGGCAATTTCGGCGTCGGTTACGACACGGTCGATGCGCGTTACGCCGCAACGAAGGGCCTCGTGGTCACCAATACGCCGGATGTCCTGACCGAGGAGGTGGCCGATACCGCGCTCGGGCTGATCCTGATGACGGTGCGCGAGTTCGGCGCCGCCGAACGCCATGTACGCGACGGCAAGTGGCTGAAGGGGCCCTATCCCCTGTCGAGGGGCACACTCAGGGGCAAGCGGGTCGGCATCGTCGGCTATGGCCGCATCGGCAAGGCGATCGCCACGCGGCTGAAGGCGTTCGGCGTCTCGATCTCCTATCACAACCGCCGGCCGGCGGCGGATGCCGACGTCCATTATGTCGACACGCTGGTGGGTCTGGCCCGGCAGGTCGACGTTCTTGTCTCGGTGCTGCCGGGGGGCGCGGCGACTCGCCACATCTTCAATGCCGAGGTGTTTGCGGCACTGGGACCCGAGGGTATCTTCATCAATGTCGGCCGCGGCTCGGTCGTCGACGAGGCGGCGCTGGTCGCGGCCCTGAAAGCCGGCAGGCTCTATTCCGCCGGGCTCGACGTCTACGAAACAGAGCCGTGTCTGCCGAGTGAACTGGCTGCCTTCGGTCGCGTCGTGCTGCTGCCGCACGTCGGCTCGGCGTCGCAGCATACGCGCGGCGCAATGGGTCAATTGGTGGTCGACAATCTTGTCAACTGGTTCGTGCGGGGGGCGCCGTTGACGCCGGTCACCGAGACGCCCTGGCCGCGATAGTCCGCTGAACGAAGCCCCCAGATTTGCCGGACCCGACCATGCCCGATCGCCCTGCCGTGCTGTTCGTCTGCCTTGGCAACATCTGCCGTTCGCCGATGGCAGAGGGGGCGTTTCGGGCGGCGGCTGAGGCGGAGGGGCTCGAGGTGGCGATCGATTCCGCCGGCACCGGCGGTTGGCATCAGGGCGAGCCGCCCGACCGGCGGGCCAGGGACACGGCCAGGCGCCATGGCGTCGACATTTCCGGCCTCAAGGTGCGCAAGGTTCGGGCGGAGGACTTTTCCCGCTTCACCCACGTTCTGGCGCTCGATCACGACAACCTCGCCGACCTCCGTAGAATCCGCCCGGCCGGCGCGCCGGCCGAGGTGAGGCTGCTTGCCGACTATATTCCCGGCCGAGCCGGCGAGGCGATCGCCGATCCCTATTACGGCGGGCAGGCGGATTTCGAGCGGGTATGGGCCGACGTCACCGCAGCGGCCAAGGGACTGGTGGCGGCGCTGAAAGCGCGGTGAACTCCGCCTTCGTGCTTTGAGGCCCGGAGTTGCCGGGCTCCTTAGCATGAAGGCGGCAAGAGCCAATTGCGCGTGTCCTTCATGGTGAGGTGCGAGGCGACAGCCGAGCCTCTGGCCATGAAGGAGCGGAAGCCGCATCGGTCCGGTCACCCGTTTCGCCGTTCCAAAAATCCCCTGATCCGCTCGATCGCGGCGAGGATGTTGTCGAGCGAATTGGCGTAGGAGAGGCGGAGATAGCCTTCGCCGAAGATGCCGAAGTCGGGCCCGCCGACGGTGGCGACGCCGGCGTCTTCCAACAGCGCGGTGGCGAGCGGCTTCGCCTTCCACCCCGTGCCGGTGACGTTGGGAAACGCATAGAAGGCGCCCGCCGGCGTGACCGAGGTCACGCCGGGCAGCGAGTTTAGGGCCGGCACGATCGCCCGGCGCCGGCGGTCGAATTCGGCGACCATGTCGGCGACGCACGCTTGCGGCCCGGTCAACGCCGCCAGACCGGCATATTGGGCGGGTGCGTTGACGCAGGAATAGGAATTGACGGCGAATTTCCGTGCCAGATCGGCGAGCCGCCGCGGCCATACGGCATATCCGAGCCGCCAGCCGGTCATGGCGTAGGTCTTCGACCAGCCGTCCAGGAGGATCAACCGGTCGGCGATCTCGGGGAACGAGGCGAGCGAGACGTGCTCGGCGCCGTCATAGAGCATGCGGCCGTAGATCTCGTCAGAGAGGACGGCAACGTCGGGGAAGCGGGCGAGGCCCTCGACCAGCTTCTCGATTTCGCCGCGCGGGGTGACGCCGCCCGTCGGATTGGCGGGGGAATTGAGGATGACGAGCCGTGTCTCCGGCGTGATCAGGTCGAGCGTCTCCTCGGCCGAGAAGGCGAAGCCGTTTTCCTCGCGGATCGGCACCGGAACGGCCCGTGCGCCGGTGAAGTCGATCATCGAGCGATAGATCGGAAAACCCGGATCCGGATAGAGGATGTCGGCGCCGGGTTCGCCGAACATCAGGATCGCCATGTGCATGGTGACCTTGCCGCCGGGGACGATAACCACGCGGTCGGGGGAGACATCGGCCTTGGTGCGGGCATGGACGTCGGCGGCGACGGCTTCGCGCAGCGGCAGAATGCCGGTTGCCGCGGTGTAGCCGTGGCGGCCGTCGCGCAGTGCCTTGACGGCGGCCTCGACGATATGGTCGGGCGTGCGGAAGTCCGGCTGGCCGATGCCGAGATTGATGATGTCGCGTCCTGAAGCCGACAGGGCCTCGGCACGGGCGAGCACGGCGAAGGCGTTCTCGTCGCCGATGCGGTCGAAACCGGGCGTGGTTTTCAGCATGTGATCCTCCCCGCGAGCGCGCGCAATCGCGTCGATTGCCGCTGCCGCCTGCCGGCCGTGTCGCGCATCCGTGCAGGCCCGTCAAGCCCAGGTCCTGCGCCCGCTTCGTGCTTGTTTCCGGCGAGGCATTATTGTAGGAAAGCGTCCGGTTACGAAAGGCTGCGGTCGCCCGGACTGGCGGCCTTTCGCGCGTGTCGACCGGCGGATCCGGTGAAACAGCGGCCGAGTTCCAACATGGGTCGCGACGTGCGGGGATCGCTTGGCACCCCGAGAGCGTCCGGACACCCGCAGGCAAGGACAAGGGCAATGAAAGAAGGCATCCATCCGGACTATCACCGGATCAAGGTCATCATGACCAACGGCACGGAATACTGGACGCGTTCGACTTACGGCAAGGCCGGCGACACGCTCAACCTCGACATCGATCCGACGTCGCACCCGGCCTGGACCGGTGGCTCGCAGACGCTTCTGGATCGCGGCGGCCGTATCTCCAAGTTCAAGGACAAGTTCAAGGGCCTCGGGATCTGATTCGACGGCTCTGTCGATTTGGTTGATGAAAACCCCGCGGCTGGTCCGTGGGGTTTTTCTTGTCGCCGGCTCGCACTCGCGGCGAGGCGACTGCGGCGCGTGAATAGATTTAAGCATTGATAAGTGTCGATATGTGCCGCCGCCGTTGTTTCGATCGTGCCGATTTGCGGCAAGCTTTGACGGAGGCTTTCGATCGGGCGGCGATTTCGTCGTCAATGGTCCCGGCCAGCTGGAGCCATCTTCCCGCTGCCAGCATCAGTCACCGGCATGCTGCTCTCAGTCAAATTGATACTTATATCGTTCAAAGAGCGCGTGCTCCGTATTCTATCGTATAACAAAACATACTTATGCCCCGGATGGCGTGCTGCGTTGGTCGAATGATCCCAGTCTGTCTAATTCTTTATAGTTTAGATCTCTTTCATACATCTGAATGACACTTCGATGATGGCGGCGCTTCGACCGCTTTCGCAGTATGGGCAGCGACGATGGTCAGTTCTATTTCTACGCGCCTTTCCCTCATGTTCGTTGTCATGATGGCGGCAGCCTTGGCTCTCGGCGGCATTGCGCTTTGGCAGGAAAGCGAAATCGGCAAGCTCGATATGATGAACGCGCGCAATTTGCGTGGCGCGGTCGCCATCGAACGAGTGAACGGGCTGATCTATGCCGTCGTCATGGATTCACGCGGCATCTACATGTCGAAGGACATCGAGGCGGCGAAGAAGTTCGCCCCCGGGCTGCTGAAGAGCCTGGAGCGGATGGAGCAGACCATCACCGCGTGGGACGCGGAACTGCCGCAGGAGCTGCGCTCGGTATTCGACCAGTTCAAGAGCCGCGCTACACAGTTCCGCGAGTTCCGCAAGGAGTTGGTGCGGCTCGGGGTCGAGGTGGGGCCGCCGGCCGCCCGTGAACAGGGCGACAACGATGCCAACAGGACCGTCAGGAGCCAGCTCAACAAGGATCTCGAAGCGCTCGGCGAGCGCCTGCGTGACGAAAGCCTAGCAATCAGCGCGGCGAACGAGCGCCTCACCCGCATTGGCACCTACCTGACCGCGGGGACGCTCGTCGTGGTTCTTGCCTGCGTCGCCTTCGGCATGATGTTCGCCGAACGCCGGATCGGCCGGCCGATCCGCGATCTCGTCTCCTGCATCCAGGGCATCGTGCGCGGCGAGACGGCGCTGACGGTGCCGAGCCAGGGCCGCAACGACGAAATCGGAGCGCTGGCCGTCGCCGTCGAGCACTACCGGGTGTCCGTTGCCTCCGCCGCGGAGGTGCACTTGGCAGCGGAACAATCGTCGCGCGAGCGCGACGCACGGCAGGCACGTATCCTGTCGCTGGTCTCGGCGTTCGAACGCGACGTGCAGAAGTCGCTCGAGGCCGTGGAAAACGTCACCTCGTCGGTGGCGTCGGTGGCAAAGAGCCAGATTGAAAGTTCGTCGGTCGGCGCCGAGCAGATGCGGCAGGTGGCGCGGGCATCGGAACGTACGACCTCCAATGTGCAGACCGTTGCCTCGGCCGCTGAGGAACTGTCGGCCTCGATCGCCGAGATCAACCGGAATGTCGACGATGCCGCCAAGACGGCGACGCGGGCAGTCACCTATACCGATGAATCGGCGGCGGCCGTGGGCTCGCTCAGCGCATCGGCCGAGCGGATCGGCGCGGTCGTCGGGCTGATCCAGTCGATCGCGGCGCAGACCAACCTTCTCGCTCTCAACGCAACGATCGAATCGGCCCGGGCGGGCGAGGCGGGGCGCGGCTTTGCGGTCGTCGCCAACGAGGTGAAAAACCTCGCCGGCCAGACCGCCAAGGCGACCGAGGAGATCGCCGAGCAAATCTCTGCCATGCAGGCGGCGACCCGTACCACCGTTCAGGCCATCGAGACGATCGGCACGACGATCCGCGACATCGACCGCATCACCGTCTCGGTCGCTTCCGCCGTCGAAGAGCAGGGAGCCTCGACCAACGAGATCGCCCGCAACGTCTCGGAGGCGGCCAAGGGAACCGTCGAGGTCAATTCCTACATCTCGCAGATCGATGCGGTGGTGACCAACACCAACCAGATGAGCCACGGACTGCTGGACGAATCCGGTCGGCTGGAGACCGTCATTCAGGGGCTCAACCGCAACATCGAGTCATTCCTAAGCGAGATCGCTGCCGCCTGACGCCAGCGGCGGGCCCAAGCGAGATCGCCGCCGCCTGACGCCAGCGGCGGGCCCGATCGGCCGTCGGCACTTCTCGGGCTTAAGGCGTGATCAGGATGGCGCCGGTGGTGGCGCGCCCCTCCGCCGCCTTGTGCGCCTCGACGATCTCCTCGAGGCTGAACCGGGCGCCGACGTCGACGCCGATGATCCCGGCGGCAATCGCTCCGAACATGTCAGCCGCACTTTCACGCAAGGTAGCTGTCGTCGCGACGTGCTGGAACAGCGAGGGCCGCGTTACGAAGAGCCCGCCCTTGGCATTGAGCAACTGCAGGTCGAGCGGCTCGACCGGGCCTGAGGCGGAGCCGTAGAGCGCGACGAGGCCGAACGGCGCGGTCAGGTCGAGCGACTTCAGGAAGGTGTCCTTGCCGACCGAATCATAGACGACCTGCGCCTTGGTGCCGCCGGTCTCGGCGAGCAGCGTTTGCACCCAGTCCGACTTGCGGTAATCGATGGCGTGGTCGGCGCCGATTTCGAGGACGCGAGCGACCTTCTCCGGGCCGCCGGCCGTGCCTACGACGGTGGCGCCGAGGGCCTTGGCCCAGCGCACCAGGATCTGGCCGACGCCACCGGCCGCGGCATGCACGATGACAAGATCGCCCGGCACGATTCTGTGCGTCTTCTTGACCAGGAATTGCGCCGTCATGCCCTTCAGCATGAAGACGGCGGCCTGCTCGTCGGAAACGGTGGCGGGAATTTTCACCAGCTTGCCCGCGGGCACGTTGCGGTGGGTCGCATAGGCGCCTGGGCCGGCGGTCGCGTAAGCAACGCGATCGCCGACGACGAGGTCCTCGACATCCGACCCAACCGCCTCGACGACGCCCGCCGCCTCATTGCCGGCGCCCGACGGCAACGGGATCTTGTAGAGACCGGAGCGCTGGTAGGTGTCGACGAAGTTGAAGCCGATGGCGGTCTGGCGCAGCCGTACCTCGCCGGCAGCCGGGGCGGGCAGATCGACATCGACGAGTCGCATCACGTCCGGGCCGCCATAGGATTCGAAACGGACAACGCGAGCGACAGTCATGACGGCCTCCTGTGATTAGTTCGACATTCTCGAACTATCTAGCATGTGGTCTAGCTTCCGACAATTCACATTAGGGCTAAGGGGCGGAATGCCGCAGCTGGCCCCTAATCCGCTCATCGCACCAAGACGTTGCGGAAGCTCCATGGCTCGGACGGGTCGATGTCCTCGGGGAACAGACCGGGGCGGTTGGCGAGTGGCGTCCAGTCGGTGTAGTGGCCTTCGACCGGGCCGAGATAGGGCCGCTGCACTTCAAGGCAGCGGCGGAAATCCATCTCATCGGCTTCGACGATGCCGGCCTTCGGGTTCTCCAGGGCCCAGACCATGCCGGCGAGCACAGCTGAAGACACCTGCAGGCCGGTGGCGTTCTGGTAGGGAGCGAGCCGGCGGGTCTCTTCGATCGCCAGCCGCGAACCGTACCAATAGGCGTTCTTGGCGTGGCCGAAGAGAAGGACACCCAATTCGTCGACGCCGTCGACGATCTCATGCTCGTCGAGGATCTTCCAGTCCGACTGCATGCGGCCGGTGGCGCCGAACATCTCGTGCAGCGACAGCACCGCATCGTTGGCGGGATGGTAGGCGTAATGGCAGGTCGGGCGGTAGACGACCTCGCCGCCCTGCCGGACCGTCAGATAGTCGGCGATCGAGATCGCCTCGTTGTGGGTGACGAGGAAGCCGTATTGGCTGCCCGGAGTGGGACACCAGGAACGGACGCGGGTGTTGGCGCCCGCCTGCAGCAGGTAGACGGCGGCGCCGCAGCCTTCCGCGTGGGTACGGCCGTTCTCCGGCAGCCAGGTCTCGTGCGTGCCCCAGCCAAGTTCGGCCGGCTGGTTGCCTTCCGAGACGAAGCCTTCGACAGACCAGGTGTTGACGAACACATCGGCGGGCTTCGGGTCGCGGGCACGCTGGGTGTCTCGCTCGGCGATGTGGATGCCTTTCACGCCGAGGTCCTTGGCGAGAAGCCCCCAGCCATCCCGCGACGTCGGCACCTCGACGGCAAGACCGGTATCACGAGCGATGTCGAGGAGCGCCTGCTTGACGAACCACGAGACCATGCCGGGATTCGCGCCGCAGCACGACACGGCGGTGGTGCCGCCGGGATTGGCGCGCTTTTCGGCCAGGACCGTCTCGCGCAGCGCATAGTTGGAGCGCGCCGCCGGATCCTTGTTCGGATCGAAGTAGAAGCCGATCCAGGGCTCGTTGACGGTGTCGATATAGAGGACGCCGAGTTCGCGGCAGAGCTTCAGGATGTCGAGCGAGGAGGTGTCGACGGAGAGATTGACGCAGAAACCCTGGCCCTCGCCCTCGGTCAGGAGGGGGGTGAGGAGGTCGCGATAGTTGTCACGGGTGACGGCGGCCTGGATGTAGCGGATGTTGCGCTCATCCAACAGCTTGCGGTCGTCGTCGACCGGGTCGATCACCACCATGCGCTTGGAATCGAATTCGAAATGGCGCTCGATCAGCGGCAACGTGCCGCGCCCGATCGAGCCGAAGCCGATCATGACGATGGGACCGGTAATGCTGTGATAGATTGGCCAGGTCGACATTCTTGCGGAACCTCCGGCTGGGAATGATTGGGATGTGTTGAAGTCAGAGGTTCCGGCCGGCGTCAACCGGAATCGGGACGATCTCCGCGAATTCTTGCGCCGGGGATGTGACGGGCGGATGAGACCGGGCCTTCCCGACAGCGACGAAGTCGTCGGAGTTGCGCATCGATGCCGCACTTTGCGGGGGCACATTACGCGCGCCAATTGAGGCGGGGGAGTGCAGCATTGCGGGGAGGGGGGATGAGAATCGCCGGAGACGCCGTTTCGGTCCGGATCGGCTGCACACTGGGGCTGGCGCTCGGCCTTGGGGCAGCCCTGTCTGCCGCTTCCGCTTCCGCTGCCTCTCCCGAACCCGCAGTGTGTCAGGTCATCCGCAGTGGAGAGAAGACGCTGGCGCTGGCGACCAACACGGTCGTCGGCGGGCGGAAGATCGCGGTGACGATAGACGTTCATTCCGAGCGCGACGGCGCGCGGATGGTCGTCACCCGGCGGGCGGGGTGCGGGGACCTCATCTACACCTATGCGCGCGAACTCCTGGAAACGAAGCAGGACGACGGCGGGCAGGGGGTGGGGAGCACAACCACCTATTCGGCGCTGCCGCCGCCCGGCTGGCTGAAGCCGGGTTCGAGCTTCGAGACCGAGGCGACGACCACGTTCGTCGCCGGTCGCGAGGCCGATCGTCAGACGACGACGTCCCGCAGCCATCAGCGTTTCCAGGTGACGGGGATGGGCGCCGTGTCGATTTCGGGCTGTTCCTATCCGGTGCTGGCGATCCATATTGCCAGTTCTCCGCCGCAGGGCGAGGCCGGCACGGCATCGGAAAGCGACATCAAGTATAGCCCCGAGCTGCACGCCACGCTGATGAGTTCGTCCCGAAACATCGTCGATCATAAGGTGATCGCAGTGACGTCGACGACCGTCTCAATCGCCGTCGTCGATCCCGCCCCCTGACGTGCCGCGACGGACGACCTCGGCGAGCCGGGCCGCGCCGATCCGGTCGCTGGGATCGAGTTCGGCGGCCTTGGCGAGCGCCTCGAGGCCCGTGCCGAATGTCCCGGTGCGCAGGAGGCAATAGGCGAAGGCGACGAGCGACTGCAGATAGAGCCGCGGCGGCTTGTCGAACGTGGCGAAGTCGGCATCCGC
>JARLIT010000069.1 GCA_031291575.1 Ancalomicrobiaceae bacterium
CCCGCGTGGCAGCGGCTGGAAGCGGTCGGTCAGATAGAGATAGGCCGCCGACGTGCCGAGCGCACAGACCAGGGTCCGATTGTGGACGGCGTTGACTGCCGGAACCACGGCATGGGAATCGATGGCGGCAACGGCGACCACCGCCGGCCCGAGGATCCCGGTGCGTTTGCGCCAGTCGTCCGTCAACCTGCCGGCCGGCGAGCCGACCTCGGCAGGCGACGCGAGGCGGTCGACAAGGCCCGGCACGGCGTCGGCCGGATAGCCGGTGGCAGGCAGATATTGCGCCTTGTAGGCGGCGAAGTTCAGGCTGCGGACCTCGCGTCCGGCAAGCTGCGATACCAGCCAGTCGCCGGCCTCGATGAAGCGCTCGGTGCGCTCCCAGATCGCTGGCGCCTCGTCGCGGATCTCGGCCGCCTTGGCGAGCAGCCATTCGCCCGACAGTCGACCGCCGAAGTTCTGCAGAAAATCGCCTCCCCGCCGGTTGATTGCTTCGGCGTAGGGCTGGGCTGCGGCGTGTTTCCACAGTTTGACATAGGCATGCGGTTGATCGGGGAGCTGGCGGCTGAGCGGAGTGCCGTCCCGGGTGGTCGGCAAGGGGGAACTGGCGGTGAAATCGATGCCGATCGAGCAGATGTGCCGGTTGGCGCCGAGAGCCGTCAGGATGACCTCGGCAGCGCTTAGGTAGTCGTCCGGATCCTGCAGCGCGAAGGCCGGCGGCAGCGTCGGTCCCGTCGGCAGCGTCGCGGTGATGACACCGTGCTCGTAAGGGTGGACGACGCTGTCCTCCTGGCGACCGGTTGCCACGTCGATCCGCACGCCGCGTGCGGACTCCGTGCCGAAATCGAGACCTATCAGATAAGCGTCCGCCATCTTCCCCTCGGAGTCACATGTTCTCATTCTCTGCAATAGAAGTTGCAGAGTGCAATTCGCAGCAACATTAAAGAGTACGCCGAGATACTCGGCAGCATGAACGCCAGATCCGCCGTGTCCGGTCAGACTCGTTCAGAACGGATCGGCGCTCTGGATAGCGGGAGATCTAGTAAGATGCCCGCAAATCATCTGATTATTGTCGCAGATACGGCTGCATCTGTCGTTTCCTCCTGGGATGCTATTATGCACCGAGATCGGGGACTTGCAAGCCATTTTTGTGCATATTTGGGCAAAAGAGTCTGGGCGTCGGCGCAATGGCCATTCCAACCGGCGGAGCGGCGTCTATCCGGATCCGGACCACACGCTCCCGGCCCGGAAGGTGCCCTTCCAGGGTGCCACCACGGCTTGCTTGGCCGTCAGCGGCCGCCGGCCCGTGGCGTCGTCTCGGCTCTGCCGAGCGAGTGACCGATCAGCAGGCATGCGAGCGATATGGCGCCGACGACGGGCAACACGGTCAGCGCAATCTGCAGTCCGAAATTGTCTGCCAATGTTCCGACCAGCACCGGAAACGCCAGCACCGCGACGCCGCTGGCCAGCGAGGCGCGCGCGCTCGCTGTGTTGCCGTGCGGCCCACTCTGGTCGATCGCCAATGCCAGCGTCAGCGGATAGAGCAGCGCCGTGCCGAGCCCGAGCAGGAACAGCCCGGGAAAATACAACACCGGCGACTGGGCGACCCAGTAGAGCCCGAAAGCCGGCACCAGCAGCCCGAACGAGCCGTAGAGGGCGGTCATGGTCCGTATCCGCGACAGCAACGGCACTGAACTCATCCGGCCGATCAACATGCCGGCGGAGAAGACCGCACCGCCCGTTGCCGCAATAGACCGCGACGCGTCCTTGACGCCTTCGAGGAACGCTGGTGCCCACACCAGCGTCGACTGTTCCACCCCCACGACGCCGACCAGCGCCAGCCAATGAAACCAGAAGGCCATCGGCAATCCGCCGCGTGCCGCGGCGCCGGCAGGCGCCTGTTCCGGCAGGGGAAGGGATCGCGCGAACACCAGCAAGGCCACCACCAGGACGGCGCCGAGCAGGAGGCCGCCGCGCCAGCCGATGCCGACGGCCAGAAAGAAGCTGGTGGACAAGGCGGCCAGCAGCGACGCGGCATAGGAAAAGGCGTTCGCCTCTCCCAGCGCGGCAGAACTGCTGTCGCGATGCCATTGCACCAGCAGGCCCGGGACGGTGACGAGAACGCAGCCGCCGACGAGGCCCATGACGAAACAGCCGGCAATGCTGACGACCGGCGCCGTCGCAACGACGATGAGGAGGGCGCCGACGACGAGCCCAAGAAGTCCGATCGAAATCGTGTGCCGCCGTCCGACCGCGGCGATCACGCGCTCGCCGATCAATCCGCTCAGGATCAATCCGACCGCCAAGGCCGCGGGGTGAAACGTCACCCACCGATAGTTCAGCCCGAACGCATCACGCAGGAACGGCAGAATATTGCCTTGTATATTGAGGAAGAACGTAAACAAGGCCAACGAGAGATAGCTGACCCAAGTAACGCCGTCGCGCCGCATGAACGATCATCCTCATCGACCCCCAACGCCAATGGCCCCCCGCCGGCAACGGATGCAGGGGGCGTCTCCAGGGCGTCGGCAGGGATCGACCCGAAAGCCAGGGAGCATGATCTTGCGATAGGCCAAAGGTCTCGCACGCCGGCAGTCCGAGTGCGCCGACCGCGATTCGCCCGACACCGATGTGGATGGGATTGAGACTCGCGTCAATCATGCAGAACCAGTAGATGCGCCTTCCGGCACGGTCGGCATCTCGTGGAGGGCGCCGCCATGGAGCTGCCCGCTCCCGCCGACGTCCTTTGTGCAGGCGGCGCCGATACACGCGGTGCGAGCAGTGCTGCTTCGCTCAGGCCAGGATGTCGACGGCGGTGGAACCGCTGATGGCGGAGATGTTGGCTGTGCCTCCCCCGGACGACGGAACGGAAGAAGCTGTGCTTGTCGTCGGCGTCGGGCTGGACGTCTTGTTGA
>JARLIT010000358.1 GCA_031291575.1 Ancalomicrobiaceae bacterium
CCACTCCGAAATCGTCTTGATCGAAGCCGGGAAATTGCCGCCTTCAGTCAAGCCGAGGCCAGCACGGGCGATCTTGAAGCCGAGGACCGAGCCCATGAGAGCGTGGACGCAGGCAAACAGGCTCCAGCCGGCAACCGCGGCGGGCAGACCGATGCGCACGCCGACTTTGTCCATCAGGCGACCGACGCCGATATAGCCGAAGGCGTAGAACAGCGAGAACGCCGCAACGATGTCGCCGAAGTCCGATTCAGACCAGTGCAACTCGCCCATCAGCGTCGACTTCAGCAGGCCGAGCACCTGACGATCCATGTAGTTGATGGTCGTTGCAAAGAACAGAAGCGCGCATATCGTCCAGCGGTAGTGGCTAATTTTCGCAACGACTTTTGTGGCGACTCCGGGAACGGTCGCCGATCCTCCGAGTGACATCTTGGTCCCCTTATATGTATGTGATTGGACCGACCTGCGGGCGCTTGGAGGCTGTTCAGACCTTCACCGGCACCGGCGTCGAACGCCGCTTCATCACACTACCATATTACCATGTCAATTAGTGGATTCCCGCCCCAGCGTGCAGCTCCGCGATACCTTGCGGCGCCGTGTTCAACCCTCGCTTCGCCCCGGCACGCAGCGTCGGCAGGGACACAAGTTCGGCCGGCGGAGGCCCTGACATCTGAACAAACCCACACTGTTTCAATACGATAAGCCAAACGATGCACCGCTCCGGAGGCTTGTCTGGCTGCGTATCCCGACGATGGCAGGCCACTCGGCCCGCGCCAGACCGGTCCATCCTGACGCCGGACGGCACTGCATACCCATGCACTCCGGCGGCGGGACCCGGTATCTCACGTATAATGATGTTGCGTCATTGACATAGGTCGATGGAAACCGGCAGCCACACGGCTTCCGGTGCGTTTCCGACCGAATGCGCGGCGAACGCCACATCGGCCAGCGGCGGGCACGATCGTCGCCTTACCCGACTGCGGCATCGTCTTGCGCAGCAGAGCGCATTGGGGCCGCTCGGCGTTGAGGGAACCGCCCTGAACAGCAACCGCTACCTCGCGGGGAATGCGGTCCCGTTCACGCCCAGCCGGTGACGCCCTCGATGTCTGGAAGCCTGTGGGCGATGCCCTTGTGACAGTCGATGCAGGTCTTTTGCCCGGTGAACAGGAACGTCCCGTGCTGTTCGGCGGCGCGCGACGCCGGGGTGGCTTTGGAGACAGCCGCACCGCCACGACGGCAACACCCGCGCTACCGGACGGGAACCGGCACCCGCCGGCGGGCGAGCATCTCGGCGGACTGGCGGACGACGTCCGAGATCTGCATCAACTGCCCGGCAAGTGGGCTGGTCTTGCGCCAGACCATGCCGATGGTGCGCGACGGTTGTGGCTCCGTGAAGCGGGCGATTGAGACCGGCGCGGATCGCGTCTCGACCGCAATGGCCATTTCCGGGATCAGCGTGACGCCGATGCCCGCACCGACCATCTGCACCAGGGTCGACAGGGAACTCCCTTCGAGCAACTCGCGGGCGAGCGAGGAATCGAGATTGCAGAAGGCCAGCGCCTGATCGCGGAAGCAATGGCCCTCCTCGAGGAGGAGAAGTTTCAGCTCCTTCAGCCCTTCGCGGTCGGGCACCGGCTTGTCGGCGTCCTCGCCCGGCCGGACCAGCACGAATTTCTCCTCGAACAACCGCACCTCGGTGAAGGCTGGCTCCGAGACGGGTAAGGCGACAATCGCGGTATCGAGCCGTCCCTCGGCCAGTTCGCCGATGAGGCGCGGCGTCACCGTCTCCCGCACCTGGATGTCGAGACCGGCATTGTGCCGGTTGAGGTTGCCGATGAGGATCGGCAGCAGATACGGCGCAATGGTCGGGATCACGCCGATCCTGAGCCGCCCGACGAGCCGCTCGCGCGAGGCGCGTGCCAGATCTCCCAACTCGTCGACCGACCGCAGGATCTCGCGCACCCGCACCACCAATTCCTCGCCGAAGGCGGTCAAGCGGACATGGCGGGCACCGCGTTCGAACAGGTCGGTGCCGAGTTGGTCCTCGAGCTCCTTGATCTGCATCGACAAGGCCGGCTGCGAGATGGCACAGGCCTCCGCCGCACGGCCGAAATGGTTCTGGCGGGCCAGGGCTTCGAAATATTTGAGCTGTTTCAGCGTCAGATTGATCATAAGTCCATATTATCAGTCTGATCAGAATATCCAAGTTCAACTAATCGATAGGCTTTGATATCGTGTCGACAGTCGGGCCAGCCGGCGCTTCTCCCCGTGCGGCAATGTGTCGTCGCACCAGTCATCAAACCGGCCAGCATTGCGCGATACACATGCATCTCACCCGGAGTGCGAGCCGGCACCACCACCACGAGAGGAGACGACCATGAGCGGAACCACGAGCGATGCCGCCGGCAAATGCCCGGTGCATGGCGCTGCCAGACACACGACGTTCGGGTCCCGGTCGAACAAGGACTGGTGGCCGAACCAGCTCAATCTGAAGATCCTGCACCAGCACTCGGCGCTGTCGAACCCGTTCGGTACGGCCTTCGACTACAAGGTGGAATTCGGCAAGCTCGACCTCGAGGCGCTGAAGCGCGACATCTTCGCGCTGATGACCACGTCGCAGGATTGGTGGCCGGCCGATTTCGGCCACTACGGCCCCCTGTTCATCCGCATGGCCTGGCATTCCGCCGGCACCTACCGCACCGGCGACGGCCGCGGCGGCGCAGGTTCCGGCCAGCAGCGCTTTGCACCGTTGAATTCCTGGCCGGATAACGCCAACCTCGACAAGGCCCGCCGCCTGCTGTGGCCAATCAAGAGAAAGTACGGCAACGCCATCTCCTGGGCCGACCTCATCGTCCTCGCCGGCAATTGCGCACTGGAATCGATGGGGTTCAAGACCTTCGGCTTCGGCGGTGGCCGCGTCGACGTGTGGGAGCCGGAAGAAGACGTCTACTGGGGCAACGAGGATACCTGGCTGGGCGATAAGCGCTATTCCGGTGACCGCGACCTGGAGAACCCGCTGGCAGCCGTGCAGATGGGCCTCATCTACGTCAATCCGGAAGGGCCGAACGGCGTGCCCGATCCGATCGCCGCCGCCCGCGACATCCGCGAGACCTTCGCGCGCATGGCGATGAACGACGAGGAGACGGTGGCATTGATCGCCGGCGGCCACACCTTCGGCAAGACCCATGGCGCCGGCGATGCCAAGCTGGTCGGTCCCGAGCCCGAAGGCGCCCCGATCGAAGAGCAGGGCCTCGGCTGGAAGAGCGCTTACGCTTCCGGCAAAGGCGGCGACGCCATCACCTCCGGCATCGAGGTCACCTGGACCACGACGCCGACCAAGTGGAGCAACGACTTCTTCGGCCACCTGTTCGGCTACGACTGGGAGCTGACGAAAAGCCCGGCCGGCGCCAATCAGTGGACGCCGAAGGGTGGCGCCGGGGCCGGGACCGTGCCGGATGCGCACGATGCCTCGTTGCGGCATGCGCCGGCGATGCTGACGACCGACCTGGCGCTGAGGTTCGATCCCGCCTACGAGGCGATCTCGCGCCGCTTCCACGATAACCCGGATCAATTCGCCGACGCTTTCGCCCGCGCCTGGTTCAAGTTGACCCACCGCGACATGGGCCCGAAGGTCCGCTATCTCGGGCCATTGGTGCCGGCCGAAGACCTCATCTGGCAGGATCCGGTGCCGCCGGTCGACCACGCTCTGATCGATGCCGACGACATCGCCGCCTTGAAGGCGAAGATCCTCGCCACCGGTCTGCCGGTGTCTGAACTGGTCAAGGTGGCCTGGGCCTCGGCCTCGACCTTCCGCGGCTCGGATAAGCGCGGCGGGGCGAATGGCGCCCGCATCGGACTCGACCCCCAGAAGGACTGGCCGGTCAACGAACCGGCCATGCTGAAGCGGGTGATCGAGCAACTCGACGGCATCCGCGCCACGTTCAACGCTTCGCCCACTGGAGACAAGCTCGTCTCGCTCGCCGATCTGATCGTGCTCGGCGGCAGCGCGGCGATCGAAGCCGCAGCCAAGGCGGCCGGGTTCGATGTGACAGTGCCGTTCGCACCCGGCCGCACTGATGCAACGCAAGGCGAGACCGACGTCGAGTCCTTCGCGGTGCTTGAACCGATCGCTGACGGTTTCCGCAATTACGAGAAGGCCAAATACGCCATCGCGGCCGAGAAGCTCCTCCTCGATCGGGCACAGCTCCTCACCCTCACCGCGCCCGAACTGACGGTGTTGATCGGCGGCCTGCGCGTCCTCGGCGCCAATGCGGCAGGTTCGCAGCACGGCGTCTTCACCACCCGCGTCGGCACGCTCACGAACGACTTCTTCGTCAATCTTATCGACATGGCCACCGTCTGGACGCCGACGTCGGAGGCGGCCGACACGTTCGAGGGTCGCGACCGCGCCACAGGTGCCCCCAAGTGGACGGCAACCCGCGTCGACCTGATCTTCGGCTCCAACTCGGAACTCCGGGCTCTTGCCGAAGTCTATGCCACTGACGAGGCCGGGCCGAAGTTCGTCAGGGACTTCGTCGCCGCGTGGGTGAAGGTGATGAACCTCGACCGCTTCGATCTCGTCTGAGGTCGATCGTCTCGGTCACCGGGCGGCGTCTCGACCACAGTCGAGGCGCCGCGCCCCGAGAGCCGCCTCAGCTGCCAATGGACGCCCACGGGCGGCCCACCTTTATATTTCCGTTGCGATGCCGCTAGTATCTGTCCTGTGGAGGATCCGATGGGCGGCGGGCGCCGTCGGCGCTCCCTCGGCGAGGTGCGGCATGCGCGGCTTCCAGCAAATCTTTCTCATCGGGTCGTTATTCCTGGTCGGCTCGGCATCGCCGGCGGCGGCCGATGCGGATGCGCTGTGGCGGATCGTCAGCACCCAGTGCGTGGTCTCGACCGCCCCCTGCGCCAAGGTCGACTTGAGCGGGCACTATGCGATCCTCAAAGACCGCAACGGCATCGCCCAGCATCTCTTAATCCCCACCGACAGGATCACCGGCATCGAGAGCCCGGCCCTCATCGATCCGGCGACGCCCAATTTCTTCGCGGCCGCCTGGGCCGAAAAGGCCGCGGTCGACGCCCGCCTGCCGCATCCCCTGCCGCGCGACGGCGTCAGCCTCGCGGTCAACGCCGAAAATGCGCGCTCGCAAAACCAACTCCACATTCACATCGACTGCCTGGGCCCGGAGGCACGCGACGCATTGAAGGCGGCGGCCGCCACAGTCGCCCGCCAATGGCAGCCACTGGCCGAACCGGTCGCCGGCCATCGCTTCATGGCCATGCGGGTCGACGGCGACACGCTCGGCAGCGTCAACCCCTTCCTGGCGCTCGCCAGTACCCTGGCCGACCCGGCGGCCGAAATGGCCAGCCACAACCTCGTCGTGGTCGGAACGGATTTTGCCGAAGGTCCGGGCTTTCTCCTGCTCGCCGACGTCGCGCCGGCGACGGGCTTCGGCCATGCCGGCGGCGAGGACGTGCAGGATCACACCTGCGTGATCGATCGGTAGTCTCGAGCCCGAGCGGGGTTCGACCGCCCGGCGGTTCCACGGCTCCGGCGCGCAAATTGCGGCGCCGGCCGGGCGCACCAACCCATGACAACCAGATAACAAGACAAAACAATGAACTCGACACGTCGCGGCAGTGGTTCTAACCAGTAACAACCCCACTGTGCCAAAGCTTTAGGAGGCTGAGCCATGACGTCGTCGATACGGACGTGGAAACACTCCATCCATAATAGTTCAAGTCTTGCGGCGATTGCTTTGGCCGCGCAGCTGCTGCCAGCCAGTTCGGCCGGCGCGTCGGGCTTGACAGGCGTCACGCCGCAACCGAATCCGACCACTGATATTGCCAAATACTATATCGCTCCGACCGAAGAACCGCAGCTTTCGACCGCCGAGATCACAGAACTCTTGCGCAAGAAGATCAAATACGTCTTCGTGATCTTCAACGAGAACCGTTCCTTCGACAGCGAGTTCGGCACTTTCCCCGGCGCCAACGGCCTCTATTCGGATGGCTACGAAAATGGCGTCGACAAGAAGCGCGCGCCCGAGGCCACGCCCGGCTTCACCCAGACCGTCGTCGACGAGCCGGACGGGATCAGCTTCTCGATGCAGCCGTTCCGCGTCGGCCTCAACGAAGGCGCGAGTGCGATCGACAGCGTCGACCACAGCCACGGCAATTTCGTCACCGTCAACGGCAAGCCGACGCTGTGGTCGGGCCTTGCCTACAAGATCGACATCGGCAGCGACAACCTCGCCCGGATGGATCGTTTCGCTCAGGACGAATACAACCGCCATACCAAGCCCGCCGCGGTCAACCCGCCGAAAGCGATCGCCCAGTCGGTGCAGTATTCGCGTCTGGTGATGAGCCACACCGACTGCGAGACGACGCCGTTCGCGTGGAATTGGGCGAACCACTTCGTGCTGTTCGACAATATCTTCGCCACCGAGGACACGCCGTCGACGCCGAACGCCATCGCCATGATTGCCGGCCAGTCCGGCGAGACCCAGTGGGTCAAGCATGGTCCGAACGGCAATGATACCGACACGCCGACCGCCTATCCGGCCGGAACCATTGCCGAAGGCGTGTTCAAGGGCGTTCCGTACAAGGCCGCCGCGACGGTCAACGTGCCGCTCTTCAACGACCCGCAGCCGTTCTACGGTTCGCAGTTCGATGCCACGACCGGCGAGGCGCGACAGGCGTCGAGCCCGTCGGACTCCAAGCCCGACGCCGAAGTCGTTGTCAACCAGACCTATGCGACGGTGCCGCTGACGCTGATGGGCAACAAGCTGAGCGAAGTCATGGCGGGCAATCTCAGCAAGGACAAGTCCGATCTGGCCGACATCCAGAAGGACATGGCCTTCATCGCCAGCCTCAATCACATGCCGGTCAATTGGCGCTGGTATCAGGAGGGCTACGGGCTCGAAGCGACCGACGCGCCCGGCGTCACTGCGCCTGCCGCCGGCAAGCTCTACACCGGCAACGGCACGCCCTCGCACGCCGGCTACGTACTGCACCATAATGGCCCGGCCTATTTCGGCTATCTCGCCAACACGCCGGCCGCCGCGTCCAACATGCGCAGCTTGACCGACTTCTTCACCGACACCGCCAGAAACACGCTGCCCGAGGGCGGCGTGTTCTACATCCGCGGCGGCTTCCAGAACCAGATCGGCATGCGGAGCTTCGTCGGTTCCAATCCGGATCTGTCGAAGGAGGAGGTCGACAAGGTGGCGCTCACCAAGAACGGCGACGACGATCATCCCGGCTACACCGACCACCAGATCACCGAAGCGACGATGGCCAAGATCGTCAATGCCGTCGCTGAGAACCCTGCCCTGTGGTCCGAGAGCGCCATCGTCATCACCTATGACGAATCCGACGGCTTCTACGACCACGTGCCGCCGCGCGTCCTGTCCTATGGCCCCGACGGTCTGCCGATCGCCCGCGGCGTGCGCATTCCTCTGACGCTGATCTCGCCTTATGCCCGCACCCACGTCGTGGCCCATGCCGAGGGCGACCACAATTCGGTCATCGAGACGATCAACGCCATCTTCAACGAACCGGCGCTGTCGTCGCTCCCCGACGAAGCCGAGGCGCTGAGGAAGGGTAATTCGGCCGAATTCAACAAGTTCGGTCCGGCCGGCTTCGAACAGAAATACCTCGGCCCGCGCGACACGCCCTCGCCGATCACCGACAGTCTCCTGTCCGGCTTTTCGCCGAAGCGGCTGTCGGGCGAGGCCGCGCCGCTGCCGGCGAGCTTCGCCGTCACGCCTGAGAGCGTGGTCGGCACTCTGCCGCACTACGGCACCGACGCCTGTCATGCGATCGGCATCACGCCGGAAGATCAATCCCAGTCAATTGCCACGACCATCCCGGCGGCCACGACGGTCGGCGCACAGGTACCGGTGGCAAAGTTCAATGCGCTGCCCGGCACATTGCCCGAGCGGAACTGACGGGCGGCCACCGGCAGGTGACGCTTCGCCGAACGTGGCGCCACAATCTGGGTGCGGCGCCGCATTCGGCCGGCAGACCGCGTGATGCCCTGCGTCGTCTGGGATCGAGAAAGACAAGCTCCCGTCATTGCGAGCGAAGCGAAGCAATTCAGAGAACCGAGGAAACAGCCTGGATTGCTTCGCTTCGCTCGCAATGACAGCGGGCGGACTTCATTGAGGCCTTGAACGTCGCGTTCGCCGTTCAACTGGAATCGCCATGCCATTCACCTTGCGTCCCGCCATTGCCGCTGCACTTGCCGCGATCCTGCCGGTCGCCTCGGCCCGGGCCGGCGATGTGCTCGATCGCGTGCGCGCGGCAAGCGTCGTGCATTGCGGCGCCTATGAACGCCCCGGCATCGCCATCGAC
>JARLIT010000359.1 GCA_031291575.1 Ancalomicrobiaceae bacterium
AATCTGTGTTGGTGGTGGCGGGCGCGCGTGCACTCGGCCCTAGTGGTCCGACTCCGACATTTGCATCCCATTTGCCGCGCGCACTTACGCAAATGTCGGAGTCCCAGGACCACTAGCAACTCATTGAGTCTAGTGGAGCTTCGAATTTGACATTGGAGTTTTGTCGCGCAACTCGCTGGGACTCAAATGTCAAATTCGCTCCACTAGCGCATATTCCCAAAAAGTCGCGGGAGATTTCGGTTAGGAAATAGGCATGCTGAGGCAGTAGATCCAGATAGTCCTGCTAGCTTGCTCAAGCTTGGATGCGCCAGGCTGCGGACACAATCGACTTTGGCAAGAGAGTTACATATGAACAGATCGAATAGTATTGTTGTCACCGCAATTCTATCCGGATTCATCGCGCTTGCGACCATCTGGCTGGCGCCGCTGAACGCGTTTGCTGAGGGAACCGGGCCAACTTCGGCGACATTGCCCGGTGGCGCCTCGTCGTTGCAGGAAACCTTTGGCGACTGGCGAGTCGCCTGCGTAGTCCAAGGTCAGACCAAACGTTGCGCGCTGGTGCAGGAACAAGTCAACGAGCAGACGCATCAACGGATTCTGACGATCGAATTGGGCATCGTGGGCGAAAAGCTTGAAGGCGTGTTGTTGACGCCGTTTGGCTTGGCGCTTGATCGCGGGGTTCAATTGCAGATCGACGACCAGTCCGGGCAACAAGCACTGAAATTTCGTACATGTCTGCCCGGCGGCTGCCTGGTGCCTTTGAGTTTCGACAGCAAAGTCATGGCCGGATTGCGCGCCGGTTCCGCCATAAGGTTCCACGCCAGCGCCGATGGTGGGCAGGACCAACTCTTTACTGTCTCATTGAAAGGCTTCGGATCGGCCCTAGACAGGGTTGGCGCGCTGGTGAAGTAATAATCGTCCTAGGGTGTTGATTTCCGCCAAGAGTTGACCTGGAATGTCCGCGGGAGCCCGCCCCGTGTCTGCACGCCATATTACATATTTTTCAGAGATTTGACTATTTGCCGAGTGATCATCTGCGGACGGAAATACGGAGCGTCTTTGGCTCAAATTCCGGTGGAGTTCGACAGACAGTCAATCTGGGAGCCATACAGCTCCTTCTTGGTCACCTCAAACTTGAGAGCACGGTCCGTTACCTGGATGTTGAGGTCGACGATGCTCTCAGAATTGCCGAGCAGATTGACCTCTAGAGGTCCGGCCGTCGGACGCGCGCCCGGCGGTCTCCATCGCGCCAGGAACGGACGGCGGGTCAATGTTCAGGTCAAAGGGGACCCATCCATTGGCAAAGCGATTGTCGAAGTCGCTTCGATGATCTGTTCGGGGCCCCCCTTGGGCGGCCAAACGCCAGATCCGTAAGCCGTTTCTCTCAGTTCGGCTCGCTCCGCCAAGCTGCCGAAGCCCCAAATGTGCGTAATTCGGGGGGCACCATCGAGGGCATACATGTTGACGACGAGATGGGCGGTGTACTCGCGCGCCGGTCCGATGGCTGCCTCCCAACCGGCCAGCGTCGGGGCGAGGCCGCCGGGTTTGAGCCGGTAGGTGCGGAACTCATACACGCCTCCCCGGTCGCCGGTCCGGATCGGTGGCAAGAACGGAAACGGCACGTAGCTATCCATCTCCACCGTCGTGACGACGCTACCGGCGTGGAACGGACGATCGCTCAGGAGCGCACGGCGACGCTCCGCGGTCATGTCCTCGGGGGACTCGAACCCGCGAAGCACAAGCAGGCGGCCCAGCGTCCCCATCTCGGTCCGCCAGCATCCAAGCAGTTGACCCTTGGCCTGGCTGTCGCGCACCCATGCAGCGGCCCCGTCTGCGGCTTTCTGGAGCGCCAAAAGCGGGCACGAGAGTGTGGCAAGTTCGAAAAGCATCGCAGCATCCATCTTTCCGCCGGCATCAAGGCGGCAGCACCCCTTAGTCTTAATCTGCCGGACTGCCTAGCCTGAGCAGAGATCTGGTTTGGGCCGGAGGCGGCCGGAGCGCGCCATGACCAGACGTTGATTCTGCCACGCTCAGAAGTCCGACGGTGGCCGTGTCCAGAACGGCGGCTTTCAAGCTGACGACAGCAAAAGCGGCAGTTCGTCGCGAACCGTATCGGTGCAAACCAGGTCGGTTTCATCCGGCGCGATGCGCCTCGCCAGCGCCGCCACTGTCCAGGTTTGCGAACACTCCTGTTGGATCGTCGCCTGTGCGATCGGCGGGCACTCGTGTACGGTGACGACTGAATTCGACTGATGGGTGTTCTTGATGCTTCCCTGGATTCGGCTTGGCGCCGTGCAGCTCGACGATGGTGCGGAGCTGCGGTTGATGCGGCGCGGCACTGAGTTTTCAATTATGCTTGGCGCCAACGAACTGATGAACAGCCGGCTGAGTGGCTCGGAAGAGGCGCTGGCCAGTCTTGTTTGCGCAGAACTTGACGGCCGGCCGCAAACGAAGATGTTGATCGGCGGTCTCGGCATGGGCTTTACGTTGCGGGCGGCACTCAAAGGGCTGGATGAAAGCGCGCAAGTCACCGTCGCCGAACTGGTGCCGTCGGTCGTGACCTGGGCACGCGGGCCGATGGCGGAGGTGTTCGGCGCTTGTCTCAGCGATCCGCGCGTCCACGTTCATCATGGCGATGTCGGCGAGGTGATCCGCGCCGGAGCCTTAAGCTGGGACGCCATCCTTCTGGATGTTGACAACGGCCCGGACGGGCTGACGCGGCAGGGCAATGACGCGCTCTATTCCGTCGCGGGCTTGCGCGCGGCGTGGCAGGCACTCAGGCCGGGAGGCATCCTTTCGGTCTGGTCCGCCGCGTCCGACGTCGCTTTTACGCGCAGGTTGAAACAGACCGGATTTGCGGTCGCCGAAGTGCCGACTCGGGCCAACGGCAAGCGCGGTGGCGCCCGCCACATGATCTGGATGGCTACCAAGGCGGGGCGGGTCCACTCGGAAGACGAGGGATCCACTTGCCGACTGCGCCGCCCTGATGGCGCCGGAATGCGCCAGAAGCGGTCAGCCCGCGCGATTGGCTGAGGCGCTGGAGGTCGCAGTCTCGAATGCCGATGCAGTGCGAATGTGCTTACAGCCTCAGATGCGGTTCGTGGGCAAACTTTGGCGCGTCTTGCGGTCGTTCCGGCTGGAAGACGTCGCCGCTGCATATTGGCCTACCGATGGTTCTGCCGCCTTGGCCTCGAAGGCGATGTGCCGAGCCATTCGACCTTCTCGAAACCCCCAATCGAGGCATTCGAATGTACAGGCTCGGCCTTTCAGCCTGCTGCGTGGCGAGCGCCACAACCGGGGCAGACAAGATGCCAGCCGGCCGGCGCCGCTCGAACCAGAAGGCCGCGCAGGCCGCCTCATCGGGCATAGCCATGATCGTCAGCGGATGCGTCCTCCGATGCTACATCCGGTCTTCGTTGAAGGCGTCATCAATGCGCACCGAGATCGATCGCATCTCCGGATGTCGGGCAGCCAGGCATTCGAACGCGACCTGGGCAAGACCGATGGCGACGACACGATCGAGGACTTCGGCGCTGCCTGGCAGGTTGCCGGTCGGGAGCTGAATAAACAGATCAGCTTTGCGAGAAAGCGGAGAATTGGTGATGCCGCCGATGACGGCGAGGCGAGCGCCGGTCTGCTTGGCGACAGTGGCGGCCCGCACCGTCGACTTGGTGGCACCCGAATGGGAAATGGCGACGGCGATGTCCAACGGTCCCAATAGCGACGCCCGAGTGACTTGTGTGTGGTACTCGGGCGTGAACAGGATCGGCAGGCCGAGCCGGACCAGACGCAGTTGGAAAGCCTCGCACACCACGGCGGATTCGCCGGCCCCGATGAGGTGGATAGTGCGGGCCGACGCCAGCCATTCGATGAACGTGTCGAAAGCGCTGTTCTGAGCTACCAGCCGCACCATCATCTCCGCCCGGGCAACGAGTGCCGCCATGACGCGCCGGGCAATGTCTTCCGTCGTCGACGACCGTCGGACGCCAGGTGCCGCCGGGCCATCGCGCTCGGCCTGCTCGAACAGCAGCGACTTGCGCATGTCCTTGAGACCCTGATAGCCGAGCTTGCGGGACAGGCGATCGATGCTGGAGCGGCTCGCACCCGATTTTTCCGACAGGTCGGACGAGGTCATACTCCCGAGTTCATAGCCTGGGATCGCGAGCAGCAGCTCGACGATCCTCCGCTCCGTCGGAAACAGGTTGACCATCGACGCCCTGAGTCGCAGGGGGCGTGGATCCTCGACTATCTCTTCAGAATTCGTCATTGCGACACCATTTGACCCGTGCATAGCACAAAACGACCTGCAAAAAATCAGATTCGGTATCTTGTGCTACATAACGTCCCGCTATATGGTCCCTTGCGTCGTCGCAAGGGCCGAACCTTCCGGCTTATATGTCGGCGACAGCCCGGAGGAAACATCACCATGAAACGATTTGTGTCAAGTCTTTTGGCGTGTGGGGTAGCGTTGGCGCTGGCACCTGCCATGGCTTCCGCCAAGGATATCAAGCTCGTCGGTGTCACCGTTGTCGATCTCGGCAACCCCTTTTTCGGTGCCATAGCCAAAGGCATCGATGCCAAAGTCAAAGAAGTGGCCGGACCATCGGCAAAGACGCTGGTCGTCTCGGGCGACTATGACCTCGGCAAGCAGTCGACCCAGTTTGACAACTTCATTCAGGCAGGAGTCGACCTGATCATCGTCTCGGCCGTTGATTCCAAGGCTGTTGGCGCAGCTGTCAAGCGCGCCGAGGCTGCTGGCATTCCTGTGGTAGCCATCGACAATACTGCTGACAACGCGATGGCGACGATCACCACCGACAACGTCACCGCCGGCAAGCAGGCCTGCAGCTACATTGTCGACAAGCTCAACGGCAAGGGCAACCTGATTATCGTCAACGGACCGCCTGTGTCGGGCGTCATTGATCGCGTCAAGGGCTGCAAGCAGGTGATCTCCGCTCATCCGGACATGAAGATCCTCTCGGACAACCAGAACGGCATCGGAACGCGTGAAGGCGGCCTCAACGTCACGACGGCGCTGCTGACAGCCAACGACAAGGTCGACGCCATCTTCACCATCAACGATCCGTCGGCCATCGGCGCCGATCTTGCTGCCAGGCAGCTCAAGCGCTCCGGCATCATCATCACGACCGTCGATGGATCGCCCGACGTCGAGGCGGCTCTCAAGGAAAAGACGCAGATCGAGGCATCTTCCGCCCAACTTCCGTCGGCGCTGGCCAATTCGGCTGTCGACGCAGGCGTCAAGCTCCTTAACGGCGAAAAGCTCGCCGAACCATCGATCCTCGTCGCGCCTGCTCTCGTAACCCGCGACAACGTCAGCACCTACAAGGGCTGGAATTCGGGCAAGTAACCCTTTCGGATCAATACGGTACGAGCCAGCGGCCCCGTTTCGATCACGTTGCGAAGCGGGGAGCGGCCCCAGGGCTGCAGGAATCGACTCCGTCCCAGGAGCGACGGCCCGGAGCCGAACAGTTGCAACGACTCCAGCCTCGCCTCGCTCGGCAGTTGCCGGAGGCGCCGATTTCTCCTGCTGCGATCACCCAAGACGTCGCATTTCGCACGAGCGGAGTCCTGCGGGCCGCACTCTTTGTTCACCTCTCACGACAACACGTACCTGCGCACGAGGACCAAGACATGCCGATCGTCCCCTTATCGAGCCTTCTCAAGCACGCCTCTGACAACCATTATGCGGTCGGCGCCTTCGTCTCGATGAACATCGAAGTCATTCAAGCGGCCATCGCCGCAGCCGAGGCCAAGCGCTCGCCGGTGGTGATCCGCATTCACCCCGATGTCCGCGCCATCACCCGACTCGATACTCTCGGTCTCGTCGCGCGCCACCTTGCTGCCGAGGCGACGGTGCCGGTCGGCCTCAGCCTCGATCACGGCAACACGCTTGGTGATACCATTGATGCCATCCGCGCCGGCTGCACGTCGGTCATGCTTGACGGCGCCGAGATGCCGCTCGAGGACAACATTCGCGCCGTCCGCGAGGTGGTGGCGGCCGCCGAGCCGCTCGGCATCCTGGTCGAAGCTTCAATCGGCAACATGGAACATGGTGCCGTGCAGACCGCTGACGACCTTGCCGATGTCGAAGAGGCGAGACGGCTGGTGCGCGAAAGTGGCGCAACCATTTTGGCGCCGGCCATCGGCAACGTCCACGGCGTCGCACATGGCGGCGCTGCAAAGGCAACCCCCAGCCTTGCGATCGGTCGCATTGCCGAACTGCGGCAGGCGACGGGAGTTCCCATCTGTATGCATGGTGGTTCGGGAACGCCACCTGAACAGATGAAGGCGGCGACCCGCGCTGGCGTCGCGATGGTCATCCTGTTCACCGACATTGTCACCGCCTTTAACATCGCGCTCAAGAAAGTGCTCAACGCCAATTCAGACGGCATCGCCATCATTGATGCCCTCATTCCGGCCCAGCACGCCGCCCAGGCGGTAATCGAGCAGAAGATGGACGATCTCGGCTCGACCGGGCAGACAGACGCTTTCATGCGTTGGTATAGCGGGCACAAGAAATGACATCCCTCGCCAGCCCGGTGCTGATCGGCATCGACATCGGCACGACCAATTTGAAGATCACCGCCATCCGACCTGATGGCGAGATCTTGTCGGTGGTCCGCCGCTCCATGCGGATCGATCATCCCGGGCCGGGCGCCGCGGAATTCGACCTCGACCGGCTCGAGTCCGATCTCCTCGACGCGCTGACGGAGACGACTGCATCGCTGCGGGCCGTCAGTATTCCGCCCTCAGCGGTCGCCGCCATCGGCATCTGCAGCATCGGCGAAAGCTTCGTCGGGCTTGATGCTCATGGCCGACGTACGACGCCGTGTCCGACCTGGTTCGATCGACGTACCAGGAACCTGCGGCCGGACTGGTCGATGACGGCCCGCGACTGGTTCGACCTGACTGGCATGGTCGACGACGACATCTATACCGTGCACCGCCTTGGCCATGCCCGCGCCTCTGCGGCCGACTGGTTCGAGCGCGTCGACAAGTGGGCGATGGTGGCCGATTACGCGACCTACCGCCTTTCCGGTACATTGGTCGCCAATCCGTCTCTCGCCGCCCGCAGCGGTCTTGCCGACCGCCGGCGTTGCACCTGGGACGATGGTCTTCTCGCCGCCGTGGGTCTTCGGGCCGCCAATCTGCCGGACCTGCAGCCGCAGGGCGATGGCTGGGGGCCGCTCGATGGCGTCGTCGCCCACACCGTCGGCCTTGTTGCCGGGACGCCAGTGGTCAACGCCGGCCACGATCATCCATGTGCCGGCCTGGCTTGCCGGCTGATCGATCCCGGGCCGGTGATCGATTCCACTGGCACGTCTGAGGCCTTGAAAACGGTGGTCGACCGCCCGCTGAGCTATGACGACGTCGGGCAAGGGCGTTACGACTGCTACCCGTACGTCTTGACTGGCCGCTTCATCCTGTCCGGTCACATTCCGGCCTCCGGAGCGCTGTTCGACTGGCTCGAGCGGCTGCTCGCCGGCCCAGGCGTCGGACGTGAAGCGATCGATGCGCTCTGGCAAGCGGCTGCAGCCACGCCTCCCGGCGCCGGTGGAGTGCGCGTAATGCCCTACCTGCGCGGCACCGGCGCTCCGTGGAACCAGCGGGGCCGGCGGGCAGAAATTCTCGGACTGGGCGAAGAGACGACGGCCGGTGCGATCCTGCGTGGTGCTGTCGAGGGACTGGCCAGTTGGCTGGTCCTCAACCTCGAGCGCTTTGCCACCATCACCGGCTATCGTCCGGCCGAGTTGATCCTGGCCGGTGGTGGCGCCCGCAACGCCTTCGTTGATGCCGTCAAAGCCGCCTTCGTCAACCGGCCCCTCATCCTTCCTGCTGTCGAGGAGGCGGCCGGTGTCGGGGCGGCGCTGGTGGCCGGCCTGTCGGTCGGCGTTTTCACAAGCCCCGCCGAAGCAGTACGCCTTGCGGCGATCGGCGAGACCGTGATCGCCGTCGATCCTGAGCTCGCTTCGACATATGCCAATCTGGCGCCGGATCTCGTCGGCCGTCTGGATCGGGTAGGAGACCAGGGATGACCGATCCAGCCCCCATTCTCGAGATGCGCGGCATCAGCAAGACGTTCGGTGCGGTGCGGGCTCTGCGCGGAGTCGACCTCACTGTCTGGCCCGGCGAGATCCATGCCCTGATGGGCGAGAACGGTGCCGGCAAGTCGACGCTGATGAAGATCCTGTCGGGTGCCTATCGGGCCGACCCCGGCGGGCATTTGACGATGGACGGGCAAGAGGTGACCGTGACCTCGCCGCTCGACGCGCTGAAGCTCGGCATCGCCGTCATTTATCAGGAACTGTCGCTGGCTCCCAATCTTACGGTCATGCAGAACATCTGCCTCGGTCGCGAGACGACGCTGGGCGGCATTCTCGACAAGGCGGCGATGCGGCGAGACTGCGCCGACGTCCTGAAACGCCTCGGAGCACGCTTCCGACCGGAGACGAAAGTCGGACGGCTATCGCTCGCCCAGCAGCAGATGGTGGAGGTCGCCCGGGCGCTTTCGGTCAACGCGCGCATCCTGGTGATGGACGAGCCGACCGCCTCGCTCTCCTCGCGTGAAACCGATCGTCTGTTCAGCCTTATCCGGCGTCTGCGCGATGAAGGTATGGCGATCATCTACATTTCGCACCGCATGGCCGAAGTCTTTGAGCTTGCCAAACGTGTTTCGGTGCTCAGGGATGCCCGCTACATGGGGACGCTGGCGCGCGCCGAACTCTCGGAAGCGCGGCTCATCCAGATGATGGTGGGGCGCGACCTGTCCGATTTCTATAAGAAGGACCGGCGGGTCGACAAACGCTGCGGGCCAATCGTGCTTGCCGTCGAGGAACTGACCGACGGACGGCGGATCGGCCCGGCCTCGCTCGACGTGCGAGCCGGTGAGGTGGTGGGGTTGGCGGGCCTGGTCGGCGCCGGACGCACGGAGCTCGCCCGGCTGATCTATGGCGCCGAGCGGGCACGCGGCGGCCGCATCCTCATCGAAGGGCGCCCGATCAAAGTCCGCGACCCCGCCGAAGCGATCGCCACCGGCATCGTTTACCTGTCGGAGGATCGCAAGGCACTCGGCCTGTTCTTCGATATGTCGGTCGAGGACAACGTCAACATGGCGGTGGCGGCCCGCGACGCCTATCCCGGCGGCATTCGCCGCCTCGCGCTTGCCGCGCGGCAGGGGCTGGAAGCGGTGCGCAGCCTGAAGATCCGGGTGAAGTCGACGCGCACCACGGTGCGGGCACTGTCGGGCGGCAACCAGCAGAAGGTTCTGCTCGCCCGTCTTCTGGCTACGGCGCCCAAACTGCTGATCCTGGACGAGCCGACGCGCGGCGTTGATATCGGCGCCAAATCCGACATCTACAAGCTGATCGACAAATTGGCCGAGGGTGGCGCCGCCATCCTGATTATCTCGAGTGAATTGCCTGAGGTGATCGGCATCGCTGACCGAGTATTCGTGATGCGCGATGGCCGGATCGCCGGCGTGGTGACTGGGGAAGACATCACGCAGGAAACCATCATGGCGATCGCCACCACCAACAACAATAAGACGGGAGACAACTTCGATGCTCGAACCCAATCATGACGCAGCGATGGCCGACGACCTTAGCGCCAGCGTCGGCCGTGCCGAAGCCACTCGCTCGCTGGTCCGGGCGCTGGGCATGCTGCCGGTGCTTATGGTTCTGTGCATCGCCTTTTCGCTGGCGACGCCCAAGTTCGCCTCCATGCAGAATCTCGTCATCGTCGTCCAGCAGGCATCGATGAATCTGGTGCTGGCGAGCGGCATGACCTTCGTGATCCTGACCGGCGGCATCGACCTATCCGTCGGATCGGTGCTGGCCGCCTCGGCGATGTCGGCGCTGATCATTTCGCTCGATCCGAGCTATGCGGCGCTGGCCATTCCGGCGGCATTGCTGGTCGGCCTCGCCTTCGGTTTTCTCAACGGAAGCCTGATCGCCTTAGTGCCGCTGCCCCCATTCATCGTGACGCTCGGGGCGCTGACCGCCATCCGCGGCTGTGCCCGCCTGCTGGGCAACGACACCACCGTGTTCAACTCCAGTCTCGACTATGCCGTCATCGGCGAAGGCTATTTCTTCGGCATCCCCTGGCTCACGGTGATCGCGCTTGCCGTGGTGGTCGTGTCCTGGTTCGTCCTCACCAAAACCGTACTCGGCCTCTATATCTAC
>JARLIT010000360.1 GCA_031291575.1 Ancalomicrobiaceae bacterium
GCCGGCTATGTGGCGGCAGCGATCTGCGACGTCTATTGTAAGCCGCGCGCCGACGCATCGGCTCCGATCGAGCGCCATCGCGACAAGACGTGACTACATTCGACGCCTGCGTATCTCGGTCCGATGGAGTTCGCCCGCTCAGGTGGTTCGGCGCGGAGGAATCGATCAAGAGGCATCGTCGGGACAACTATTGGCAAGATAGCCGTGAATTGAAGTTGATCTGCGCGGCGGGGCCGCATGAATCGGAACTGCCGACAGAAGCATGAACACGGAGATCCGACAAACGGCTTGAATCGAAAATGGATGGGCTGCGATCTGTCTGTTACAGAAGAGCCGTCAAGCTTCGATTTGCTGGAACTCCTAATCTGATCTTGCCGTCCCGACCGCAGGCCGGAACCTGATTGCCACGGCAAGACCTCCTATGTCGGCACGATCGAGATCGAGAGTGTGGCCATAGGCCGAGACGATGTCGTGAGCGATGGCGAGCCCAAGTCCGGTACCCGGTGTGCTCTCATCAAGCCGAGTCCCGCGTTTGAGCACACTCAAGCGGTCTGCTTCGGCGATGCCAGGACCATCATCGGTGACAGTCAGAGACGCTCCACCTTCGATTTCGGCCCAGACGATGCGCACGCGCGTGTGTGCGTGGCGAACCGCATTGTCGATCAAATTGCCGAGAAGTTCGGTGAGGTCATCGGCATCGATCGGGGCGCGGGCCGCTGGTGGTACGGCAATCTCGAAGGCCAGTGGCTCGCCCTTCGGAGTCCGGCGCAGCGTCTCGACCAGTAGGCGCGTTACGGCCGCGACGTCAGCCCGTGCCCGTTGCAACGGATCGGGATTGACTCTGATCCGCGCCAGTTCGCGGTCAACGTGCCGGCGCATCACGACGGCGATCCCGGCAATGTCGGCGGCAATCTCGGCTTCACCGCGCGAAACGAGGCGCTCGACGTCACCAGCCAAGGCGGCAAGCGGGGTCTTCAGTCCATGCGCGAGATCGGCAGCGCGACGACGCGCGCGTTCGAGATCTCGAGCCTGTGCATCCAGCAGTGCATTCAGTTCGTCTACAAGCGGTTGCACCTCACGAGGCACATTCGAATCGAGCTTGGGGGCTATCCCGTTTCGGACAGCCGCAACTCCGCGGCTGAGTGCGCTGAGCGGTCGCAATCCGAGGCCAATCTGGACCCAGCCAGCGAGCGCAAGCACGACAGCGACAAGCCCGAGCGCTGGGATCAACTCGAGGCTGAAGGCGTCACGCGCCGCTCGGACGCCGGTCATATCGGCAGCGACGACCAATCGGAGCGCCCCGCCGCCCGGAGCCTTGGCGATCTGCACGATCCGTTCGGCCGCAATCAGCTCAGTCCCATTGGGTCCGACGATCCGATGTTGATGTACTTCGCCGTCGCGGGGTCTGTCAGTTGGGAGTTGGAGTGATGTGTCCCACAGGGAGCGCGAGCGCAGAAGTGTGCCATCGTTGCCAAACACCTGCCAATAGAGGCCGGACAATGGATCGGCAAAGCGCGGATCGGCCGGGGACCTCGAGAGAGTGAGCGTCCCGGATGGTGTGACCTCCAACCCGCCGGCGAGTTGGCGCAGATCCAAATCGAGATCTTCAGCGAGGCGTCGAGCGGTGTGGTGTTCAAACAGCAGGGCGAGACCGAATCCGGCAACGACCAGGGCGATGACCAGTGCGCCCGCGGCACCGGCAGCTAGTCTGAGACGAAGCGATCGGACGGGTGCAATCATGGTCACGCGTTCGGTACGATGTAGCCGAAGCCGCGGCGGGTCTCGATCAAGTGGTCGCCAAGCTTCTTGCGGACGCGCTTGACCAGCGCTTCGATGGCGTTGGACTCGCGTTCCCAGTCCTGCGCGTAGACGTTCTCCGTCAGCTCAGACTGCGAACAGACCCGGCCTCGGTTATGGACGAGATGCATGAACAGCCGATATTCGTGCGGCGCCAATATGATCGGTACACCGTCACGGCTCACCCGCATCTGGCGCTCGTCGACAACGATGTCGGCGATCTCGATCACCGACGTCGCTTGTCCGGCGGCGCGGCGGATGATGGCGCGCAGGCGCGCGAGCAGCTCTTCGGTCTGGTACGGCTTGGGCAGATAATCGTCGGCACCGGCATCTATGCCTTCGACCCGCTCCTTCCAGGTCCCGCGTGCCGTCAGGATGAGGACCGGGGTACGATTTCCGGCCTCGCGCAGCCTCTTCAGCACAGTCAACCCGTCGAGTGCAGGCAGACCCAGATCGAGCACGATTGCCGAATAGTCCTCCGTGTCGGCCATGAACCAGGCCGCCTCGCCGTCGGTTGCGGGATCAACGAGGAAGCCGGCAGCAGTCAACGCGCGCGTGACGTGATCTGCAATCCGGGCGTCGTCTTCGGCGAGCAGGATGCGCATCAGTCGTCTTCTCCGTTCGTCGAGATCGTCGCAGAGGCCGCATCGACATGGAATTCGTGCCGGCGACCGGCAGCATCGACGGTCTTTAGTTCATAGATCAGCCGTCCATGGTCGCGCTTTAGCTCCACGGCAACCACTTCGCTGGGCAAGCGCTCCCGGATGGCCGCCAGGATCTCACCAAGCGGTCGAATCTCTCCATTCTGAACCGCGATACGGGCCTCGTCGTGACCAAGGCGCTCGTCGGCGCGCAGCGGCTCGGCGCCGCCGCATATGCCGGCGACCATGGCCGCAACAAGAAGGCGATACACTTGGGTCATTGATCAGCCCTGACAAAGGGGATGCACCGACCATAGTCTGCGACGGCGAAGCTGACATCTCGCCGATGTCTCGCATCAGTTGGAATGCCGATCGACTGCGCCAAGACAGAGCCCGTCGGGGCCGCCCGGTCTCCGCTAGGCTGGTCTTCGACGAGGTCATCTCATGAGCAACGGCTATCTTCTCGAAATCGACGATCGCGACGCCGGGCTCCTCATTCGCGAGGGCAAGTCCTATGCCTTCGTCGCCGTCTCCGGCGCATTCCAGGCGCTCAACGGCAAGATGTTCGCCAATGTCTCCGATGCCGAGCGCGCTGCCCGCCGCCTCGCTCGGCACAATGCGCTAAGGCGCGCGGCCTGAAACCGGCGATCTTCGCCTCGCGTCCGGCTTCCAAGAGCCGGATGATTTCACCGGTCTGAACAGTGATGCGGGCTTCGTCGTGACCGAGGTGTTCGTCGGCGCGCGCTGGTTCGGCGCAGGCCGACGCACCGGCAACCATGGCGACGACAAATGGGCGATACACGATGGTCATCGAGTCTCTCCGACTAAGGAGAGGCACCGACCATAGCCTGGGACGGCGAAGCTGACATCTCGCCGATGTCTCGCATCAGCTGGAATGCCGATCGACTGCGCCAAAAAGGGAGCCCATTGACGCTGCCCGATTCCCGGGTGGCCCGGCTTCCAAGAGGTCATCTCATGCGTCTGCCCATCATGCTCGCCATCGTTTTGGTTTTCAGCTCGACGATCCCCGCCCTTGCCGAATCGTCCTGCACGACGGCGCCCAAGGCCGAATGGAAGCCCTCCGCTGCCGCGATCGAGAAGGCTTCGTCGCTCGGCTACACCGCTTCGAAGGTCAAGGAAGAGGATGCCTGCTGGGAAGTCTATGCCAAGAATGCCAAGGGCGAGAAGTACGAACTGCTCTTCAATCCGGTCACTCTCGATCTTGTTCGCGCCAAAGCGGACTGACCGTCAGCGCCAAACCAACGATGCTGACCGGTAACACTGGCCCTCAGGACATCGGCTGCCGGGAGCCGTGCCCCGCGGATCATGCAGAGCTCGACGGCGGTACCGGTAAGGAGAGGAGATCTTCCCTATGACTTCCGCCAACTCGGCGCATCCCGAAGAGCAGCGCACCACCCGGGTGTGGGATCCGTTTGTCCGCATATTTCATTGGTCGCTGGTCATCGCCTTCGCGCTCACTTTTGCCACCGGCGACGACGCCACATGGATCCACATCAGGCTTGGCTGGTTTCTCGCCGCTCTGCTCGCTTTCCGTCTGGCCTGGGGCTGCATCGGTCCGCGTCATGCGCGCTTTACCGATTATGTCTATAGCCCTCGCATAGTCCTCGGTCACCTTCGTGGCATGTTCGCAGGCCGGACCGATCGATACCTCGGTCACAGCCCGGCCGGCGGCGCAATGGTGGTGGCGATGCTGGTGATGCTGGCGGTCATTTGCGTCACCGGATACATGCTGACGCTCGATGCCTGGTTCGGTTCCGAATGGCTTGAGGGTCTGCACGAGTCGGCGACAATCGTCATGCTGGCGATGATTGCCCTGCATGTCGTCGGTGTGGTGATCAGCAGTCTCGAGCATCGCGAGAACCTGATTATGGCCATGATTACCGGTCGCAAGCGGGATGATCGGTGAATGAAACAATCGGGCACCGGCAGGAGGGGCTTTGTCTTACCCCGTCGCCTTGCCGGGGCGACCGCAGCTTGTTGGAACACGCGGTCGACGCCGCATCCGTATCGAGGAATTCTCAAGATGGACGGGTCCCTGAAGATCGCGCTGGGTAGTTTCGGTGTCAGTTTCGCCGTGCTGGCAATCAAATACGTCGCCTACCTCTTGACCGGCAGCGTCGCGCTCTATTCCGACGCATTGGAGAGCATCATCAACGTCGCC
>JARLIT010000070.1 GCA_031291575.1 Ancalomicrobiaceae bacterium
CACCTCGCGCGTATCGGCGCCATGCGCCGGCGGGGCGCGCTCGTAACAGAGCGGCGTGTCGGAGAGGACGATCGGCGTCCTGACACTGGGCACCGACCCGGCGGCGGCACGCGGCGCCGTCAGATCGAGCCGCATGCCACGGGCGACGACCTGCGGGTCGGCGAACACGTCCGCCACCGTGTTGATGGGGCCGGCCGGAACATGCCGGACTTCGAGTTCGGCCAGCAGCCGATCCCGGGTGAAGAGCTTGGTCCTGGCCTCGATCAGCGGCACGAGCACGGCACGGTGGGTCACCCGGCCAGCGTTGGTTTGAAAGCGCGGATCGGCGGTGAGCGCCTCGAGGCCGAGGGTGCGGGCGAGATCAGTCCATTGCCGGTCGTTACCGGTGGCGATGATGACGAAGCCGTCGGCAACCGCGAACACCTGGTAGGGCACGATGTTGGGGTGGGCATTGCCGAGCCGCTGCGGCGAGGTGCCGGAGACGAGATAGTTCATCGCCTGATTGGCCAGCAGGGCGACCATCGCGTCCATCAGGCTCATGTCGACGAACTGGCCGCGGCCGGTCTTCTCCCGCACAGCGAGCGCCGCCTGGATGCCGATGACGGCGTAGAGCCCGGTCGCCAGATCCGCCACGGCGACGCCGACCTTGGTCGGCTGGCCCTCGGCGTCGCCGGTCAGGTCCATGTAGCCGCCCATCCCCTGGATCATGAAGTCGTAGCCGGCGCGGGCGGCATAGGGGCCGGTCTGGCCGAAGCCGGTGACCGAGCAATAGACGAGGCGGGGGTTCTCGGCGGCGAGGCTGGCGTAGTCGAGCCCGTATTTCGCCAGACCGCCGACCTTGAAGTTCTCGATGACGACATCGGCCCGACTCGCCAGCCGGCGCACGATGTCGCGGCCCCGCTCCTGCTCGAAGTCGACGGCGATCGACCGCTTGCCCCGGTTGGCAGCGTGGAAGTAGGCAGCGCCAAGATCCCCGCCATCGGCGCCGGCGACGAAGGGCGGTCCCCAGGTGCGCGTGTCGTCGCCCCCGCCGGTGCGCTCAACCTTGATCACCTCGGCGCCGAGGTCGGCGAGCACCTGCCCCGCCCAGGGCCCGGCGAGAATGCGCGCCAGTTCGACGACGCGGAGCCCGGCAAGCGGTGGGCTGGCAGGAGAGACTGTCGGCATGGGCGGGGTCCGGATGGATGGCCTGGCGGCGGACTGAGGGGAATAGACGTGATACGCCGCGAGCCGGGCTAGCCGATGCTCAGAAGCGTCAGGAATTCGCGGGCTGCGCCATTGACCGGCTGGCTGTCGGCGGCATTGCGGGCATGCGCCACGACGAGCTCCCAGCAGATGTCCGGCTCGGCGAGATGGGCGATGCCGACCTGGGAGTCGCGCGCGTCCGCGATTGCCTCGGGCAGCAGCGCGATGCCGAGGCCGCAGGCGACGAGACCGACCAGCGTTTCCAGATCCGTCACCTCGAAGGCGGAATGCCGCGACAGCCCAGCCTGGCCGAAGGCGCGGTCGATCAGCGGCCGCGTTCCCCAGCGCACGTCGAAGTCGACGAACGGATATTGGCAGAGTTCGGCCAAGGGCAGGTTGCGCCGTCCGGCCAGCTCGTGCCCCATGGGAACGACGACCACAAGATCGTCACAGGCGACGATGCCGGTGACGAAGTCCTCCGGCGGATCCAACAGCGGCAGGAAGGCGAGATCGAGTTCGCCGCCCTTCAACTGGTCGAGCAGCCCGAGCATGTCGCCCTGCCTGAGCCGGACTTCAATGCCGGGATTGGCACGGTGGAAGCGGGCGATCAGGGACGGCAGATCGAGGAAGGCGGGCAGGCTGTGCACCGTGCCGATAGCGAGCGAGCCGGACTTCAGCCCCTCGACGTCGGCGACCACCTGGCGCGCCTGATCGAGGGTGCGGACCACGTCGCGCGCCTTGTCGAGAAAGGCGCGGCCAGCCGGCGTCAGCTGCACCTGCCGCGTATTGCGCACGAACAGGCGGGCCTGCAGTTCCGTCTCCAACGTGCGGATCGAACTCGACAAGGCCGATTGCACGATGTGCATGCGCTGCGCGGCGCGGGTGAACTGGCGTTCCTCGGCGACGGCAATGAAATGCTGCAACTGGCGAACTTCCATTAGGTGGTTTCCCCGCGACCATTCATCGCTTCAGCAGATGAATGCAATCTATATATTCTGTTTGACGAATGGGCAATCCCAGACCAAGGTGCCGCGCCTTTCGGCCGCAGGCCAGACCCCGCCGGCCGCACCCCGATTCCGACAGGAAGGACCGCATCATGGCAGGCAAACTCGCAGGCAAAGTCGCCCTCATCACCGGAGCCAGCGCCGGCATCGGCCAGGCAAGCGCCCGGGCACTCGCCCGCGAAGGCGCTAAGCTCGTCCTCACCGCCCGCCGGCAGGATCGCCTCGATCAGCTGATCCAGGAGGTGCGGGCACTCGGCTCCGATGCCATCGCGGTGAGCGGCGATGCCCGCGACGAGGCGACGGCGGTCGCCTCAGTCGAGGCGGCCAAAGCGACGTTCGGCCGGCTCGACATCCTCATCGCCAATACCGGCGTCGGCAACTATAAGACCCTGGTGGAGACGTCGCTCGACGACTACGTCGAGATGATGGACAGCAACGTGCGCACAACCTTTCTGTTCGCCCGCCACGCCGCGCCGGTGATGATCGAGCAGAAGGAAGGTCTGTTGCTGTTCATCTCGTCGATGGCCGGCGTCTACGGCTTCCCCGGCGAAGCCGTCTATTGCGCCACGAAGTTTGCCCAGGTCGGCTTCGCGCAAGGGCTCGATAAGGAACTCCGCCCGCACGGCATCAAGGTCGGCACCATCAATCCCGGTGGGGTGAAGACCGAGTTCGCCCTCGGCAAGGGCCGCACCGAGGACAGCGTCGCCCAGTCCGCCATGTTGGAAGCCGAGGACGTCGCCGAAGCGGTGCTGTTCGCCGCGACCCGCCCCAAGCACGCGCGCATCATCCAGGTGCAGATGCGTACCATGGCCGAGGCGCTGTGCTGAGAGCGGGCGACATCGATCGCGACACAAGAGTGCGCAGCAATTCGCGCTCATGTTGATGAGCACGATAGATAAACGGTGTCATCCCGGCGAAATCCGGGATCCACTATCCTGGTGACAGGCACACGCGGCGCGGCTCAATACCAGGGGGTTCCGCCCTTCAGCATTGAATCGATAGTGGATCCCGGCTTTCGCCGGGATGACACTCTCTGGGTGCTTCTTCATCTCAACGACCGCTCGCCAATGCAAAACGGCCCCGCCTTGTGGACGGGGCCGTTTCGGTATCCATTCAGATCGTCAGCGGGATCGCGTCAGTCGCGCGGCTCCCAGACTTCCGGCGAACGCTCGAGACGCAGTTCCAGCATCTGCCGATGCAGTTCCATCTCGCGCGGCAGGCGGCTGTGGAACTTGGCGAAATAGGCCGCCTGTTCCTCGGTTTCGACGAGACCGATCGCTCTGTCGACGCGAGCGAGGGCGTCGTACTTCTCCTTCGGGAAGTCGAGGCCGGTCCAGTTCAGATCCTGGTAGCGCGGCATCCAGCCATAGGGGCTCTCGACGGCATCGGCGCGGCCCTTGACGCGGTCGATGATCCACTCAAGCGCACGCACGTTCTCGCCAAAGCCCGGCCAGATGAACTTGCCATTGGCGTCCTTGCGGAACCAGTTGACGCGGAAGATCATCGGCGCGTGGCTGAGATTGCGGCCAATCTTCAGCCAATGCGACCAGTAGTCGGCCATGTTGTAGCCGCAGAACGGCAGCATGGCGAACGGATCACGGCGCATGGCGGCCTGACCGACGGCGGCGGCGGTTGCTTCCGAGCCCATCGTGGCGGCGAGATAGACGCCGTGGGTCCAGTTATGGGCCTGGAACACCAGCGGGAACGCCTTGGAGACGCGGCCGCCGAAGATGAAGGCCGAGATTGGCACGCCCGCCGGATCTTCCCAGGCCGGATCGATCGAGGGAACCTGGCTCGCCGGCGCAGTGAAGCGGCTGTTGGGGTGAGCAGCAAGTCGGCCGCAGCCCGGCGTCCAGTCCTGCCCGGTCCAGTCGATGAGATGCGCGGGCACCTCGTCGGTCATGCCTTCCCACCACACGTCGCCGTCGTCAGTCAGCGCGACGTTGGTGAAGATGCAGTTGGCATAGAGCGTCTTCAGCGCGTTCGGGTTGGACTTCTCGTTGGTGCCGGGGGCGACGCCGAACAGGCCGTTCTCCGGGTTGATGCCGCGCAGCTTGCCGCCAGCGTCCGGCTTGATCCAGGCGATGTCGTCGCCGATGGTGGTGATCTTCCAGCCCTTGTAGCTCTCCGGCGGGATCACCATGGCGAAGTTGGTCTTGCCGCAGGCCGACGGGAAGGCGGCCGACACGTAGTACTTCTCGCCCTGCGGGTTCTCGACGCCGAGGATCAGCATGTGCTCGGCGAGCCAGCCCTCGTCGCGGGCCATGACCGAGGCGATACGCAGCGCGAAACACTTCTTGCCGAGGAGCGCGTTGCCGCCGTAGCCCGAGCCGTAGGACCAGATTTCGCGCGTGTCGGGGAAGTGAACGATATACTTGGTATCGCTGCTCGGCCAAGCCTCATCGGCCTGGCCGGGTTCGAGCGGCGCGCCGACCGAATGGATCGCCGGCACGAAGTCGTCGTCACCGAGGACGTCGAGCACCTTCTGGCCCATGCGGGTCATGATGCGCATGTGGACGGCGACATAGGCGCTGTCGCTGAGCTCAACGCCGATCTGGGCAATGTTGGAACCGAGCGGGCCCATCGAGAACGGGATGACGTACATCGTACGGCCGCGCATGCAGCCGTCGTAGAGGCCGGTCAGCGTCGCACGCATTTCGTCCGGGTTGGCCCAGTTGTTGGTCGGGCCGGCCTCGTCCTTGGTCTTCGAGCAGATGAAAGTGCGGTCTTCGACGCGCGCCACGTCCGACGGCTTGGAGCGGGCGAGGAAGCTGTTCGGGCGCTTGGCCGGATTGAGCTGGGTGAACGTGCCACTGGCGACGAGGAGCTTGCACAGCGCGTCGTATTCTTCCTGCGAACCGTCGCACCAATGGATGCTGGCCGGCTTCGTCAGCTTGGCAACTTCCTCGACCCATTGGATGAGCCGGGCATTCTTCGTGTGGGCTTCCTTCGCCCAACCGGGCGCATTCGCGACCTTGACGCTTGAGTTGACCATGAGTCTTCTCCTTCGGACTTGTGTGCCGTCGTGCAGTGAATAGGTCGACGAATGGGCCTAAGCAAAGGCCGGATCATTGATAAAAGTCACGGGTACGTAATAGATTTAGGTCGCAGGGCCGATTAGTCGCACGCCCTGATGCTTCTCTTCCCGCGTCACGCGCCGGCGAACTGACACGATACGGTCATATTTGTGAATACTAATGAGCAATAATCGAGTTTGTTGCGGCGGATTGACGGACCGATTACGGCGGCGTACGTATAATTACTGATCTATCGATGGAACGGCGAAGACAACGTAATAGCGCATCTTCATGATAGTCTATCGATTTGTTGCAATGCAGCATATTTCTCGCTGTCGCGGCGCGAACAATACCCGATTACCTCCGCAATAGTAGCAACGCCGCATGCACGCGGCAGCCCCCGCGACAAATCAGCGCGCCCGCCCGCCTGACGCCATCGCCGTCGTCTGCCCTTCCATCGGAACGACACATTGAGCCGCTGGTCTTGCCGTATTCGCGGCATTAACGTAGCCCTGCCCGCCCGACGGCGGCGCTTGGCACCGCCGTCGTCCCACCCCGGCGGCCGCCGACCGGCCCGAGCAGAAAGACCGTCCGCTCCGTGATGACCCCGCGATTTCTTCATCTCGTCCAAGCCTTGTTGCTCGCCGCGGGCCTCGCTGCCGCCGTCCCAACGAACGCGGCCGACAACCCTTCGGTCCCCGCTCCAACTGCCGCTCCTAGTCAGCCCTCCCCCGTTTCGGCAGCGCCTGTGGCGCCAACCACGCCGGTTATCCAGTCGGCCGCAGCCAAGAGGCCTGATCAGATCCAGTCGGCCATCGACGGGCTCAAGGCCGAGATCGACCAGATCGCCGCCGCACTGCAGCGCCAGGGGCTCTCCGACAAGGCCCTCGCCGAGCTTCGCAGCCGGGCCGAAGCGGTCAAGGCCAAGGCAGACAAGATCATCGAGGAGCAGTCGCCCGGACTGGAAGCCGCCAATGCGCGGTTGAAGCAGCTGGGTCCGGCGCCGCAGGTGAAGGAAGGCGAACCGCCGCCGGTCGAAGCCGATGCCGTCCGCGCCGAGCGCGACGCGCAGTCGAAGGCCGCCGCCGCGATCGAAGGGCTCGTCAAGCAGGCGCAACTGATCGGGCTTGCCACCGACGACGTGGTCAAGTCCGTCTCCGACCGCCGTCGTGCTCGCCTGACCGATGCACTGACCGAGCGAACCCGCGCCGTGCTCGATCCAGGCCTGTGGTTCGAGGCCGTCGGCGCCGTGCCGCTCGCCGTCACCGCCGTACAATATCTCGTGAGCGACTGGTTCGGCCTGCTGATGACGCGCGGCAGCGATGTCGCAATCACACTCATCATGCTGCTGGCGGTAGCGCTGAGCGCCGCCGTCCTGCCGGGACGCCGCCACCTCTACCGGTTGGTGGAACGGGATGCGAATGCGTCCGACGTCCCCCGGCTGCAACGAACGGCAGCCGCGGCTGCCATCGTCGCAGCCAGCGTCGGCGCGCCGGTGACCGGGCTGTTGGCCCTGTACTTCACTGCGCAAGCGCTCGATCTCGGCCGCGAGCGCCCTGATCAGGCCTTCCTTGCCTTCACCGAAGGCGTCGCGCTCGCCAACGCCATCTATAGTCTCGCCCAGGCGATCCTGGCACCGACCAAGCCACAGTGGCGGCTCGTCGCTGTGTCCGACCCCCAGGCGTCACGCTTGCGCAGCCTCTTCGCCGCGCTGGCGACCGCCGCCGGCATTGGCCTCTTTGCCACCCGCCTGCTCGATATAACCGCACCGTCGATCAGCCTGGAGATCGCGGCGTCCGGCCTGTGGGCGGTCATCGAGACCGTCATCGTCATGCTGATCCTGCACACGATGGCGCAGACCTTCGGCGAGCCAGGGGAAAGTGATCCGCCGGCCGGCGTCTCGGGACCGAGGACCAGCGTCGTCTGGCGCTGGATGGTGCCGTTCGCCTGGATCATCGCCGTCGCCTCCATTGCCGCCGCCGCGCTCGGCTACGTGGCTCTCGCCCGCTTCCTCTCGCACGAACTCATCTGGTTCGGCGTCGTCCTCGCCACCTTGTTCCTCGTCTTGCAACTGCTCGACCAGGCGTTGACCGCCCTGTTCCAGCCGGTGACGCCGGTCGGCCAATTGCTCGTCCGCTCGATGGGCGTGGCGCGCGAGACGGTCGAGCAGATCGGCGTGGTGATGTCGGGTGTCGCCCGCTTGGCAGCGATCTTCGCTGCCGCCTATTTCGTCCGCCCGCCGTGGACCGATTCCTCCTCGACCGACGTGCTTGCCAATCTCCGGCAGGCCTTCTTCGGCATCAAGATCGGCAATATCACCTTCTCAGCCTCGGGCGTGCTCATCGGGCTCGTCACCTTCGGCATCGGCGTCGCCATCACCCGCGGCATCCGCTCCTGGCTCGATCAGGCGCTGCTGCCGCGCACCCGGCTCGACGCCGGCCTGAAGAATTCGATCAGCACGTCGTTCACCTACGCCGGCTATGTGGTCGCGGCGATCCTGGCGTTTTCCGCCGTCGGCATCGGCCTCGACAATATCGCCATCGTCGCCGGCGCCCTCTCGCTGGGCATCGGCTTTGGCCTGCAGTCGATCGTCAACAATTTCGTCTCCGGCCTCATTCTCCTCGCAGAACGGCCGATCAAGGCCGGCGACCTCGTCGAGATCGGAACCGACAAGGGGTTCGTCCGCAAGATCAACGTGCGCTCGACCGAGATCGAGACCTTCGACCGCGCCAGCCTGATCGTGCCGAATTCGACGCTCATTTCCGGTGCGGTCAAGAACTGGATGCACCGCGACAATACCGGGCGCTGCGTCGTCAATATCGGCGTCGCCTACGACAGCGATGCCGAACAGGTCCGCAAACTCATGCTGTCGGCGGCCGACGACCATCCGTTGGTCACGCGCCTGCCCGGCCCCGCCGCCTTCCTCGTCAGCTTCGGCGAGAAGGCCCTCGAATTCCGGCTGATCTGCGCGGTCGACGACGTCAACGATGCCTTCGGTGTCGAAAGCGACCTGCGCTTCACATTGCTCAGTCGCTTGAAGAAGGCTGGCATCGACATCCCGGCGGCGCAGCGCGACATTTCCGTGCGCGAACTGAATGGACTGGACGCCTTGCTTGCAGCCGAAGCCGCCCGCCACCAGCCGACGGGCGACGACGCGCAGGCCAAGACCTGACGGAGGGGCCACTGCCGGCGCCGAAGCTCAGGCCAGCACGGGATAGCCGGTGATCAGCGCGTCGTGCTTCATCTTGATGCAACCGATGTAGTCCGAGAAGTCGAGCTCGGAGAAACCGTCGATCATCAAGCGGGCACGCACCTCGGCGAGGCCGGCATCCGCGGCGACCTCGGCGAGCGCGCTGCGGAGGAGCGTCACCTCGTCCTTGCTCACGGCCGCCCGGGTGATCAGCGGCAGACCAGGGGCCGGAGCCGTCGCCGTGACGACCGTGAGCCGGCTGAACAGATCCGGATCGTCGCGCTCGACCGCCTGCAGCACCACGCAGTCGATGGCGGCCACATCGGCGCGGCCGGAAAGCACGGAATCGATCGAATTCAGATGC
>JARLIT010000361.1 GCA_031291575.1 Ancalomicrobiaceae bacterium
CTTTGTATATAGCGCTGCGCGACCTCACCAGGATCATCACCCTCTGCATAAGAGACCAACACAAAGATCCGATGCGCCATATCGTCCTTCTTGGTCCATAAACCGTGAGCCGCGACACCGAACAGCCCAAAATTGTCGAGATGACGCGGATAGACCGTAGAAGAGTAGAAATCGAGCGCCTCTTTAGTGCGCAGCGAGTATACTCGCATCTCAAAGGTTCGCATGGTGGTTTCCTCTTGAGTTACATTTGGTCAGGTACGCCGGTCACCGATGGCGATCAACGTCGCCATCGCGGCCAGCGGGAGGGTCTGGCTCCCCGGCGCTCCAACCCGTGACGTTACCGAGATCGGCAGTTGGAGTTCGCGGGCGGGCTTATGACGGTTGGCGGGGAGGTGGTACGGCACCGATTTGGATGAAGACGTCGAGGGTGTTGAGCTCATCCCAATGCTCGACAAAGCGTCCGTCCTCGACCCGCCAGATGTCGATCGAACGCATGACGAAGGGTTTGCCCGTGCCGGAGTAGCCGAGGAGGTTGCCCGTGTGGGTGCCTTCATAGCGGTAGCGGCCGACCACGCGGGAGCCATCCGCCGACACGAAGACGTCTTCTGCAGTTACCTTGAGGTCGGGCACGCCGGCGATGATGGCTCCAAGGACCTTCTTTGAGCCCTCCAGGCCCGGTTCGGCGAAGGCGTTGTGGTTCACATAATTGGGTGCCTTGATCTCGTCGAGGCGCGACACGTCGTGGCTGGACATGATCTCAGCGAAGAGGTGGCCGAGCGTGATGGGATCAGTTGATTTTGTGGTCGTCATTTTCCGTCCTTTTCAGTTTTCAGGAGTAACGGGCAGTTTTCACTTGGCGCCCAAGATGAGGCAGGCACCGGTTGCGACAATGACCAGCCCGGTGAGGCCATGCATGCCGAAGGCAAGGGCTCGGTTTCCGCGCGAACGGAGGACGGTCACCATGTCGCCAAAGGCGATGAGGCTTGCCAGGAGCATGAATTCGCCGAGCAACCTGGGCGATCCGTTGGCCATGAGCAGGATGACAAAAAGACCGGACGCGATATCTCTCGTCCCCTTCACGGACAGCCACGCGGCAAATCCGGCTGATGACGGAGGTGAATCGGCGATGCCGAATTCGGCTGATGCGGCGCCAGGCGCCCACCAAAAGCGGGCGCCGAGGAATAGGATTGCGACGGCGATCAGGCCGGAGAGCACATACCCGATAAGGATCATTGGAAACTCCTTTCATTTGCAGGTATCCTAGCGGTGCTAGATTTTGATGTCAAACAAATCCTAGCGTTGACACGAATTCGTGCGTCGATATGATATCTGCATGTCAATCGCCGAACGTCGAGAGCGCCAACGTGCAGAGCGCTATGAACTCATCCTGGCTGCAGCGCTCGAACTCGCCGAAGCCGAAGGCTGGGATGCCGTCACCACTCGCCGTCTTGCGGGGCTGATCGACTACAGCCAGCCGGTTCTCTACAGCCACTTCAAGGGCAAGGCCGACATCGTGGCCGCAGTGGCGTCCAGAGGATTCGAGGAACTTGCGGCGCGGTTACGAGCGGAAAGGACGGGTGTCGGCGGCGCTCCGGACATCTTGCGCAACGTCTGTGCTGCCTATCTCGATTTCGCTCAAGCGCGGCCGGTCGTCTACGAGGCGATGTTCGTGTTGCCGACACAGATCAAGTTTGCCAGCGAGGAAACGCCGATAGCTCTCCGTGCCACTTTCGCCGAGTTGCTCGGCGCACTCGGGCCGGATCGGCAAGAGCCGGAGTTTTTGGCCGAAGTGCTTTGGAGCGCTTTGCATGGGCTAGTTGTCCTCATGCAATCAGAACGCATCCCAGCCAGAGGCGCTGAGGTCCGTTTGGACATCCTCGTCCGAAAATTCAGGAACGACTAGGGTAATGGGACGAACCGCGCCCGACGCGAGGCAAGGCCCAATTCACGTTCGGGTCACCGTCTCGACGCACTCCCACAGCAGATCCATGCCGGGACCCTTGGAATAGTGCCCGTAGGTCATGCCCTTGCGGTAATTCCCGACCACAGACGCCACCGTGGTTTCCGAGACATCCGCCGCCTCCGCCTTGGTGATGAACCAGCGGCGGAAGGAGTGGAAATTCACCCGCCTCCGGCGCTTGCCTTCAAGCTGCTCGTCGACGCCGACCCTGCGCCGGTAGGTGACGAACTCGTTGGCAGGCCGGAAGGACCGTTCGCGCTGACTTTCCGTGTTGCGGGGCAGCGGCCACTCCGGGAACATGACGTCGGTGTCGGCCTTGCCCTCGATGCGCCGGACGACGATACGGCGCGTGTCATCGGTACGCCTGATGAGTTCGCCACTCTTGCGGGCGATCCCGGCTGTCAGCCTTCGTATGCCACATCAAGGGCGAGAAACACCGCCAGGGCGGTGGCGCGATCATCCATCGTCCTGCGGACGTGCGGGCGCTCAGCGATGAAGGCGAGGTACTCGGCGGCGGCGGGCAGATGGCCGGCAAGCAGGTCCTCGCCGTAGACCGTCTGCGTTACCCGCCGAACGTAGTCGAGGTGCAGATAGGCGACGCAGTCGGCAGCGGTAAACGTCGGGCCGAAGGCATAGGGTGAAAGCGTCGTCAATCGGCCGACTGCTTCCAGCCCGGCTGTCAGCTTTTCGCGCACCTCGTCTCTGGTCTCCTGCGAGACTGTGCCGCCGAAGAAGGCTTGCCTATAGAGGCGACGATTGACCCACTCGACGTTGAGTTCAAGATGCTGGATTAGTTCCCGGCACTTGGCACGCGAGAAGGCGTCGACCGGATAGAGTGGCGTCTCGGGATAGTTCTCCTCAAGATAATCGAGGATAACCTGGGATTCCGACAGTGGCCCGGATTCGGTCTCGATATAGGGGATCCGGCCGAGCGGCGACGACGCCAGGAATCCATCGCGCTCCCAGGGGTAGACGGTCGCCTCCCGGAACGCGACGCCCTTTTCCAAGAGTATGATCTTGAGCTTGTTGTAATAATTGCTGACGCCAAATCCACAGAGCGTAATCATCGAAATATCCCGTCAATGAAAACCGGTTCCGCCGCACCGGCTGCGCATGCTTCCGTCGTCGGCAGATCGCCGGGCAACAGCACGACGAACCTACCGGCCATCGCGCGAACGCCAGCACCGACGGTCAGCGCAGGGATCCGGTTATCGCAAAAGCACCGCATGGCCGCCGGTTTGCCCCCCGGTTACCTATACAACTCCGTGTATATCAGTCATTCGCAATATTGGTGACATTTGTTTCGAGGCGGTTCCGATAATTCGGAAACGGCTGAAATCATCGGCCACACCGGATCCTGTGCCGGAAATGCGGCCTGCACCGTCGCTCCCGGGTTCCCATCGCTTCGGATTTTCGTCAAAGAGCGCCCTGCTGCGCAGCGATCACGTGGGCTGACGAAACACGCAGGTCGCCTCAGACAGGCGGACCTTCACCCGTGGCGTGGCAAAATCCAGAAATGCACGCAGCTTCAGAGGCAGCAGACGTTCGCCGGTGTGGACTAGGCTGACCGGCATGACCGGTGGCTCGACATCCTCGAGGATCACCTTGAGATCCCCTGCCCGGACAGCGGCGGCTGCCTGGTAGCACAACACGCGCGTGATGCCGACGCCGGCGACGGCCGCATCGATCGCTGCTTCTGCCGTGTCGACCGTCAGGCGTGTTCGCGGCGTGATCGACTCTTCGGAAAACTTCCACTGCCCACCGGTGGTCAGCGCCTGGAACACGACACAGGGCCGGTTGCGCAGGTCCTCGAGGGTGCGGGGCGTGCCATGTTCGGCAAGATAGGCCGGACTGGCACAGGTAACATGTCGGATCGTCCCCACCCGGATGGCGACAAGCGCACTGTCTGCCAGGGCGCCTATGCGAAGCGCCACGTCGACGGGATCTTCGAGCAGGTCGATCCAGCGATCGACCATTACCAGGCGGATGTCGATTTCCCGATAGGCGTTCAAAAACTCAGCGATCACCGGCAACAGATGCAGCCGTCCGAAGGCGATCGGCGCGGTGACCACCAGGGCGCCCTTGGGCGTGGCGAATTCGCCCGCTGCCGCCCGCTCGGCTTCGTCGACATTGTCGAGGATGCGGCGGCAGGCGGCGATATAGGTCACGCCGGCATCAGTCGGCGTCAGACGGCGGCTGGTGCGATTGAACAGCCGGGTGCCGAGGTGCAATTCCAGATCCGCGACCTTGCGGCTGACCGTGGCAAGCGGGACGCCGAGCCGGCGCCCCGCGGCCGACAGGCTGCCGGCTTCGACTACGGTCAACAGGATCGACATGGCTTCGAGGCGGTCCATCAATCGTTCCGATATTCGAGAGGATATCTCCCGATCATGCCATCTATTGCCGGAAACTGGAAATCAGTACGGTCTGGACATCGGAACAAGCCGAGCCAACCACCGGCCGGTCGACAGAAACCAGGAGCCTCTAATGTCCCGGATCCCCACCCCCGCCACCATCGCCGATACGCCGGCACAGTCGCATCCGCTGCTCGAAGCCGTCAACAAGCAACTCGGCGTCGTGCCGAACCTGTTCCGCCTCGTCGCCACCAGCCCGGCGGCGCTCGAAGGCTACCTCGGCCTCAACGCCGCACTCGGCAAGGGTACCCTGCCGGCCCAGACCCGCGAACGGATCGCTCTCGCGGTTGCCGAGATCAACGGCTGCGACTATTGCCTGTCGGCGCATAGCTACCTCGCCAAGAACCTGGCCAAGCTGGACGATGCCGAGATCACGGCCAATCGCCTGGGAACGTCTGCTGACCCGAAGGCCGCCGCTGCGGTGCGCTTCGCCGCCGAGGTTGTACGCGAACGCGGCCATGTGAATGAAGAAGCCGTGCGCGCCGTGCGCACGGCCGGCTACAACGATGCCCAGCTGATCGAGATCGTCCTCCACGTCGCGCTCAACACCTGGACGAATTACATCAATTCGGTCGCTGCGACCGATATCGACTTCCCGGTCGTCACCGCCGGAAAGGCCGCCTGAGCTGACGTCCCGGCGGCCCCCACCGCCCCGACCTGAGCAGTTCCTCCCCCCTCCCCCTGAAACGTCCCCCAAACCCTTGAAGCCTTCCCCCGTGCCGGCCTGTCCGGCGGCGGCAGGCGAACCTCACCGGAGAATTCCCATGAACACCCTGCGCATCATGCTCGCTACCCTCATCATCGGCTCCTCCTTCACCGCCGCTCTGGCCCAGCCGTCCGATTCGATCGACCAACAGGTCGCCCGTCAGATCGCGCTCGGCAACGTCAAGGCCTCCAACGACAGCCTGCCGCAGGGCGTCGTCGAGGGCCGTCAGGCCACCCTGTCGGCCATTGGCCTGACCGAGCTCGACCTGTTCCTGATCGACCACAATCGCTCGCGCTCCAACAAGTAATCGGACGTCACCAGCCAGTCGCGCTGGACATTGACCGCGGCTATCCCGGGGACACCTCCCCTCACCCGGGGTTAGGCAGCACCAGACATCGCTCCAACCCAAAGGACCACTCCCATGAACACTCTGCGCATCATGCTCGCTACCCTCATCATCGGTTCCTCGTTCACCGCTGCTCTGGCCCAGCCGTCAGATTCGATCGACCAACAGGTCGCCCGTCAGATCGCGCTCGGCAACGTCAAGGCCTCCAACGACAGCCTGCCGCAGGGCGTCGTCGAAGGCCGTCAGGCCGCCCCGTTGGCCACTGGGCTGACCGAACTCGACCTCTTCCTGATCGATCACAACCGCTCGCGCTCCAACAAGTAATCGCAATCGCCAGCTAGCCGCGCTGGGTCCCCGTGCTACTTCTAGCGGAGGTGAGGTTGTTCACCGCACCTCCGCAGCAAGTTCAGGAAACGTTTCGCCGAAGCCCGCGCCGACTTCCGTTGCGGTCACGCCAACAATCAGTCTTCGAGGGCCGTGTCATGTCCCGCCCGCCGCTCCCCCCCTTCACTCTCGAAAGCGCCATCGAAAAGGTCCGTCTGGCGGAAGACGCCTGGAATTCCCGCGACCCGGCCCGCGTCGCGCTCGCCTACACGCCCGACAGCCGGTGGCGCAACCGCGCCGAGTTCCTGCAGGGCCGGCCGGCCATCGAAGCCTTCCTGACGCGCAAATGGCAGCGCGAGTTCGACTATCGCCTGGTCAAGGAGATCTGGGGCTTCCGCCTCAATCGCATCGCCGTGCGCTTTGCCTATGAATGGCACGACCACGCCGGTCAGTGGTTCCGCAGCTACGGCAACGAGAACTGGGAATTCGACGAGGCCGGCCTGATGCGACGGCGGATCGCCAGCATCAACGATGCGCCGATCGAAGTGGCCGACCGCAAGTTCCATTGGCCGCTCGGCCGCCGCCCCGACGACCATCCCTCGCTCAGCGACCTCGACTTGTGAAGACCGGATGTCCTCCTCGCTTCCGAGCGTTGCTGCCCACCGTCTTGCCCGTCCTCTGCGGCGGCAGTGGGCGGAACCGCTAGGCCATGGGGACGACCCGAACATTGCGAGGCGGTCCGGGCCGCACGGCGGCAGCGCCATGCCGTCGCGGGTATTGATCGCAGCCGGGCCCCGCGCACGGCGTTGCCGGCTCTGACTCGCGGGTCAATCCCGATTTCTCGTCAGATCCGCATCAACGCGCCAAGCGACGACGCAGATCGGTCACCATGCCGTGCACGACCGCTTCGCTGTTCGCAGCCTCGTGAGCGCGCTCCTGGATTTCGTCGCGCGAGCGGGCCTCGGCAAGACCGTCGCGCAGTCGGCGCATGGCCAACTGGGCGTCCGCCTCCTTGGCGTACAGCCGTTCGAACTCGGCCTTCAGTGCCACCTGCTCGGCTTTCAACTTGTCCACTTCCGCGCGTTTGGCGAGGCGACGGGAGGACTGCGGGTCAAGGTCGCGCACCAAAGCGTCGATTTCAGCCTTGTCCCGCTGCAGCTTCGCGTCCGCCGCCGCGAGTTCGCTATCGAGTTCGGTTCGCGACCGGTTTGCGGCGGTGACACGGGCTTCGAGCGACTGGTGGTGGGCCTCCAGTCGGCCGAGTATTGCCTGGCGCTGTTGCAGCCGCCGTTCGTAGGCCCCGGTCGCCAGGCCACATTTCCCGGCGAAATAGCCCCCCTCGCGCGGGTCGGTTGTGACCCCCTCGCAAAACCCGAACAACAGCGGTGCCACGGCCAGCACCAGCACGAGCGGCTGTTTCATAGACCCGCCCCCATTGATTTGAGCGTCGCCTGATCTTGCGACAGTCGGTCGGTGGCTGCCGTGTTGGCATTGACTTCCCGCTGCAGGCTACTGGCGCTCGGCGTGTTGCGATATTGCTCGACCAGCGCGCGGACGCTGTCGCGCGATTTGCGCGCGTCGGCGGCAGCCCTGTCGAGTTCTTCCGTATCGATCGAGATCTCGCGCTTCAGCTCCGAGCGGCGCAGGTCACTGCCCGCGGCGTCTTGGCGCAACACGTCCAGCTGTCGCCGGCGAATGGCGACGAGGCTATCGGCACTGCGCACGACCTTTGACAATTTGCCGTTCTGGGCCCGTACCTTGCTGATCGTCGCGTCGAGCCCGTTTTCGGCCCGCACGTACGCCTTCTTCTTCTCGGCGACGTTGACTCCATCGATGACGCCCAACACTCCGCCGAGGACGGCCCCCAAGATGGCGCCGCGCCCGATATCGCTCCGGTTGCCGCTCATCACCCCGGCAAGTGCGCCAACGGCTGCACCGGTCGCGACTCCCACAAGTCCGCCTTCGAACACGGTCCGCTGATAATCGTCGACGGCGGTGTGCAGGCCCGACCGGGCCGTCGCATACGTCGAATCCGACTTCGCTTCGGCTGCTATCGCGAGTTGTGCCACCAGCACCGAGGTCAGGACGGCGCGGACCATCATGCGCACCGCGAATGAAATCGCCAAGGCCCCCTCCCATCAGGAAATACCACTGATACATGTATAAAATTCACTTGCACATATTGCGCGAGCTCTCATAAATAGTAAAGACGCTGCTTGTTAAATTGGGGGTAGCGAGTTGGGCGGATTACGCGAACCGGTAGCCGAACAGGTTGCACCTGCGCCGTCGGGCGGCGCGCAGCGGATCGGCGCAGTGCCGACCTGGGAGCCGATGGTCCGCACAACCGCAGTCGTGGCGGCGACAATGCCGACCGAACTCTCCGCACGCCCGCCCATACCAGTCGATCTTGCGCTGCGGCAGGCAATGGTCGGGACGGGTGAGGCTCACGTCGATTGGCTCGGCAAGCCGCTGGCGCTGGATACCCCCAATCTGTTCGAGCGCCGCATGCGCCGGGCGCTCGGACGGATCGATGCCGAGGGACCTCCGGAGCCGGAGATGCGCTGCGGCGAAGCCATCCCGGATGGCCGGCGGTCACCCGACAGCAACCGGATGGACGAGGCGTGATCGTGGCGGATCGGGACCGGAAGCCAGTGGGCTGGCGCGATCTAATCAACCGGCGGTGGAAGCACCCCTATCTTTGCGTCGTCACCAATGATTCCGGCCAGCGGGGAACCGGACTGTTGGTCGATCCGCGCCACGTGCTGACCGCCTCCCATGTCGTCAAACCGCACGGTCGGTCCGAAGCCGAAGCCGAGAGGGCTCGACGAAGCACCATCAGTCAGCCGTTGCCGGTGGCGCTGTCCAGCCGCGTCCAAGTCGATTTCGCCCCATCCCTCGGCCATCCGATCGGAGCCAAATGCACGGCGCAGCATCGCTACCACGACGTCGTTCTGGTTGAACTGGATGAACCGCTCTATGGCGTCAGCCGCCCGCGCTTTGCCGACCTGTCGCGCGGCGGCAAGGTCGCGGTGGTCGCTCTCGGCTTCATCAGGAAGGACGCCGGCGAATTCGAACTGGATGTCGACCACCAGACCGGACAGATCGATCTCGACAAGGTGCTTTGGCACGGCGAGACCGCGTTGCACCTGTCGACCGACTTCGGGGCGCAAGGCGGATTCAGCGGCGGCCCGGTCTTCTTGGCCGACGACGAAGCCCAACCGAGCCTGGCGGGCATCAGCCGGCTCGGCGGCGATGCGCTCGACCACGGCAAGATCGTTGCCGCCGATATCATCAAGACGTTCCTCGAAGAAAACCGCATCGACGTCTCGGCCGATCCGGCGGTGAACGATGCGAACGCGGACCTCGTCGCGCGGGGCTATGCGCCGAACTTCAGGCTCGCGGTCCAAGGAGACGGGCCTGACCTGGTCTTTGCGGCGCTGAGCGATCCGAAACGGCCGGATGATCCTCCTACGTTCGTCGCCATCGCGCCGATCTCCGCTGCAACCAGCCGGGGACTGCCGGCCGACGACATCAGGGGCCGGCGACCGGAGCACTTCGCCCGGCCCGAGGAGATCGATGCGCTGATCCGGAGGATCAATCGCACCCACTCGGTCCGCGCGCGGTTGATGCGCTACGAGGAGCACGCAGCCCTCGCCCGGCTGTGGCCCGAGCCGAGCGCGCCGCCGCTCTATGGCGAGCCGCTGTGGTTGCACCATTTCGCCGACGACAACGACCGACCGTTGGCCGCTCCCGACGACGTGTGCGAATGGGCGATGACGGCATCGGGGCCGAACCTGTTCGTCCACAGAGGCGCGGAATTGCGTCGCCAGCGCGGCCTCCAGCTGCGGCCCGATCGTCTGGTCGCTCGACTTGCCCTCGATACGGTCAGGAGGGGAGGATGAGCGAACCCGCACCATCGCCGCCACGCCTCGATCCGGGAAATCCGCAAAAGCAGGCCCCTGGCAGCGCGACCGGAAGTGCCACCCAGACTGCCACGGTCATTCTGACCGCTTCGAAGCCGGACGCCGATGTCCTCGTTTATGCCCTCGATGCCTTCCACGACAGCGAACTGCCGGATCGCCAGGGGTCGACCCGATCGGAATCGGACCTGGAGACGGTGGCGATCGCCGGCGACATCATCGACCTCGACCTGACCGTCGCAGTGGTGCTGCAGCGGACGCTTCCCATTCAGCAGAGCGGCGGCTCCGACGGCGTGACAGGCACGGCGCGCCTGATCGCGACGGCGCTGTCCGCCAAACTGTTCCTGCATCAGTCCGGCACGCTGCCGGGCGGCGTCGATTTGGTGGAGCGGCTACGGTCGGCGCTGACGGCAGCGATCGACACCGCCGGCGATGCCGCCGCCGGGTCGCGCCTGTTCGTCCAAACGCTCGACGAGAGCGCCGGCAAGTTGCTGGTCGCCCTCGCCAACGGCCGGCACGCGGACAGCGCCGAATTCGCGCAATGGCTGAAGGCGGCGAACGCACGATTGCTGTTCATCGTGCGGCTGGCCGAAAGTCAGTCCCGGTTGCAGGCGCTCGATGCCTTTCCGCGGGCGTTCTGGCTCTCCTGGCGCTCATGGATGGACGATTTCGCGCAGATGAGCGGGCGATCGATCCGGGAATGGGCGGAAATCGTCGCCGCCGCAGCCGATCGGCCGCTGGCCTCGCGTCGAGAGCCCGACCTCGAGCGCGAGCGGATCTTTTTCATCCTGCTGCGCAACGCGATTGACAGGCGCACCGGCGACATCGTCAAGCGCAGCGACCTCGTCGAGGCCGTTCGCTCGGCATGCAGCGCCATGCTGGCCAACGAGGATCCCGACGGCGTCGCCCGCGCCTGCGTCGACCGCATCTTCTACTACGGCGACCTGCCGGCCCAGGCCGCAGCCGCTGGCCAGAAGTCGTCGATTCCGGTCGGCTACGGTGCAATCGATCACACCGTGCTCGTGCTCTGGGCGCTTCTCGAAGCTCCGGGCTGGGATGATCTTCTACTGCTGGCCAGGGAACTTCTGCCCGACGGCGAGGTTCCCGAGCGTCTGTTGCCGCACGACCTGCGCCAGATCTGGCTGCGCGCTCGCGAAGATGACCAGCGCCTCGGCCGCGAAACGCGGCCGCCGCCGACCTGGATCGCATTGTTCGATCACGTTCGCGGACGCGTGCTGCACAATCTCGGGCTGACGTTGCCGGACTTCGTGCGGGTCGGCGATCGCGGCCGCTATTTCGATCGGGCCCATGTGCACAAACGACTGAAAACCGAGCAGCCCGATCAGTTGCGCAGCCTGATCGAGCGGATACGGGCCCGCGAACTGTTCCGAACCCTGCCGCGCAAGGCCATCCGCGTATTGGCGCGGCTCGTCGCGAATATCCGCCGCGAGGCTCCGAACCTGCTGTCGACAGCCGAGTTCGTGCGGCTGGTCAGCGGCATATCCGAGGCCGACAACCGGCTGATGATCCCGTTCGAGGTGGTTACCGAGCATCTCGACAAATGGATCGCGCTTCACACCGACCTCTATGCGCTGCATCCGATCAGCCGGATCGGCGAAGCCGAGGTGTTCGTCGCGGCGATGCGTGCCCTGTCGAATACGGATCTCGTCGACAACGCCGACGACTTTCAGGCGCGCCAGGACCAGTTGCTGTTCGGCGCCGTCTCGGCCTTGCGTGACGTGGTCGCGGTCAGTTGCGAGACGGAGGAAGATCCGACCGGCTTCGTCGATGCCGTGCTGAGCGAGATCCTCAAGCGCTGCGATCGCCGGACCGGCTGGGTCCTCATTTCCTTCCTGATCCTCAATGGTCCGACGCCGAGCGACGCGGTGCTCGGCCAATTGACGCTGAAGCAATTCGAGGCTTCGAGCAACGACGAACAAGCCGAGCATTTGGCCGCATTCGAACAGCATCTCGGCCTGACGATGAATTCCGCGGCCGCGATGCCACGGTCTGGGACGGCCTCGGTGGACCGCTGGGCGGATGCGGTCGCCAGCGCCGCCAGCGATCGGCTGAAGGCCGAAGCGGCGGAGATCGTCGCCAGCTACATGGACGATTCCATCAGCCGCTACGACATCGTCTGGCACCGCCCTCGCCGCCTGGAGGCCGCAACGCCGGTGCCGGTTCTCGCTCCCGTCTTTCTCGGCCCCGGGACCGGGCGAGCCGATCGGCAGGGGCCCGACCTCATCGAGCGCCTGTTCGCACAGTCCGCCGAGGCCCACCTCGGCAATATCGAAGCGCTGAACTATCCGGCTGACCCGGAATTCTTCCTGTCGACGCAGCGCCGGCTGACCGATCTGCTCAGCGAGACCTTTTGGGTCCTCGGCGACGAACTCGACCCGGACGAAACGGACACGATCGACAATCGGACACCACGGCTCTCGCACGCCATCTGGCAGGGAATCAGCCGCGTCTATGGGCTGAAGCCGCTGACCGGGGCGCGCTCCGCCGCCGAACTGATCCTGTCGCGCCGACACGCACCGCTCGGATCGCCCGATCGCTGGCCGATGCTGCTCCTCGATCTCTATGCGCCGACCATCCTGCTGCACTGGCGGTTCCGTCTCTATGGACATCAACCGATCAGCCCGACAAACGCGCCCGGCTACATTGCCTGTATCGACCGCCTGCGCGCCGCCGCTCAGGCACGGTTGCCGGACGTGCATCGGGCGCTGCAAGCGCTCGAAGCGGCGGAAGCCAATCTGTTCGACCTGTTCCGGACCAACCGCGCCATCAAGACGGCCGAGCGCCACCTCGCCCGCCGCCAGCGCATCGCCGGCCTCGTCGATGCGTTCGCTGCCAAATCCCTGCCAGTTCCGATCGAAATTCCGAGGAGTTCGTGATGCCGTCTCCCAGCACGCCGCTCGTAAGCCCGCTCGAATCCATCTTCCGCAAGGTCAGCAAGGAGCGTGAACGCCAGGGCTACGCCTACGTCCGCGTCGATCGCGCCACCAACGAGATTGTCACCGATTCGTCGGTGCTGAAATGGATTCTCGCCCGAACGATCGACATCTACGAAGTCCGGCTCGACCACAGGGTGGAAATCTACGACGCCGTCGAAACGGTGCGCATATTCGCCACGCAGGAGAAGGCTTCGATCGGCTTCCATATCTCCGTGACCGCCCGCAGCTCCAATGTCCGCGACATCGTCCGGGCGTTGGCCAGCGTCGAGCAATCGCCGCACGAGCGGCTGATGGAAATCGTCCGCGAGGCCATCAAGCGTGCGGCACAACGCATCAACGCCCAGGGACCGGACGGCCTGCTGGTCAATATCCTGGCGGCACGGGAAGCCTGGCAGCAGGAGATCGAACGCACCGTCGCCGACAAGACCGGGCTCGAAGCCATCTTCATCTTCGACCCGATCGACGGCGGCGGGATGGTCCGCTCCTTCACCGTCCGCAATGTCGAATTGTCGACCCGCGACGCCCCGCACAGGCCTTATCCGCTGACGCTGACGCTGACGCTGGAACCGAACGGCCAGAGCGTGATCGAACCCTTAGCGCCGTCCGACCAGATGCGTTCCGATCGGATCCGTCATCTCCTCGGCCGCCAGTTGCCGCCCGACGTGACGCTCTACGACCTGTGGTACGACATGCCGCGCGTCGAAAGCGCCTTGCTGAAGCTCCTGTCGCTCGGATTGCGACCGACCGGCTTTGCCGTCGCCAGCCTCGTCATCCAGCCGATCGTCCCGCCGATCTCGCGTGAGGAACAGCTGCGTTGCGTCGTCGCGTGGAAGGGGCGAGCCGGGCGCACCCTCGACTTCAGCGTCGAAGCCGTCGTCCGGTTGAAACGCGAGGAGACGGGGCGCTTCGACGCGCTGAACTTGGCGTCACGGCAATCCTGGCTGCAGAGCGAAGCCAGCCGGGCATTGCCGATCGCCATGCATGCGCGCGACTTCGAAGATCTGAACCTTTCGGAACAGGCGACGGTCTCGGAGCATGTGGTTCGCCAGCTGCGCGAAGCCGCCCGCGCGACAGGCCAGGAGATCGATCCGGTCGTCGCCAACGTGCTGCTGCCGGAGAACAAGTGGTTGCAGCCGCAACGCGTCGAGATCGGGCCGACGCGCTACCCGACCCGCAATTCCCTCGCCGACGCCGAGTTCAGCATCTCCCTGACCATCCAGTTGAAGACGTTGAAGGGGATCATCAATCGGGTCCGCCTGAAGGTCGGCCCGCTGGCCCCGAACGACTTCAATCAATTGATCGAAGACGAGATCGTCCACATCGCCCAGGAAGCCGCCCGCGAAGTGATGTGGCAGACGGAAGCCGCCGACTACTTCGACAACTTCGAGCCCTGGGTGTTTCCGGACGACCCGGACCCTACTCCCGAGACCAGCCGACACGTCGGATTCCGCCTCCGCGCGGCCATCAGCCGGGCCCTGAAGCGCAATCTGGACGATCCGGAAGTGGTCGAGGTGTCGCTGCGCCGTATCGACGATGCCGTGACCAAGATCTATCAGAGCGTATTGGCGCTCAATCCGATCACCTTGGAAGTCAAGGACATCATCGCCACGGGCAATCGAAGCGCCGCTGACAACCTGACGATCGCCATGACCGCCCGGGCACGATTGCCTGCAGCCAACAGACTGGCGGGGATCGTGTCATTGGGCGGAACAACGATTCTCGAACGGGATCGGGTGGCCAAAGTGCTGCACGACGCGGCCCGGCAGTTCCTGCAGTTTCGATCCAAGGCCGACATACTCGGATTGGTGAAAGGTCATCAGCCGCGATCCGATGGCACGCCCACCGCATTCCAACAGCTGTCGGCCTATCTGGCGGAGCAGACGCTGAAGATCTTCGGCTTCGAAGTCGAGCTCAATCACGTCGAAGCGGGGTATTCCCTGGCGATGCAGGTCGAGCGCGAGCGCGAGCAACTTGCCGTCACGGAAGAGAAGGCGCGCAACAGGATCCTCTCTGAAGACATCGAGGACAGAGCCAACGACACCACCAACCAGCGGAATCAGATCGACGAGCACATCCGGGTCCTCAATGCGCGGCTGCTGGAGGTCGACACCAGCGATACCGAACGCCGGCAGCGGCTGGTCGATGCCATTGCCGAATTCCGCAAGCAGCGTGCAGGTCTTGGAAGCGCCAGTTATGCGGCACTGGCCGAGGTAAGGCGACCGGCGAGCATCCGCTTCGACCGCGATGCGGCCGAGGACGGCGAGATCGTTCCGGCCGAACCAGATTCGGCCAATGCGGCCCCCGCCCCGGCGCCCGACACACCGGCGCCGACCGAGGACCGGAGCCTGTGAGCGCCGCGGCAGGTCGGCTAGATGACGACGATCAGTCTCCAACCGGAAACCCGGACCCTGCGCAGCCGGTTGCCCAACTCCGGCTGAAGGACGGATGGTGGCGGCTGGCCAGCTTCCAGTATCCGATGATCACGCTCATTTGGATGCTGGCCTTCGCCGTCGCTGGCGCCGGTGCCGTCTACACCGGCATCGTCTTCGGTCATCCGTCCGCGGCAGCCGGCCTTCCGGTCGGCCCCTCGTGGAAACTCCTCGTCGCGGACGCCATCTACCTCGTGGTCATGGCGTCCGGAACGCGCTTTCTGCTGCGCGGCCTCGCCATTGTTGGCCGAGAGATCGAACTGGCCGGTCAGGCGACCCGGGAAATCGAAAAGGTGCGCCGGCTCGGCTCGGACATCGACGCCAGCATTCTCGAAAACGACGTCCAGTTCATCTGGAGTGGATCCGGCAAGATCGAGGGCTTCGAGTCCTCGGCCCTCTACAGTCTCTGCGACATGCTGCGCAAGAGTGCCAAGGAGGGCCGGTTCGATCCGATCGGTTTGACCATCGATCGCGTCGCCGAGCAGGTATTCGGCGGCTCCTTCGGCATCCGCGACGCCCAGCAACTGGGCGTACGCCTCGGAATTCTCTTCACGTTCGTCGGAATCATCCTGTCGCTATCGAACGTCAACGAGCTGATGAACAGCGCGACGCTAACGGAGGACCAGACGCGTGAGGCGATACGGGCGATCGTCGCCGCCCTGGGATTGGCGTTCCTGTCCAGCGTTTCCGGATTGACCGCAGCGATCATGCTGCAACTGCTCGGCTCGACACTGCGCGCCAAAGAGATTGCGCTGATCGAGAGCTTTCAGCAGATTGCCACACTCATCCAGGGGATCTACGCCCGGGCGGCGGTGAAGACCGACGAGCAGGAGCTGGTCCGGACACTAGAAGCGCATCGCACCGAGATCTTCTCCCTCGACCGCAGCATCGCCGAGACGTCCGGCCGGCTCGCCAACGGGCTGAGGGACATGGGCGGGCTGATCCAGGAGCCGATCGATGCGCTCCGGCGGCAGAGCGAGACATTGGCCTCAGCCCTTGGCGCCCAGCAGCAGGCGATGGCGGCTGTCGCCGATCTGTCGGACCGGCTGGTCGGGCTGCAGGTCCAGGCGATGGCTCAGCAGGAGGCGTCCGCGCGGAACTTCGCCGTTGCCGTCACGGCGTTGACCGACCGGTTGGTCGGCGAGGTCCGCAGCGGCTTCGGCGCCGAAGCGCAACGCAATCTCGGTCAACAGATCGATCGTGTTGCCAGTCGGCAGGAGATGGGGCTGCTGCGGCTGTATCGCACGCTTATCTTCGGCGTGATCTTTGCCGGCTTCGGCGTGGTCAGCGCCGTTGCCGTGATCGCTGCCTTCTACGCGAGCGACGTCTTCCACCTGTTCGGAGGATAGCGATGCGGCTCAGCGATCGTCTTTACGAGACGGGGGCCTCCGACGACTATACACCCGCGACCGATCTGGTCTTCTCCATGTTGGCGATGATGATCCTGTTGCTGGCACTGGCCGGAGCCGACGGCCATGTGAGCGCCGACAAATACGGAGCTATGATCCGTCGTTTGACCGGTCAGATTCAAACCGCATCGGCCGATGCGGACGGTCTGCGTCAACAACTGGCGGCGCGCGACCAGAAGATTGCGGCGCTTGCCCGCGAACTGGCCGACAGGATCCGCGAAATCGAGGCGTCGAAAGGCCCCAAGAAGCCGGCCCCGCCAGTCGTCGGCAAGCAGCAGACGCCATCCGACGCGCTTCTGGCAGATCTGCAACTGAAGATCAGTCAACTGGAGAGGAACCTGCAGCTCGCCCAACAGCAGTTCCAGTCGAAGAGCGATCAGAATCAGCAGCTGATGCAGGATCTTGATCGGCTCGGCAGGCTGTCGAAGCCCGAAATCTCGCTGCCGGTGCTGGATGGGACGACCTATGGCGCATTCGTCGGCAGCGACGGTCGGATCTCGCCCGCTATCCTGCATGCGATCATCACCGGACTGCGCAGCCGGCGAGCCGATATCGCGCTCCGGCAGAGCAACGAGATCGTCGTCGCCGTCGACCAGGGATTTCTGCCCGGAGCCGCCGCGGAAACCGGGCCGGACGAAGAGATGCTCACCACATTCGCCATCGGCGCCGAGTTGATGCGGGCCCTGTGGACCACGCCGCTGCCGCCCGCCTGCATCGTCATCGAGCCAATGGGCAAGGTCCGCGCTTCCGGTCTCGCCGACAAGACGATTCTGCCCGGCAGCGGCGAATTGATGAACAGGCTGGCGAAGGACGGCCAGTCCCTCAGCGGCCTGCCGTCGACGGGAACACTCGAGGCGCTGCGCCCGCAGGATCAGCGCATTTCAGTCACCTTGCGCCGTTCCGAGCAGTCGACCTGCACCACCGACAATCTCGTCGCCGCCATCGACAAGCTGCCTGCCCTCTGAGCGGAAGCGGCCGGCCGCAATTGGCGGGGCATTCATCTAGCCCTGGGCGCCGGCCCCGCTCGCCGGATCGTCCACGATCTCGACGCGGTCCGGATAGAAGGCAACGTGGCCGGCGATGGCTGCCACCGCCGCATAGGGCGTCTCGTAGGTCCACACAGCGTTGGCGCCGCGCGCTCCAAGCGGCGTCAGGTCGAAATAGCTGGCGTCGCCCTTGTACGGGCAGTAGCTGGCATGGTCGGAGCGGGCCAGCAAGGCCATGTCGACATCCTGGCGCGGGATATATTGCACGGCTGGATAGGCCGCTTCCCTCAGCGTCAAGGCACTGCGCGTGTCGGCAATGACCGTGTTGCCGAGGCGGACCACGACCCTGCCCGGATTCGGTGCAATCGTGATCGGGTGGTCGGCACTCGGGGTCAGCATCGGGCGAACGGCCATGGCGGGTCTCCTTGCCTTGAGAAGAGGGGCCATACGAAGATGGGGCGGCTTGGCCTCGTCGGCGAGCCCGCCGGGGCGGATTGTTGCGATGCGCGACCGGAAGCGCGGATCGGAACGACAGTGCGTCAGCCAAACTCGCACCGTCTACGGGGTGCTGCGACGCCTCATGATGGGGTAAAGCTACGGTATGACCGTCGCGAAATGGGGCCTGCCGCCATCGCGGCGCCTTCTGCCGGTCGCCGAGGCCACCGGGCGCGCCGGCCGGCAGGTCGCACCAATTGGAGACAGAAGACCATGAGCCGATCCCTCGTCATCCTCCTGCACGGCGTCGGCGCCGGCGGTGCCGATATGCTGTCGCTCGCCGAAGGCTGGCGCTCGGCCCTCGCCGAGACGGAGTTCACCGCGCCGGATGCCCCATTCGCCTTCGATCAGGGCCCGACCGGGCGGCAGTGGTTCAGCGTCGCCGGCGTCCACACCCATAACCGGTCCGGACGGGTCGTCGCGGCGCGCGAGGCTTTCGACCGCACGCTTCGCGCGGTAATCGAGGCTGCCGGGTTCGCCGACCGGCTCGGCCGGGTGGTGCTCGTCGGCTTCTCCCAGGGCTCGATCATGGCGCTCGATGCAGTCGCCTCCGGGCGCTGGCCGGTTGCCGGCATCGTCGCCTTTTCCGGGCGGCTCTCCACACCGGAACCGTTGACCCCCGCGCCGAACGCCCGGATCCTGCTGATCCATGGTGGTGCCGACGGCGTTATTCCGGCAAGCGAGAGCGCCCATGCCGAGGAACGGCTGGCGCACGCCGGCCTTAGCGTCTCGCGCCAGGAATTGCCGGGCCTCGGGCACTGGATCTCGCCGGACGGCGCGGCGCTCGCCGGGCAATTCCTCGCTGGCCTCATCGGCCAGGCATAGTCCGGCGAGCAACCTGCCAGTTGCGCCGGCGCCGGTCGTGGCTTCCGTCGGAATGACGACGCAACTCAACGGATCGATCCGATGAAACGGCGGTTGGGACCGATCGCCCAATTCTTGCCGCCGCGCCAATCGTGGCGATGTGGCTCCGGTCACGCCGGATTCTGTTTCCGTCGGCAGGCCAGCCCTTAGGCAAAGGCCGCCCGGGGCCATCGCCTAGACTGTTAAATCTCGATTAACTAACACTTCCGGTAGTTCTGCGTAGGGCAACCAATTCGAAAGAGATAGGGTGCACTTTGCAGCTGTTTCACGAGACTATCGGGCATTGGTTAGCGGACGGGAGATTGCAGTGTTGGAGCGCAACCTATC
>JARLIT010000362.1 GCA_031291575.1 Ancalomicrobiaceae bacterium
GAGCGCTATCTGACCCCGGACGAACTCGCCCGCCTGGGAAAGGTGCTGCGCGAATCCAATTCGGAGCGGGAGGCGGTGAACTGCATCCACCTGCTTCTCCTGACTGGCTGCCGCCTCAGCGAAATCCAGACGCTGAAATGGGACTATGTCGATTTCGATGCCGGCGTGCTGCGTCTGCCGGATTCCAAGACCGGGGCCAAGCTGGTCGCGATCGGCCAGGCCGTGATCGATTTGTTCAAAACCATCCCCAAGGTCAAGGACAACCCCTACGTCATCACCGGCCAGGTCGAGGGGCAGCATTTGACCGACATGCAGAAGCCCTGGCGCCGGTTACGCAAGCGCGCCGGGCTGGATGGTCTGCGTATCCACGACCTGCGCCATTCCTTCGCCTCCGATGCGCTTCAGCTCGGCGAGGATCTGCCGATGATCGGCAAACTACTGGGACATACCCAGGTACAGACCACCGCCCGCTATGCCCACCTCAAGACCGACCCAATCAGAGCCGCAGCCGATAAGGTATCGGATGCCATTGCCACCGCCCTCACCCGCCCAACCAAGGAGGAAGGCGTCGCGGCGTAGTGGTTTTGCTTTTGAGCTCCGTCATCAGGGAAGCCAGAGTCTGCGGTCGAAGGCGAATTCCCGCTTCAGCGTGATGCAGATGGCGGGTCTCTTTCGGCGGCCTACGGCGCCGTTACGTGCGACACATCCGATGCTCATCGCCAAAATCAGAAAATAGTTAGAACCCCTCCAGAGATTTCACAGCGGATGCTCATTTCGACCATGAAGAGTCTCGAACGTGACGGGCTGGTTAACCGACCCGCCTGAAGCACGGTCACCGTGTCCCGCAACGAATGGAAAACGCTGACGACGGTGGAATCCGACCTCGATCCAGCCTCCCGGCAGAGACCAGCTTTCCCCCGGACATCGATCAGATTCTGCTGAACCTCATCGTCAACGCCGCCTACGCCAGCGGTTCAACGAAGCAGGAAAAGCTCGGCGTCACATCCATATTTCCACCAAGGTGGACGGCAGAGAAATCTACGCCGATGCGACAGCCATCGAAGGCGCAACCTTCGTCGTTCTCCTGCCGACTGAACAAGACGTCTGATAAAATCACAGAGTTAATTTTCAGACGTTGTCGCCAAAGGCACCGTCGGGAAGGAGCTGCTCTGGTGACATGAGCCCGTCGGGGAGCTGTGATTCTCATCGTAGAGTCTGATTTCCGGAGGACTTTTCCATCGCTTAATGCCACCCTCATCACGTGCAATCCTAGAAAAACACGATCCCGAAGGAGGACTCCAATGAACAAATCCCACCTCGTCGCCGTCGTGGCCACCACCAACGACGTGACCACAGCCAAAGCCGGAGAGATCATCGACGCGATGCTCGCGGCGATAACCGAAGCGTTGAAATCTGGTGAGGAGGTCCGGCTTTTTGGATTCGGCTCGTTTACCGTCACCGCCCGTACAGCATCGCGAGGACGCAATCCACGCACCGGTGAGAGCATCGTCATCCCGGCGAGGAAGCAGCCAAAATTCAGCGCCGCCAAAGCCCTTAAAGATGTCGTCAACAGCTAAGTGACAGATTTTACGCTTACGTTCCGTTCGCCATGTGACGGAAGTACCCGTCAAGTTGAGTCGATTTTCGCAGTTGTAAATTCCGAGTAGCCGACCTATCCATCAATCCCATGACATGGCACGTCCAATATCGAAGAGGCACAGAGGAATCCGTCGAGAGGCACCCGAGCCCGGAGCAGGCAATCGAGGCGGCCTGTCGCCTCATGGATGCCGGGTTTGATGTCTTTGGCATTGGCACAGGCCCGCTCACCGACTCGATCGGAAAAGATGAGATCGCCAAGATCTACGCCATGTGGGAGAGAGAAAAACACCATCCATTCGTCGAGCGGCGTCGCCAGCGACGCGATTGACGTAGGTCGGCGTTATAGATGACTCTAGCTGGCCGAATTTCCATCATTCTCGATTAGGGCCCTCACCACCAAATCGTACGCATCTGGCACAGGCAACGGAGTGTCATCGAGGACAGCCTGCATGGCAATGCCGGTTGCAACTCCGCGGTTGTAGCCTTGCCGAAGGCCGTCCTTGAACGCCTGCCGAGCAATTTGGCAAAGCGACTCCCATGATGTTCGCATCATCGTCTCCCCTCCCGTTCCGCTGGCGAATTTGGATAGAGATGTCCGTCAGGCGCAGGGCATGACGACCATTCTACAGAATATCGGAATTTTCGATATTGGATAATCCGATCTACTGGAGCCCTCGGCTCAATTGGAGCTGGGAGCGCAGCCGTGTGGATCCACCCCGACGAACACAAAGTGGTTGGCGAGGTTCTCGCCGATTTCCGCAAGCAACGTGGCCTTCGACAGCAGGACCTTGCCGGCCTGTTGGGCAAGCCGCAATCCTTCGTTTCCTCCTATGAGGCGGGACAACGCCGGATTGACATTCTCGAATTGCTTCGCATCGCCTCAGCCCTCGGTACCGCCCCCAACGAGATCTTCACGGAAATCATTCACCGGGCGTCGCACTGACTACTCGGACGTTCGCCACGACGACGAGGCATCAGAAACAATCGACATCTGCAATTCCCGTCGACTGGGCGTATCTTCACCAAAGAACGGACGAAAATAAAATATATGAGCTATTATCCGTCTATGCGCATCGATCCATCAAATAATCACATCTAATATATATTGTGATTATTTATGTTGGAAAGGCGTTCTTCCGATCGAAAGAACGCCTTTCTCTTGACGAGGATAGCCACGCTCATGCGGTACGGACACCAGAGAGAAAGGTTGCCACTGTATCTTTGAGATCAGTCGTTTCCCGAGCCAGGGATTGCGACGCCGAAAGGACTTCGCCGGCGGCCGAGCCGGTTTCCGCCGCGGCCTGCGTGACAAGTCCGATGTTGGACGATACCTCCTGCGTTCCCGAAGCGGCCTGCTGGACATTGCGGGCAATCTCAGCGGTGGCGGCCGACTGCTCTTCGACGGCGGCGGAGATCGCGGCGCTGATCTGATTGATTTCCTCGATCCGTGCGACGATGGCACCGATCGCCGAGACCGCCTCCTGTGTGGCCGATTGGACGGCCGAGATCTGTGCGCCGATTTCCTCGGTGGCCTTGCCGGTCTGGCTGGCCAGGTGCTTCACTTCATTGGCCACCACGGCGAACCCCTTGCCGGCTTCTCCGGCTCTTGCCGCTTCGATGGTGGCGTTCAGAGCCAGCAGATTGGTCTGGCTGGCGATGTCGTTGATCAGCTTGATGACGTCGCCGATACGGGCCGAGCTTTCGGCCAGGCCGCGAACGGTTTCGTTGGTGCGGTTGGCCTCTTCCGAAGCGGTGCGGGAAATATGGTTGGATTGCTCGACCTGCCGGGCGATTTCGGCGATCGACGATGAAAGTTCCTCGGCGGCGGCGGCAACGGTCTGTACGCTGGCCGAAGCTTCCTCGGTCGCCGCGGCCACCGCGGTGGTCTGCCGGCTGGTCTGCTGCGAGTTGGCCGACATCGATTGGGCAGTGGCTTCCAGTTGGGTCAAGGCGCCGGCGACGACGCTCAGCATGCCGGAGACCTTGCCGTCGAAGCCGCTGGTCAATTGCTCGATGTTACGAGCACGAGTCTCGCGAGCGGCACGCTCGGCTTCCTGTTCGGCAGCCAGGCGATCGGCGCGGATGGCATTGTCCTTGAACACCTCGACGGCCTCGGCCATCAGGCCGATTTCGTCATGGCGTCCGCGTGCCGGAATGGCGATCTGCTTGTCGCCGTCGGCCAGACGTTTCATGGCATCGGTCATGGCGGTGATCGGGCGGGCAATGACGTTCCGCAGCAGCAAACCGAGGATGATGGTCAGCAGGATGACGATGCCCAGCAGGGAGAAGGTCATCACGCGGGCCGTGCCGTAGCTGTTCTCTTGGACGTGGTCGGCGTCGTCGGCTCCCCTGGAATTCAGCGCGACATCTTTCGCCAAAGTCTCGGTTGCCGCGTTGAATGCCGCCGTCCCTTCGTTCTTGGCCAGCGCCAAGGCCTCGTCCTTCTGTTCCTTGCGGGACAGGGCCAACTGCTTGTCGCCGACGGCATAGATCTCGTCCAACTGCTTGCTGAAGCTTTCGTAGAGGGTCTTTTCCTCCGGCGAGGAGATCATCTGTTCGTACTTTTTCCGGAGATCGGCAGTGTTCGCTCGAACTGCGGCGATCTTGCGGTCGACCTCGGCCATGTCGTTCTGGTCGGTGGCGATGAGGTGGCGCAGTTCCCACCGCCGATGCTCCGAGATCGTCAGGCTGATCTTGTCGAGTGTCGCGATGCTGGGCATCCAATTGGTGGTGATGTCGACCGCCGCGGCGTGCATCGACGACATTTGCGTCAACGAAATGACGGCATTCCCGACCATGATCAGGACCAGTATCGCAAATGACAGCAGGAGCTTTGCGGGAATCCTCAGATTATTAAAAAAGGTCATAATGGGCCTGCCTTTCGCACAACACCAGCTTGAGACAGGCCCATTCTGGTTAAATAATCACATGAAAAATATCCCTATATAAGGACATTTCTCGGGGAATCGGTTGGCCGAAATCAGGACAGGCTACGGCTTGAGCTGTTACCCAAAGCCCTTCTCTTGAAACGCCATTAACGCGCATTAATAGTCTAATTTTTCAATTTTTCGAGCAAAATCCACATAATGGCGGCGTTAGTTAGCTCGCCACAAAACACCAGAATCCCGAACCACGCCGTTGTCAGGGTTCGCCACGTATGAGGTGGGACATTTTAGTTTTGATTTATTTAAAGCCAGTCGATCGGGATGATGACTTTTGGGAGAGGGAATCCTCGAAAACCTCCAGCGGCAGCGGTCGGCCGAACAGATATCCTTGATAGCCGCGGCAACCGATGCTTTCGAGGAATTCTCGCTGAACCTCGGTTTCCACCCCTTCGGCGATCACAGCCAAGCCCAAGCTTTGCGCCAGAAAGACGATGGTCTTGGCGATGGCGGCGGCATTGGGATCAGACGGCGCATTGGAGACAAGCGACCGGTCCATTTTCAACTGGCTCAGCGGCAGGTTCTTCAGATAGGTCAGTGACGAATAGCCTGTTCCGAAATCGTCCAGGGAAAAACTCACGCCAACCGTTTTTATCGCGCTCATTTTGGCGATGGCATCCTCAATATCGTCGAGCAACATGCTCTCGGTCAGTTCCAGCGTCAGTTTTCGTGGATCGGCCCCGGTACTGTCCAACGTTGCCAGAATCTGTTCGACGAAGTCCGCTTGGCGGAACTGGCCGGCACTGACATTGATCGCCAGAGTAAGGTGGGCAATTTCCTGCCGCCTGGCCCATGCCGCCAATTGGCCACAGGCGGTCTCCAGCACCCGTCGCCCCAAGGGCACGATCAGACCGGTTTCCTCGGCCAGGGAAATGAACCGATCTGGAAACATCACGCCACGCTCGGAATGTTGCCAGCGCAACAGAGCTTCGGCACCGGTCAACAGTCCGCTGTTGTCAACTTGGGGCTGGTAATGAAGGATAAATTCCCCATCTCTGACCGCTTTCCGCAAGTCCGCTTCCAAGGTGGCGCGCGCGGCGATCGCCAATTGCATTTCCGGATTAAAGAAATACATGGCGTTCCGCCCCCCCGCCTTGGAGCGGTACATGGCGAGGTCAGCCTGCTTCAGAATTTCGTCCATATTTTGGTGATGATCGCCAAACAAAGTCACTCCGATGCTGGAGCTGCTCTCGCATTCGGAAGATCCGAGCTTGTAGGGATTGTGGAGCGCGGCCAGTATCTTCTCGCCGACGACCTTGGCTTGGGCCGCCGCGTCGTTGCGGTTCTCGCTCAAATCTTCCAGCATGACGACGAATTCATCACCGCCCAATCGCGCCACGGTGTCGGCTTCCCGGACGCAGGCGATCAACCGAAGGGCCACCTGTTGCAGAAGCAGATCGCCCTGGTCATGCCCCAGAGTGTCGTTGATGGTTTTGAAATTATCGAGATCGATGAACAGCAGCGCCCCCTCCCGCTTGGTCCGGACACTCGTCGCTAGGGCCTGTTGCAGCCGATCCTGCAAAAGCCGTCGGTTGGGTAATCGGGTGAGAGGGTCGTAAAAAGCCAGATGCTCGATCGCGTCTTCCGTCGCCTTGCGTTGAGTGATGTCGGCAAAGGCGCCGACATAATGGGTGACCTCCCCGGCCGGTCCCTTGACCGCCGTAATGGTCAGCCATTCGGGATACACATCACCATTCTTGCGCCTGTTCCAGACCTCGCCATGCCATGTTCCGGTGCGAGCGATAGCCTCCCACATCGCTGCGTAGAAGACTGGATCGTGGCGGCCCGACTTGAGCAGATTGGTCTTTCGCCCGACGGCCTCAGCGGCGGAATAACCGGTGATTTTGGAAAACGCTTGGTTGACCCGCAGGATCGTCCCGTCGGCAGCGCTGATGATCAGGCCTTCCTGCGTTTCGAAAGCGATGGCGGCGACGCGGCGATCCTCTTCCGCTTGCCGGCGCTCCGAAATATCCCGTGCCGTCAGGATAATTTGAATGACGTTATTGTCCGCGTCGCGCACCCCCTGAATCTTGGATTCGACCCAGGAGTACTGGCCGTCTTTCCGCAGGCGCCGGAAAGTGATCGTACGGACGCCGGGTTCAGCCTGGGTTTCCCTGATGCTGGCCGGGAACAGCGCCACGTCGTCAGGATGAGCAAAATCGGTGGCCAGTCGCCCCAGCAATTCCTCTTGGATCTGGCCGAACAGTGAAAAGCTGGCCGGCGAGACATAGAGATAGCGCCCCTCCACATCGAGCACGGCGATCATGTCGGAACTGTGGTCGGCGAGCAGACGATAGCGTGCCTCGCTCTCTTTCAGCTTGGTCTCGAACAGTTCCCGTTCGGAGAAAGCGTCGATCGCCAATGCCATTTTCACCGCGCAACATCCTCGTCGGGGAAGAGGCTCCACCGACATAATAACAAATCTACTCAATCGATAACTTATGACGATCCGATACGCGGAAATATCCCCATTTGAGGACTTCTAAACTGCCAAACCGAGTTTTCCGATACCGAACATGGATTGGAGGTAGATACCGTGTGAAAATGCAGCATTGACGCCACAGCAAGTGGTCGGGAAGTAACATAGCCCTTCTATTGGAGTCACCGATTTCAGATGCCCACCTGTTCAGCCTCTTTGGCTGAACACAGGCGCGCACAGGAAGCAACCGGGGGTCCTGTTGACGCATGGTCTCGGCCTCCCCTTTCTCTGGGGAGGCCCTGCAACGCCCCATAGAGTGAGAGTGCGGCCCGGATTCCCGTGACGGGTAAGAGTTTAGGAGAGAGGCTCCCGGCGCCCGTCATGGAGAAGACCCACGACCCAGGGGATATCAAGATGGGCGTACTGCGCTTCGGAGACGCGTAAGCAGCTCGACGCAACCAATCTAATCAGCAGCAGCCTGAAGCTGGCGGACTCGAGATCAACAATGAAGCCCCACAGGTCCGCCACATCACGCGGCGTCCGCTCCGCCCAGGCAGGATGACGATCCGCCAACGCTTGCCCCACTGCCGTGTCCTCGATACCGCCCGCAGGTGAAATGCCGCGTCTCCGCTCGCGGAAGCGATTTTGCAAATTGACAGCGGATGACGGTGGCGCTCGAGGCGTGTCAATGCCGCTTCAAGACGTCGCTGCCGACACGATAGACAAAGCAACGGCATCGGGCTCTTCCGCCTTCAGAGACGGCTTTTCCCCTTCTCGAAACCAACGCCGCGCCCAATAAACCACAGTCCCTATATGGGGATATTAATCATCCGATAATTTATATTAATTGATGGATATATTTCGAATGGCCATAGCGGCGTCAGCATCGGCCAACAAACAACTCGGCTGCGCCTGTCAGGATCCATCATGCTGAAGCGTCTGGGAATTTCCGTAAAGCTGCTCTCCCTGGTCATTGGTGGCGTCGTCGGCTTCGTCATTCTGGCGGCTTTCGCGCTCTCCCTCCTGTATTCGACGATGATCGAAGACCGCGTGACCAAGGTTCAAAACTTGGCGGAATCGGCGCGTGACATCGCCAAAACCTTCGATGGCAAAGTTAAAACCGGAGAAATGGATCTGGCGACAGCGCAAGCGGCAGCCAAAACGGCTTTGCGCGGCATGCGCTATGGTAAAGGATACTATTTCTTCGCATACGACTACACAGGCACCAATATCGTCCATGCTCTCAATCCGGAACGGGAAGGTAAAAATTTCATAGAGAGCAAAGATGACCATGGCTATGCCTATCTACCGGAGATCATTGCTAAGGCACGTTCCGGTGGCGGAGCCGTCTTTTACTATTTCGCCAAGCCGGGAGCCCAAGGGTCATTCCGCAAAGTCTCTTCAGCGGCGGACTACGAGCCCTGGGGCTGGGTTGTCGGGACCGGGATCTATATCGATGACGTCGATGCCGAGTTTACCAATATAGCTTTGAAATTTGTGGCGATCATCGGACCGATCACCCTGATTCTCATCGTCGGCGGATGGTTCCTGGCGCGCAGCATCGCCAATCCGCTCCGCCGCCTGGCGCTGGTGACCGAACGACTGGCTCGACAGGATTTCGCCGTCGAGGTCGGCGAAACCGGACGTGGCGATGAAATCGGTCTTCTGGGACGCTCCATCGCGGTTTTGCGCGACGGCGCCCGCGAAGCGGCCGAGCTTCGCCTGGCGCAAGAGCAGATCAAACAAAAGGCCGAGGACAACAAACGCCAGATGATGAACGACTTGGCCGACAATTTCGAAGCCAGCGTCAAGGGCGTGGTGCAGACGGTCGCTTCCGCCGCCACCGAGATGCAGGGTACCGCCCAATCCTTGTCGTCGGTGGCGGAAGAAGCCAGCCGGCAGGCGGCGGTCGTCGCCGCCGCTTCGGAAGAAGCGAGCAGCAATGTGCAGACGGTGGCATCCGCGGCTGAAGAGCTGTCATCGTCTATCCACGAGATTAGCCGGCAGGTCAATGCGGCCGCGGGGATTTCGAGCAACGCGGTGGCACAGGCTGCGAAGACCAACGAGATCGTCAACGGCCTGGCCAATTCGGCCGGCTTGATCGGCAGTGTGGTCAAATTGATCAGCGACATCGCCAGCCAGACTAATCTTTTGGCCTTGAACGCCACCATCGAGGCGGCTCGCGCCGGTGAGGCCGGCAAGGGGTTCGCTGTGGTGGCTGGCGAAGTCAAACATCTGGCCAACCAAACGGCCAAGGCCACCGAAGAGATTTCGCAGCATATTGTCGGCGTGCAAACGGCAACCGGCGAGGCGGTCGCCGCGATTCAGGCAATCACCACGACGATCAGCGAAATCAATCAGATTTCGGCGGCGATCGCCGCGGCGGTCGAGGAACAAGGCGCAGCCACCCAGGAGATCGCCCGCAATGTCGAACAGGCAGCTGTCGGCACCCAGGAGGTCTCTCGCAATATCGCCGGTGTGACGGAAGCGGCGAGCGAAACCGGGACCGGGGCAAGCCACGTTCTCGATGCGTCCAGCGAGCTATCGAAACAAGCGGAGACCTTGGGCAGTGAAGTCGATCAGTTTATTGACCGTATCCGCAAGGCCTAAGACAGGACAAAGCGCGACCGCATAAGGAGCCATAAACTCACCTTACCGACGCCAGCGGTCGCGCTTCACCCGAAGAGTTTATCGATGTCGGCTTGCGAGATGGCGACATTCGACCGCTGCGGACCGTGCAGCAGAGCGGCATCGGTCTCGATCTCTGGTTTTTCCTCGTTAAGCTCTTCGACCATGGCAGCCAGTTCGTCCTTTCCCCACAGGCGAATCAGCGCATTGACGCGGTCCTCGACGAACGTCAGTGACTTGACCACCCGCGTAATACGCTGACCGGTGAGATCCTGAAACGCGCAGGCCTCGAAAACGCGATTGGCGTCTCCGGTAATGTCCTGGCAAATGGCCGCGACCTTCGCATCGCCCAAACCGCGCAACAATTCCAGCTTTCCGCCGATAGCCTCCATGCTGTCCATGATCGTGTTGCCGGCGTCCTCGGTACTTTCGACGATAGCGTCCAAGGTATCGGCCATGGACATGAAGTTGCCCAAACCGTCGTCCTGCTGCAGCGCGGCGACCTCTCGACGCATTTCATTCAGGTTGCCATACATGCGAAGCAATTCTTTTTTCAGCTGACTTTCGTCATCAGAAGAAATCATCACCATTCTCCCTACTGAATCAGAATTCGCCTAAAACACTGACGATCTTGCCTTTCAAGGTCTCGGCATTGAACGGCTTGACGATATAGTTGGACACACCGGCCTGCTTCGCAGCGATGACGTTCTCTGTTTTCGACTCTGCCGTCACCATAATGAAAGGGAGATCTTTCATCTTCGCGTCGCTCCGAATTTCTTTCAGCAATTGCAGACCCGTCATTGGCTCCATGTTCCAGTCGGAAATAACCAAGTTATATTTTCTTTCTTTTATTTTCTGCAGCGCCATCGCGCCGTCCGTCGCCTCGTCTATGTCGGAAAATCCAAGTTGCTTGAGCAGATTCGCAACGATCCGCAACATGGTCTTGTAGTCATCTACAATGAGGATCGGTCTCGTCAGATCAATGGACATCAATACCTGCTATCTGTTCGGAGAAACACTTCGATCAATCGAGTACTCAAGCATGCACTTGCCGGCCATTTCACGCAACAAAGAGTCTCGCTGAGGGAGTCCCACGACCGGAAACCGACGGTGGAGACGTAATGTGCGTGCCAGCAGGATTCCCCGGAAGCAAACCTACAAATCGTCCAAATCGACGTCCAAACTCTTGAGTGTGCCGACGAAAGCAAGATAAAGCGGCGCAAGCTGCAGACCGGCCCATACGGCCGATCCGGGAAAGGACGCTCTATAACGCACGCGGCGGCGCGCGAAGCGTTGATCCATTGGCACATCTTCCAAATAGGAATATCGCCCCGGCAGACGACGAGCGATGCGTTTCAATTTGCTGCTTTGCATTTTTATCCGCACAGACCTCACTTTAAACTGACCGGATACGGGCCACGAACCCGTCGACGTCCGTCTTCAAACGGTCCGATTGAACGGACAACTGCTGCGCCGCTTCCAGAACCTGGGACGAGGACTGCCCCGTCTCGGTAGAGGCCGCGGGTCACGTTGCCGATCCTCCTGGTGACTTCGCCCACGCCATCCGACGCCTCCTGAACATTACGCGCAATATCCCCGGTTGCCGCACCCTGCTCCTCGACCGCCGACTATATGGCCGAGGAAATCTCACTGATACGCTTGATAGTACTTGTAATGGCCTGGATTGCCACCATCGCCTCTCGGGTGGCTTGTTGAACGGAACCGATCTGGGTCCCGATCTCGTCGGTTGCCTTGGCGGTTTGGTTCGCCAAACTTTTTACCTCATTGGCAACCACGGCGAACCCCTTGCCGGCATCGCCGGCCCGTGCCGCCTCGATCGCCGCATTGAGCGCCAACAGGTTGGTTTGGCTGGCAATATCGTTGATCAATTGAACCACCTGGCCGATCTTTTGGGCAGAGGCAGCCAAGTCGTTGACCATCTGATTGACCCGGTTCGCCTCATCGACGGCGGATTTGGCAACCGTCGCTGATTCGACGACTTGGCGTCCAATCTCGTGGATCGACGACGTCAACTCGGTTGTCGCGCTGGCCACCGCCTGAACGATTCCCATGACGCTGGCCTCGAAGTTCGACGCCAGTTCGTTCATGACCCGCTTCTGTTCGGCTTCCCGACTGACGAAAGGAATGACGATCTTACACAGATTCTGGCGCTGATCGAAGCCGCGATAGCAGCGATCAACCGCCTCGGCGAGAACATATCCTTCGACGAACGGGCAAAGTTGGTCGGCGATCTTGAAGAAGCCAGCAAGCGGATTCGATTGATGGGGCATAATCGCGATTCCGGCCGTCTGGCCGCTGCCATGACCGTGATCGGACAGGTCCGGGAATTCCTGATGCAGCAGCAGCGTCACTGACCGAAAGAAGTGTACAACATGTGCTGTTTGCTTGCTCGCGCCGCATCCGCCTCGCCTGTAATTATCGAGCTTGATGCGAAGAACCGACGACGCGCCGGCCGCAGCCCAGAATTTCAGAATGGCCGTGATATAGCGATGCAAATCGTGGTCCTTCACGCGCATGTGAGCGACAAGACCCGTCTCGACCGTAGATGCCCCACCTCGGCCATTTCCCCGCCTCGACCGGAATGGGTGGCGAACTGCCGGTCTCCTTCCGCACCGTCGGCAAGAGAAACAGACGTTCCGCCTACGGCAAGTGCGGGCCGGGGCTGAAAGGCAGCATTGGATGCAGAGTTCTTTGAAAGCTGCCGTTAGTTATGGATCTAACGTGCTTGTTCCATCTAGCCTGGAATACTAAAGTAAGTATCCCCCGGCAGAGCCGGGGGCTTTAGTTCGTGGGCCGCTCAAAGCGGCAGGTTCTGGGGCCACTAACGGGCCCCAGCAAAGGTGAGCCGCTCAAAGCGGCTATTGGGATCGCTGACGCGGCCCCGATTTAGTCGGCCACCGGAAGGTGACCTTTAGCGCCAGAGGTTCATTTGCTCCAGGCGACTGTCTTCGAGTTCCTGGTTTCGGATGTATTCCCGGATCACCGCCTCGTCCCGACCGACCGTCGAGACGAAATACCCGCGAGCCCAGAAACTCTGGCCAACAAAATTGCGCCTGTTTTCGCCGTACACCCGCGCCAAATGTATGGCGCTCTTTCCCTTTATAAAACCGACCACTTGCGACACCGCATATTTCGGTGGGATCGAGATCATCATGTGAACATGATCTGGTTGCAAATGCCCCTCCTCGATCATGCTTTCCTTCTGCTCGGCTAACTTGCGGAATACCGCCCCAAGATGCGGCCGCAACTGACCGTATAGCGTCTTCTTCCGGCACTTCGGGACGAATACAACGTGGTATTTGCACTCCCACTTGCTGTGGCTTAAACTGTCACTCTCGTTCATCGATGGAATTCCCCTTCGTGTGCTTGGCGGCTCACGATCTGGAATTTCGTCGATGAACACCCGGCTTCATACTCCCGAAAATGTCAAACTTCTGCTGCCTCCCCGGCAGAGCCGGGGGATCTCCCATGTTTGGTTAGAATTTATAACTATCGGTATTATACGGCAGACTCCCTTATATTGGGGACCGGGCGCCAGAATACAGGAAATGCCTGGGTTTATCCATAGGGAGAGCCGAAGCGGACCGTCACGAATCAGCCGCCAGCGCGCCCTATAGGTCGACAAAAAATTGCCAGATCAGCTTTCCACAGATTTTGCTTCGGCAGCTTTGCGATCTGCAATTTCTGCGGCGCGCTGCTGTCCGAATTTTTTTCGAAGATCCGCGAGCGCGAACTGATCATCGCGTAGCCGAGCGAGATCCCCTCGAGTGATATGGCAGCGAAAAATCGGCGCGTTCACCGAGAATCTTCCCTGAACAGCGGCGATGGTTCCGACATCGGAGACGTCGCCAAGGGGGACCGTCGATCCCTCCTCGGTTTCACTCCATCCGGCGCCGGTCGCAAGGCCATCGGCTGCCTGCAGGCCGAAGCACTCCTTCTTGTCGGCGGGCATCACCGAGCCGAGAAACTCGGAGGTACCCTTGATCCGATCCTTCTTCAGCCGGTTGATAATCTCACTGGGCGCTCCCTGGTTGGGGTGGCCGGTTTCTATGGTAAAGTTGAGCGTCAGGTTGGCCCCATACTCGTGAGTGCCGACCTCCAGAACGCCGGCGAGCAGATATCGGAAGCACAGCCCGTACATGCTATCGGGATGGACTTTGCCTCCCCATTGGCTGGCCCTATAGACTTCCTCGTAATCCTTCCGGTCGAGGCGGATGACGAGGCCGAACATCAGAAGGTCGTTGGCAATCTTGACGCCCTTCATCGTAAACGGGTGATTAGGCATCTCCTTGGCGTGGAAATATTCAAGGCCGGCCTTCCGCAAGCCCTTTTCCCATTTTTGATCGAAGCGTTTCCATTGGCCAAGGCGCGCAGTCCAGCCAGCCATGATCATCGATCTGGCCTGTTTGTGTGAATTGGCTTCATCGATCTTGGTAATTAGCTGCACGAGATATTCCTGGAATCTTATTCTACACACGAGTGTAATGCGGCACGACAATTTGGCATAATACTTCGCCGGAGTAGCATGAAGGCCAACCTAAGAGATCATGGCCGATGGAGAAGAGGGTGTCAGCGGAATCGCAAATTCAGCAAATCACGGCCGAGCTTGCAAAACGCGCGCAGCTCCGTGTCTCGAGTCTGCGACGCGAAGTCGCCGAATTGGAGAAGGCGCTGGAGGAAAAGAAAGCGGCATTGGCTACTGCTGAGTTGGGGCCGGCGCGCCTGGAACGCTTTCAGGTCAAGCAAGGCGTTGACCTCATGTGCCCTTACTGCTGGATGGGCCACGAGCGCCACGCGATCCTGAAACCGATTGGCGGCGGCACACGTCACGAAGACTTCTTCCGCTGTTCGACGTGCCAGCAGGACGTCACCGTAGCGATCTAGCGTCGCGTGAAACCGCAGTATGGGATTTCAGTTGGCACAGGGCAAGCGGCGTGATCGGGGAAGAAGGAGGCCTTCGGGGGACAATGTTGAACCGCGGATCAGAATGGCGGCGATGGGAGCCGCATATCCACGCGCCGGGCACGGCGATGAACAATCAGTTCACCGGGCCGACAGCGTGGACCGACTATCTGACTGCCCTGGAACAGAAGACGCCGACAATCGAGGCCATCGCGGTCACCGACTATTATGTGACGGACACCTATGAAGAGGTCCTTCGGTACAAGGCCGCGGGGCGGCTGCCGCGCGTCACGCTCATCTTCCCGAACGTTGAGTTGCGCCTGGATGTGGCTACGGCAAAGGGTTTCGTCAATCTTCACCTCTTCGTCAGCCCGGAAGATCCCAACCATCTCGAAGAGCTACGGCGCCTCCTCTCGCGCCTACAGTTCAACGTCATGCAGGATCGATTCGATTGCACCCGGGCCGATCTCATCCGGCTGGGCAAAAAAGTCGACCCGAACATCACCGACGATCGAGCGGCGCTGACCTGCGGGGCCAATCAGATCAAGGTCAATTTCCAGAAGCTGCGCGAGGTGTTCAATGAGAGTGGCTGGGCGAAGAAAAACATACTGATCGCTGTTGCGGGCGGCGCGACCGATGGGACCTCGGGCGTGCGTGCGGCGGCCGATCAGACTATCCGACGTGAGATTGAGGGCTTCGCGGACATCATCTTTGCCGGCAGCCCGGCGCAGCGAGAGTTCTGGCTCGGCCAAAGGGACTTAGGGCCTGCGGAGATCCGCGCACGCTATGGCGGCCTGAAACCCTGCTTACATGGCAGCGACGCGCACAAGCTGGAAGACGTTGCGACGCCGTTTGGCAATCGCTTCTCCTGGATCAAAGGAGGCCTTGAGTTCGATGCCCTTGAACAGGCGTGCATCGATCCAGAGGGGCGCGCCTATGTCGGCGAACAGCCACCGCAATCTGCAATGCCGTCGCAGGTTATTTCTCATGTCAGGATCGACGATGCGGACTGGGTTTCCAAACCCGATATCCCTCTGAATCCTGGGCTTGTGGCGATCATTGGGGCGCGAGGATCGGGCAAGACGGCTCTGGCCGAGGTGATTGCGGCAGGTTGCGATGCGATCACGCCCTCAGTCTGGGATGCGGACGAGAACACCAGCCCATCCTTCCTGGCGCGGGCGCGCAGCTTGATTGGCAAGGCGACGACCACGCTCACATGGGGTGGGGGCGGGACAGTTACGCGCTCGCTCGACGGCAGCGACGCTAATGGTCATCTGTCGTTTCCGCGCGCCCGTTACCTCTCACAGCAGTTTGTCGAAGAGCTTTGTTCGGCACAGGGTGTTTCAGATGGTCTCGTGGACGAGATCGAGCGGGTGATCTTCGAGTCGCACTCGCAAGACGATCGGGGATGGATGAGTGACTTCGCCGAACTGAGGGACCAGCAGACCGCACGGTTTCGGCAGGCACGCGAGCGCGAAGCCGGTGCGATCTCCGACATCTCCGACCGCATCGCCGTTGAGATCGAGAAGGAAAGCCTCGTTGCCACGCTGATGACGCAGGTTGCTCAGAAGGTAAAGCTGATTGCCGACTACACCGCCGATCGCGCCAAGCTCGTTGTCAGAGGGACCGAAGCGCAGGTGGCCCGCCATACCCAGCTCAGTCAGGCGGCTCAGAATCTTCGAAACAAAATCCAGGCCTTCGGAAACCAGCGCCACACCTTCGTCGCCCTCCAGGATGAGGTTCGGAGCATGCGAGCCACGGGAGCGCCGGAGATACTCCGCCAAGCCCAGGCGCGACACTCGAACAGCGGCTTGGACGCCAAGCAGTGGGATGACTTTTTGCTGATTTACAAGGGCGACGTCGACAGCAGTCTGACGGCCTACATCGCCTGGGCGGACGGGGAGGTTCGCAAGTTCAATGGCGTTACACCGCCGGCCGGCGATCCGAACGTCGCGCTGGTTGCCGCCGATGCCGACCTGGTGGCGCTCCCGCTCGCGCCGATCGTCGCCGAGATGTCGCGGCTTGAGGCGCTGTTCAGCGCGGACAAGCTCGTTCGCAATCAATACACGGCATTGACAGGCCGTATTGCGCAGGAAAATTCGGCGCAGCAAATCCTCCAAGCCCGGCTCGCCGATGCGCAGGGTGCCGTGGCTCGTAAAAAAGACCTTCAGGTCGAACGCGATGACACTTACGGCCGGGTATTCGAAGCGATCATCAACGAACAGGACGCGTTGGCCGGTCTGTACGCTCCCCTCATGGCGCGGCTCGCCGCATCGTCTGGCACGCTCAAGAAGCTCGCCTTCTCGGTTCGGAGAATCGCCGATGTGGTGGCTTGGGGTACCGTCGCAGAGGAAGAACTTCTCGACAGGCGCAAGGCCGGACCGTTCTACGGTAAGGGCTCGCTGATCGCGGTCGCGGCGGCGTCGCTCAAACCTGTCTGGGAGTCCGGCTCGGCGACCGAGGTTCAGGCCGCGATGACGACCTTCCTGGGACGATACCTGAAAGACCTGCTTATGCATGCACCCTATGCGCCGACGCAACAGGCCGAATTCCGCGCGTGGTCGAAGAAATTCGCGCACTGGCTCTTCGGCACCGACCATATCACTGTTCGCTATGAGATCTCTTACGATGGCGTCGATATTCGTAAGCTCTCTCCTGGTACGCGAGGGATAGTGCTCTTGCTGCTGTATCTCGCTCTTGATGATTCAGACGATCGCCCACTGATCATCGACCAGCCAGAGGAAAATCTCGATCCGAAGTCTGTGTTCGACGAACTGGTGCCGCTCTTCGTCGCGGCCAAGGCAAAGCGGCAGGTCATCATTGTCACGCATAACGCGAATCTCGTCATCAACACTGATGCGGACCAAATCATCGTCGCGGAAGCCGGCCCGCATTCATCGGGCGGTCTTCCGCCGATCAGCTATGTCGCGGGCGGACTGGAAAGCGCTGCAATCCGGGAGGCCGTCTGCAAAACGCTGGAGGGTGGCGAGCCCGCTTTCCAGGAACGCGCGCGGCGACTGCGCGTGAGGTTGGAACGTTGATTACGCCAGTCGGGTGGTGAATTGCGGTTTTCTCCGCTGCGGCAATGACGGCATCGACCACTTATCGCGGTCCCGCCCTCCGTGGTTCGCGTGACCGCAATAGGCCACCTGCCGGATCGGCGCTAAGATCAACGTTTCCCTGTGGCGTGTGAGGCAACCCTGCGGAAGATGCTAGAAACGGCACGACCATGCCGAGCAGCCCAGTATGTCCGGATGTCGTCCAACCAACAGCGGTACTCGATCGAGAACCAGAAGGCCCTGATCGCTGTCTACGCGTTGGCGCATGGCTACGAGATCGTCAGGACCTACGCCGATACCGGCAAGAGCGGCCTGTCGCTCAAGGGCCGCGCAGCGCTACGGCAGTTGCTCGCCGACGTGCTTGATCCGACGCGCGGCTTCGATGCGGTCCTCGTGCTGGACGTCAGCCGCTGGGGCCGTTTTCAGGATACCGACCAGGCGGCGCATTATGAGTTCCTCTGCCGTCAGGCGAAGGTCCAGATCATCTATTGCCAGGAGAGCTTCGAGGACGACACGTCGCCGACATCCAGCATCCTCAAGCTCCTGAAGCGTGTCATGGCGGCGGAGTTCAGCCGCGAGCTTTCGCAGAAGGTCAGCCGGGCGAAGCTGCGGCTGGCGGCGCTCGGATACAACATGGGCGGAGGCGTTTCCTACGGCTTTCGCCGTGAACTCAGAGACGAGCGCGGGAAGCGGCGATTGTTGCTCGAAACCGGGGAGAGGAAGGCGGCGCAGACGGACCGCGTCGTATTCGTTCCCGGACCACCCGAAGAAATCGTCGTCATCAATCGGATTTTCGACATGTTCGGCAATCATGGCATGAGCTTCGCGGCGATCGCACGGACGCTTGAGGCCGAAGGCACCCTGGCCGGTGACGCGCCATGGACCACGGCGCGCGTGCGCACGGTGCTGAAGAGCGAACTCTGCATCGGCACCTATACCTATAACCGTTCAGGAAGTAAGCTGCAGAGCCGGTTGAGGCTCAACCCGGAGGCCCTATGGGTCCGCACGAGGATCATGGAGCCAGTCGTGCCAGTGGAGCTGTTCCAGAGGGTCCGGGCGCGCCTTGCCGCGACCCGGCCCTTCAGGCACTCGGAGGAATTTCTGCTTGAGCGGTTACAGCTGTTACTCGACGAGAAAGGGCGGCTGTCGGAGAGCATCGTCCAGAAATCGCTGCTGACGCCAAACACCAGCACTTACAAGTATCATTTCGGGTCCCTGCAGAACGCCTACAAGCTTATCGGCTACGATCAGCCGCAATGGATCCGGGACCGGTATCGGCGGCGCCCGCCGACCGATAAGGAGCTGATCGATCGGCTCCGCAGGCTCCACGCGCGCATCGGATACGTTACCGGGAGGACGATCGACGAGGACCCGGATCTACCTTCATGGAAGTTTGTCCGACACCATTTCGGCACGCTGGCGCGCGCACTGGAGGTCGCCGGCCTGCCGGCGGCCACCCACAGCCAGAAGATGCTCTTCAAGAATTACGAAGATCGCATGCGGCGGGTCCGGACGCCCACGCCAGCCGTGGAGAGCGCCGGCCCGGCGACGACCCATGATGAATTCATTGCCGGGCTGAAACACCTCCTCGACAAACACAACTATCTGTCCTCCGAGCTGATCTACAAAGACGAGGTGTTGCCGACGCCGGCGGTGATCATCACAACCTTCGGCTCGCTGCTCAACGCCTACGAACTAGCGGGATGGAAGCGAACCCGCCTTGAGATCACGGCCGAAACCGCCATGCGCCGTTCCGCCCGACGACGCGCGCGCATCGCCGCCGGGCTGGAGGGATAACCGTGTTTGAGCCAGCCCTAAGCGCCCCGATTCATGCCGCCCAATATGTCCGGATGTCGACCGACCACCAGCGTTATTCGATCGACAACCAGAAAGCGGCGATTGGCGAATATGCGGCGTCCCACGGGTACGAAATCGTCGCCACCTACGCTGATCCGGGAAAGTCGGGCCTATCGCTCAAGGGCCGGGAGGCGCTGCAGCGGCTGCTTTCGGATGCCCTGGCGCCGGACCGGACCTTTGATGCGATTCTTATCCTCGATGTCAGCCGCTGGGGACGGTTCCAGGATCCCGACCAGGCCGGACACTACGAATTCATCTGCCGACAAGCGGGCATAAAGCTTATCTATTGCATCGAGCCCTTCGACAACGACCTGTCTCCCGCGAGCGCGATCCTCAAGCAACTCAAGCGGGTGATGGCCGCGGAATACAGCCGGGAACTCTCCGTGAAACTGGCCTGCGCCCACCGGCAGCAGGCAGGCCTCGGCTTCCGGCAGGGCGGTACCCTAATCTACGGCTTCCGGCGTGAATTGCGGGACAAGGACGGCAACGTGCGAGGTCTGCTCGGTCCAGGCGAGTACAAGGCGCTCAGCACCGATCGGGTCGTCATCGTTCAAGGCCCGCCAGAAGAGCTGGCCGTGATCCGCCGGATATTCGATCTGTTTGTCAGCCGGAAGCTCAGCGCCAGCGAAGTCGCCAGGACCCTGCGGCGCGAGGGGGTTCCGGGCAAAGGGGGCTGCCCCTGGACCCGGCCGCGTGTGGTCAATGTCCTGAGGAGCGAATACTGCATCGGGATCTACGCCTACAACCGGACGAGCAAGACGCTTCAGCAACCGACGATCGACAACCCGGAGTCGGAGTGGACACGCACCGAGACGATGTCTCTGGTCGTCCCGGTAGACATGTTCCAGAAGGCGCAGAAAGGGCTTTGTGAAAGGCGCGACAATCGCTACGGCACAAGATACATGCTCGACGCGCTTCGGAGCCTCCTGAAGAAGAAAGGACGGCTCTCGGGGATGCTTCTCGGCGGGTCGTCCGGCACGCCCGCGGATGCCGCCTATCGAGATCATTTCGGCAGCATCTACGAAGCATTCCGCCGTGTGGGCTATGAGCCGCCGGCGTGGCAGGGGAGACTGGGCAGAGGCGAAATCTGGACCCGCGAAGAAATGGTGGCGGCGCTGCGCGTTGCGTTCGAGAAACATGGCCATATGTCACTGCGGGTCATCCTGGATGATCCCAGCTTGCCGTCTCCCGCCCTCGTCCGGCAACACTTCGGGTCCCTATTGACGGCGTATAGAGCGGCAGGCTTACCGGTCATGAGCCACAGCGATGTCCAAAAGGCCGTCTATCTGCGGCGCCGCGCCAGGGAAGCGGCCAAACCCGATGGGGGACGATTCGGTGCAGACGGAGCACTGCTCACGTCGAGGTTCTCTTCCGAGCAGATCATCGTTGGTCTGAAGCGGCTGCTGGAGGAGAAAGGTTATCTTTCTTGCACCTTGATCAACGCCGACCCGGAGTTGCCGTCGACGACCTGTATAACGAGACGGTTTGGCTCGCTAATGGACGTCTATGCACTGGTTGGATGGACGCCGACGCGCCATCAGATAATGGTTGCGGCTCGTAGCCAACGACGCCCTGCACCTGCAACGGCCCCTTGAAGCAGAAAGGCTGAAGATCGTGGCGATGGGGGATCCGGCGGGATGGCGAGACGGCCTGACACCCGCCTCGGCATTCCGGATTTGCGGCTCTATGGCTTTCCGAGTTTGCGGCACTCGCGAGAGTGAGAGGGTGGAGGGAATTCCCGTGACGGGACGATGGCCAGAGAAGAGGTCTCCGGCGCCCGTCATGGAGAAGTCCCCATGACCCAAGTTGAGATTCTGGACCCCGCCCGTAATTTTTCCGGCGGCTACAAGGTGGATACCAGCCGCGGCGGCCGGAGCAGCCGCGTATCCTCGGAATGGTTCTCGCGCCCGGCGGACGAACGCTACCTGTCTCTCTCGGACCTGTATGCCGCCGTGCGCGGCCGGGCCGAGCGCAGCCGGACGCGGACGGTGGAGAGCGCGGCGATCCGGGTGGAGGCGAGCCGCGACGACGCCGAGCGCCTGACCTTGGCCCTGCCGGGCACGAACGCCCCGGTGGCGCCGACGCATTGGTCCTTCGGCCAGCTTGCCGGCCTGGTCGGCGCTCCGGCAGCCTATTTGCGCCAGCTCCCGGCGCCATTGGCCGGCATCAACCTGCAATACGGCCTGACCTCGCATCGCGCCGAGCAGGTCAAGACGCTGGAGATCGAGGACGGCCGTGTTGAATTGCGCGCCGTCACCGGTCCCGATTACGGCCGGATCTTCGATCACGAACTGGTCGAAGCCGTGCAACGCATCGCCGGCAACGGCACCGGCGACACCCGTTGGAAGGTGCCGGGGGTACTCGACTGGTCGACCGGCGTCTACAATCCGCGCGTCGACATCACTCAGGACACCACGACGCTCTATGCCTCGGACCGCGACGTTTTCCTGTTTTTGGTCGACGACCTCAATCCGATCGAGGCCGGCCGCCTGCCGGACGGTGGTCCTGATTTATTCTTCCGCGGCTTCTACTGCTGGAACAGCGAAGTCGGCGCGAAAACGCTTGGGATTGCAAGCTTTTATCTGCGAGCAGTGTGTCAGAATCGCTGCCTCTGGGGTGTCGAAAATTTCGAGGAGATCACCATCCGCCACTCGAAATACGCCGCCTCGCGGTTCGCGTACGAGGCCGCGCCGGCGCTGATCCGGTTCGCCGATTCTTCCCCCATGCCCTTCGTCAACGGCATCAAGACGGCGCGGGAGACGATCGTTGCCCACAGCGACGGGGACCGCAATGAGTTTCTGCGCAAGCGTGGCTTCTCCAAGACAGAAACGGCGAAGATCATCGAGACAGTGTTGGCGGAAGAAGGCCATGCCCCCTCCAGCGTGTTCGATTTCGTGCAGGGGATCACGGCTGTCGCCCGCGACAAGCCGTACCAAGACACCCGCCTCGACCTGGAGACGCGGGCCAAGAAGCTGCTCGACCGGGTGGCCTGATCGCCGCAGAGCCGGGGATGCGGATTTCCGTATTTCCGGCTTTACGCTTTTGGACTGCACCACTTTTACGGCTTTCCGGATCGTCGGCTTTCCGGCTTCGCATAAAGCCGCTTCTCAGTGTCTGCGTCTCCACGCCGATCCGATTCCGCGCCTTTCCGGGTCCGTGCAGTCCCGGCTTTGCGCATCCCAAGGTTTTCAGGTTCTACGGCGTCGTCCTCAGAGGGAGAGGGCGACGCTTCGCTTCGTGGCGAGTTTGAAGGTCGAGGAAGAGGTTCCCGGCCGCTCGTCCGGAGTGAATAATATGGTACAGAAGATCACGCTCGCGCCCTCGCGCGACATCCCCTTCAATAAGCTGGTCCTTTCCCAATCCAATGTTCGGAGAATCAAAGCAGGTCTTTCAATCGAGCAACTGGCCGAGGACATCGCCCGCCGCGGTCTGCTGCAGGGGCTCAGCGTCCGGGCCGTCACCGATGAAAACGGCGCGGAAACCGGCATGTTCGAGATTCCCGCCGGCGGCCGGCGCTACCGGGCGCTGGAGTTGCTGGTCAAGCAGAAGCGCCTGGCCAAGACCGCACCGGTACCCTGCGTCGTCCGCGAGGGCGGCATCCCCGAGGAAGATTCCCTGGCCGAGAACATCCAGCGGGCGCCGCTGCATCCCTTGGATCAGTTCCGGGCTTTCCTGGCGCTGAAGGAAAAGGGCCAGTCCGAAGAGGAGATCGCCGCCGCCTTCTTCGTCTCGGTCAACGTCGTCAAGCAGCGCCTCAAGCTGGCATCAGTGTCTCCCAAACTGCTCGACGTCTACGCCGAGGACGGCATGACGCTGGAGCAGTTGATGGGTTTCACCGTCTCCGGCGACCACCAGCGCCAGGAGGAAGTGTTCGAGCGCTTGCAGCATTCCTACGACAAGGCGCCCTACGTCGTCCGCCGCATGCTGACCGAAGGTTCGGTGCGCGCTGCCGACAAGCGGGCGCAGTTCATCGGCATCGACGCGTATGTCGCGGTCGGCGGCACGGTGATGCGCGACCTGTTCCAAGGAGACGATGGCGGCTGGCTGCAGGACGTGGCTCTGATCGATCGCCTGGTCGCCGAGAAACTGAAGACCGAGTCCGAAGCCATCGCCGCCGAGGGCTGGAAATGGATCGAGGTGGCGCCCGACTTCCCCTACGGCCACACCTTCGGCCTGCGTCAGCTTCGCGGCGAGCCGGTGGCGCTGACCGCCGAGGAAGAAGCGGCGCGCGATGCACTCCAGGCCGAATTCGACCGCCTGTCGGAGGAGTACGACAGCGCCGAGGAGTTGCCCGAGGCGGTCGATGAACGTTTCAGCGAACTGGAAACGGCGCTGGCAACGTTCGAGGATCGACCGGTGGCTTTCGATCCGGCCGAAATCGTCCGGGCCGGGGCCTTCGTCAGCATCGCCCAGGACGGCACCTTGCGCATCGAGCGCGGTTATGTCCGTCCCGAAGACGAACAGCCGGTCGAAGAGCCGGTGGCCGATCCGGCCGAGGTGGAACGCGCCGTGGCGGCGGATGTCGAAGGTCAGGAGGCCGTTACCACCGAGGCCGAGGAAATGGTGCCGGCCCCCGAGGAAGACGAGGGACTCGCGCCGATTTCCGACCGCCTGATGAGCGAATTGACTGCGCATCGCACGCTCGGTTTGCGCCAGACGCTCGGCGAACATCCGGACGTCGCTTTCCTGGCGGCACTGCACGCGCTCGCTCTGAAGGTCTTCTATCACTACGGTTCCGACAGTTGCCTGGAGTTGGAACTGAAGAGCGTCGCCTTTGGCACCCAGGCGCCGGGCTTCAACGACAGCGCCGCCGCCGAAGCCATTCGTGTACGTCACGATAGTTGGGCGAAGCGGCTACCGAAGGAATCGGCCGACCTTTGGGACACCCTTCGGGGCTGGGACGTCGACAGCCGTTCGGAGCTGTTCGCCCATGTCGTCAGCCTGTCGGTCAACGCCGTGCATGAATCGTGGAACCGCCGGCCCCGTGCGCTCGCCCATGCCGACCGTCTGGCCCGGGCCGTCGATCTCAATATGGCGGCGATGGGTTGGACGCCGACCGTGGACAATTTCCTCGGCCGTGTCACCAAAGCCCGCATTCTTCAGGCCGTGGCCGAGGCGAAGGGCCAGCGGTCCGCCGATCGGATTGAGCATCTCAAGAAGGGCGACATGGCCACCGAGGCCGAGACCCTGCTTGCAGATACCGGCTGGCTGCCCGAGCCGCTGCGGACCGATTGGCCGCAGCATACGTCGGAGCCCGCGCAAACCGAGGCCGCGCCGACATCGGAATCTGCTGTCGAAGAAACGGCCATTGGCGAAGAGGCCCCCCTCGCCGACACGGATAAATCCGATGAGGCGCCCAACTCCGTCGCGGCAGAATAAAGCCTCGCCTTCGCTTCTGGCCCGCTGGCAACGGCGGGCCTTTCTTTTTGAAGGAAGGTGTATCATGTCGGAAAAACCGCATGATCTCGCCTGCCGTCTTGCCGGACATGCTGAGGCGGTGTGTCGCCATTACCTCTCCGCCGGCCATCGCGAGGGCCGCTACTGGGTCGTCGGCGATGTCCGCAACACGCCGGGACGGTCAATGTTCGTGCGTTTGGCCGGGCCGGAAAGCGGCAAAGGGGCAGCCGGTCATTGGCGAGACGCAGCGACGGCAGAACATGGTGATCTCCTGGACATCATTCGCGAATCCTGCGGCCTCGTCGACTTCAAGGACGTCGCCGACGAGGCCCGATCCTTCCTCAGCCTGCCGCACGAGGAGCCGGAATCAACGAAGCATCGGGGACCTCCGGCCCCATCAGGCTCACGCGAGGCGGCACGACGTCTGTTCGCCATGGCGCATCCGATCGCAGGCACCGTCGTGGAGACGTATTTACGGAAACGCGGCATTACGGCTTTGCACGGAATCAACAGTCTGCACTTTCATCCCCGTTGCTATTACCGGCCGGACGAGGACAGCCCGACCGAGACCTGGCCGGCGATAATCGCCGCCGTCACCGATCTCGACGGCAAGCTGACCGGGGCGCATCGCACCTGGCTGGCCCTCGACGGCTCCGGAAAGGCGCCGATCGCCACGCCGCGTCGGGCCATGGGCGACCTGCTCGGCCACGCCGTCCGCTTCGGGGTGGGCCGTGACGTCCTGGCAGCGGGCGAAGGGATCGAGACCATGCTGTCGCTGCGCATGGCCCTGCCCCATTTGCCGATGGCGGCAGCCCTCTCCTCCGCCCATCTCGCTGCCATCCTATTCGGGCCGAACTTGCGCCGGCTTTACATCACCCGCGATGCCGACTCGGCCGGTGACGCAGCACGGAATATCCTGATCGAGCGAACCAGTTCGGTCGGGATCGAGGCGATCTCCCTGTCGCCGACGCTCGGGGACTTCAACGACGATCTGCGCCGGCTCGGACCTGACACCCTTCGCGCCGCTGTGCGGGTGCAGATCGCCCCCGAGGACGTCGCCCGTTTCATGGAACCGGCGAACCCCTGACCGACCGGAAGCGGCAAAACCGGGTCCCCATCCCCGCGCGATCTCGGAACCATCCTGCCGGAAAGAACCGCGCCCCGGCCTTCAAGAGGGCGATCGGGCCACAGGCGTCCCGGCCAAGCAAGGACTGTGACCAGCGATTTTCCGCCGCCCCTTCGGGTCTTTGCATCGCCAAGCAAAATCGCCGGCCTCCGTCTTCCTCCGCTCTGCTCCGGCCCCGCCGATAGCGGGGTGCAGGTCCGGGTCTGCCTGCGGCTGTCCGTCGCCATGAAGGCCGCGAGGAGCGCGGTCCACCGGCAGAAGGAGTTTTTCCATGATCCCGTCCGACGACACTGAATCCCGGCACGCCACCTCCCAGACCGCCCACGTTCTCGCCGAACTCCAGCTTTACGGCTACCGCCCCTTCCAGGACGAGCCAGATGCCCGGCCGCTTCCCGAAGGCGACATGATCGCTAGGGCCGTCGCCGACATCTTCGACGCCCTGGTTTCGACACTCACCGACACCCGACTCGAACCCGACCTCGAAGACCTCCTCTGGTCGACCGTCAATCTCTTCCACCGCGCCACCAGCCGGGTCGAACGCGCGCTCGACGACAACGAGCAGGCGCAGCAACGTAGCCAGAAGGAACAGGACGGTAGCGAGGTCAAATCGGTCGAACTGGAACGCCTCACTGCTGAAGGCCAGACCCTGATCGAGCGCCGCGACGCCATGGAGATCTTCCGCGACGTCGCAGCCGAACAGTTCGAGCGCCATACCGGCTCCTCATGGCGACCGCACGCCGGCTCGATGGTCAACCACAAGACCCTGACCGCGGCGATGATCGACTCCAGGGATTTCCTCGCCGCCCGGAAGCGGGCCGACAGCGAGATATTGCTCCCGCCCGGCCCCAAGATCGCCGTCACTGGTGGGCTCGACTTCAACGACCACCAGCTCATCTGGGCCAAGCTGGATAAGGTCCACGCCAAGCATCCCGACATGGTGCTGCTGCACGGCGGTTCGCCGAAAGGCGCCGAGCGCATCGCCGCCGCCTGGGCCGACAACCGCAAAGTCCCGCAAATCGCCTTCCGCCCCGACTGGGCCAAACACGCCAAGGCGGCGCCGTTCAAGCGCAACGACGCCCTGCTGGCGGTCCTTCCCGTCGGCGTCATCGTCTTCCCCGGCAACGGCATCCAGGACAACCTCGCCGACAAGGCCAAGGTCCTCGGCATCCCAGTCATGCGGTTCGGTGCCGCGTGACGCCGGTACGGGCGGCTCTCTTCGATGGAGGGCCGCCATCCCCTTCACCACTCCCTGCCGCGGATCACCTCATGGCGGATCCGCCTTACCGCACTGTCCCCGAACCAGGAGAACGACCATGCTGACCACGGATGACGACGACTTCCGCGACGCCCTGGCCACGTCGGTGGCGGTGGTCTGCCTGGTGAGCGAATTGCTGATGCACCGCCGTCTGGGCGGCGATCTGTGTCTGTCCCCACAAGCCGCCGACGGTCTGACCGATGCGCTGCACTTGGTCCGCGCCGCCCTCATCGATGCCAAAAATCGGCTCGCCCACACCACGCCCGATCAGACGCCGCCGTGACGACCAAGAGCATCGAGCACCGGCAAATCACCCGCATTCCGTCCACAATTGCAGCCACCCGTAACTTTCCGTTATACTTGATGTCGCGCCGTGGTGGTGATGGTGGAAGGCGCGACCGTCTGATGTCATCTCACGGAGGCTGCCACCATGTTCCTCTTCGCTCCTCTTCTCGTTATCGGCGCCATCGGGTTCTTCTGCTGGCTCTTGTTTACTTTGGCTGTGTTCGCCCTACCCGCTTGCGTCGGCTTCACCGTCGGCGTCTGGTCCTTCCATACCGGGGCCGGCGTGCTGGGCGGCATCATTGTCGGCCTGGTGGCGGCGGGGGCGACGTTCGGCATCGGGCAACTGCTGCTGATCTTCGTGCCGTGGACC
>JARLIT010000071.1 GCA_031291575.1 Ancalomicrobiaceae bacterium
CCTGGGACACGCTCGCCCGGGCCTGGATCGAAATCGGCGATGCGGCCGCCCGCGCTGGCGTGAGGAAACTCGTCATCATCAACAGCCACGGCGGCAACGTGCCGATCGTCGACATCGTCACGCGCGAGCTGCGCCTCAAGTACGACATGCTCGCCGTCGGCACCAACTGGTCGCGCTTTGGCTACCCTGACGGGCTCTACGAGCCGCGCGAGCGCCGCTATGGCATCCATGGCGGCGACATCGAGACGTCACTGATGCTGGCGCTCCGGCCCGACCTCGTCCGCATCGACAGGATGGCCGACTTCCGATCGACACAGGAAGGCTTCGAAGCCGAGTTCCGCCACCTGCGCGCCTATGGGCCGGTCCAGTTCGGCTGGAAGACGGAAGACCTGAACCCGGCCGGCGCCCTCGGCGACGCCACGCTCGCCACGGCGGACAAAGGCGCGGCCTCGCTCGACCACGGCGCCCGTGCCTTTATCGAACTCCTCGACGACGTCCACCGCTTCGACCCGGCCCGACTTTGGCGGCCGGGCGCCGCCGAAGCGTGAGCGGCAGGGCCGTTCCTCGCGCCGATCGGCGCCGCATCCGGCTGCCCCGCGTCTTGAGGCGGAAAGATTGCTGTTCCCCCGCGTCCGCCCGTTGGTCCACGCGGTGCAAAGCGGTTGCGCTGAAACCATTTTGCGACTTCCCGCGACACTGCAACCGCTAGCAACGGCGGTTGGAAATTATCGCCCAATAAATCTCAAATTGTGCATATCTACGATATCAGGTTGCATACCTCTATAGTTGTGCGTGGAATCGACTGGCCCGGGCGCCCAATATAGTCGCGAGTCAAGCCACTCTCCCAGGCTGCGCCGATGAATCGACTCGTCCGCCAATAGCAGATTACCTGGATCGACTTCCAACAATTAGGTAAATTACAATTTAATATAATCGCTGACTTTGGTGTTGGGCGTGGAAGATAGATCAAACAACGCTCGACATGACTAGTCCAAAATACATATATAGCGTTCCGTAACTGTTTGGTAAGAGCGATTGCTTAGCTTCGCCGGTGCAGCAGTTCATTCCCCACGAGCCAAGTGATGTTGTGGGATGTTCGGGGATTCCGCCCCAAATCGGCTGCAGCATGAAACCGGAAGGAGTGGCAAGGTGGGTGAGTTCGCGACCCCGGAGACTGTGGTGACGCTGCCGGCGTTCCTCGACCTCAGCAGCGTCGCCATCCTCAAGGCCAGCCTGGCGGACCAGATCGATGCGCCCGGCACGACGACAATCGACTGTTCCAAGGTCGAGCGGATCACCACACCGGCGATCCAGGTCCTCCTCGCCTATTCGAAATCCGTCGGCATGCGCGATCGGGCCGTGCGGCTATCGCACCCGACGGAGACGTTTCGGGCTGCGTTCGACGATCTGGGCTTGCACGAAGATCTGATGCGGTGGAGCGCCCCCTCATGACGAAACGCATATTGACCGTCGACGACTCCAAGACCATGCGCGACATGGTGTCCTTCACCCTGAAAGGCGCCGGTTTCGACGTGGTCGAGGCAGAGGATGGAGTGAAGGCGCTGAGCCTGCTCGACCGGGTAAACGTCGACCTCGTCATCACCGACATCAACATGCCCAATATGGACGGCGTGACGCTGGTCAAGCACCTGCGTGCACGTGCCGCCTGCCGCTCGACTCCGATCCTTATCCTGACGACCGAAGGTGGCGACGACAAGAAGGCGGCCGGACGTGCTGCCGGCGCCACCGGCTGGATCGTCAAGCCCTTCGCCCCGGACAAACTCTTGCAGGTCGTCGCCAAGGTCTGTCCCTAGAGCGGTCCCGGCGTCTGGCGCGCGGGTTCCGTTCGCCACGGCCAGTCGGCAGGACCCAAAGCACTTCAATGGTTTGTTGAGTGGATGACAGGCTCCGACAGATCACACAGCAACCATGGCGAAGGCGCACGCGACTTTGCCGGCCCAGCCCTGGAACCGGGTCCACGCCCGAATGTGCGCGTGCCTTGCCGGTTCACGTGAAGACGGACCGCCTTCGCCCCGCCGGCCACACCGTGCCCGCGGCGGTGGACGATGGCGAGGCTGCCCGATCCAGGCTGGCAACACCGTCGGGCACGTCCCCATCGGGCCTCGATCATTGCCTCGGATTGTCCGTCGACCCGGACGTCCGAGACCGACCCCTCGCGCCGCCAGCGGTGTTGCCGCCAGCGGATGCGCTTCAGACATGCGGACCGGCACCCGCCCGGAAGGGCCATTGAACTGGGACTGCGGACGATGAATGAGACCGCATTCGGCGCTACCGAACTCGATCGCTTCCGCGCGACCTTCTTCGAGGAGTGCGCCGAGCTGATCGCCGACATGGAGGCACGGCTCGCCGGCGTGGCGACGCACGTCGTCGATGCCGAAGAGCTCAACGCCATCTTCCGCGCGGTGCATTCGATCAAGGCCGGGGCCGGCGCTTTCGGCCTCAAGCGGCTGGTGGGCTTCTCCCATGGCTTCGAGGCACTGCTCGACTGTCTGCGCTCCGGTCGCCTGGTGCAGGACGATCGGATCTCGCATGTGCTGGTCAGGGGCGGCGACGTGCTGGCCGCCCTGGTCGACGAAGCGCAAGGCCGTGGTGAACTGGCAGCCAACTTCGGCAGCGACGTGTCCGAAGAGATGCTGGCGCTCCTCGACGACGGCAGCTGCGCCGCGCAGGACGCGGTCCGTCCGACGCCCGCCGTCGCGCAGCCGGATACCGTAGCGGCGCCGGGACTTACCCATTACCGCATCCGCTTCCGCCCGCTCGCCGAACTGTTCCGCCACGCCAACGAGCCGCTCCTGCTCATCCGCGAGATGAAGCGGATCGGCACGCTCGCCACCTGCTGCGACCTGTCGGCGTTGCCCGGCCTCGACGCGCTCGAGCCGGAGGATGCCTATCTCGCCTGGACGTTCGACCTCATCACCGACAAATCGCTGGCGACCGTCACCGAGATCTTCGAATTCGTCGATACCGACTGCACCCTCCAGATCGAAGCCATCGCCGATGCCGCGGCCTCGCCCAACGCCGCAGCGGCATCGGCTGCTGACGCCGCCTCCGGCAAGGCCCCTCCCCCACCCGCGTCCCATCCCGACAAGGCGAAGGGCGCTGCCGGACACGGGGCGTCCGTTCATGCCGTGCCAACCGAGCCGGCTGCGGGCCAAACCGCGCCGACCCAGGCGTCGCCGGGCCGCCTTCCGGCCGCCGGGCGCGCGGGCTCGGCTTCGGCCTCGATCCGTGTCGACCTCGCCCGCATCGACCGGCTGGTCAACACCGTCGGCGAACTGGTCATCACTCAAGCGATGCTGGCCCAACAACTGACGGACGAAGGCAACATCGCCGCCCGCATCCTGCGCGGTCATGAAGATCTCGCCCAACTGACCCGCGAATTGCAAGAATGCGTGATGGCCATCCGCATGCAGCCGGTCAAATCGGTGTTCCAGCGCATGCCGCGGCTGGTGCGCGAGATCGCCGCCAAGCTCGGCAAGGAGGTCGAACTCGTCATGCGCGGCGAGCAGACCGAGGTCGACAAGACCGTCATCGAAGAACTGGCCGATCCGCTGACCCACATGATCCGCAACGCCATCGACCACGGTATCGAGGATCCGGCGACCCGCGCGGCCGAAGGCAAGCCGGCGATCGGTCGCATTGAACTGTCGGCGGCCCATGTCGGCTCCAACATCCTCATCCACGTTGCTGACGACGGCGCCGGCATCCAACGGGAAAAACTCCTCAAGAAGGCGATCGAGAGGGGCATCGTGCCGCCGAACGTCGACTTCGAGGATTCCGAGATCGACGAGCTAATCTTCGCACCCGGATTTTCCACCGCCCAGGTGGTCACCGACGTGTCGGGGCGCGGTGTCGGCATGGACGTCGTCCGCCGCAACGTCAATGCGCTCGGCGGCCGCATCCTGGTGCAGTCGACACCCGGCCGCGGCACCCGATTCACTCTGATCATCCCCTTAACGCTGGCCGTGCTCGACGGCATGGTCGTCGCCGTCGGCGATGAGAAATATATCCTGCCGCTGACCTCGATCGTCGAGAGCTACCGGCCCGATCGCCACACGGTGTGTACGCTCGCCGGAGGTGGCCAGGTCGCGGCAGTCAGAGGCGAATACGTCCGTCTCGTCTACCTGTGGAAGGTCTTCAGCGTCCCGAACGCGGTGACCGAGCCATGGAACGGCCTCGTCGTCCTCGTCGAGACCGCATCGGGCGGCAAGATCGGCGTCGTGGTCGACGAGTTGATCGGCCAGCAGCAGGTGGTGATCAAGAGCCTGCAGGAGAATTTCGATCCCGTCGCCGGCATTTCCGGCGCGACGATCCTCGGCAACGGCCGCGTCGCTCTCATCATCGACATCGAACAATTGCCGACGCTCGGCGACCGCCGCCGCCGCCAATGGCTCGACGAAGCCGCTGCCAACCGCGAGCAGCGCGAAACGGCATCCCTTCCGCTCGCCTTGACCGGCTGAGCCAACCTATTCCGACGCCACGGCAATGGGCGTGCCGCGGCCGCCGGTCGAGTTACACCCGCCCGCGACATTGATCGGCCGATTGAAGCGGCCGATGCCGAACCATGCGCAGACGTCGCACCACCGGGCGCGGCCACTGCAGTCGGGAGACATTCGATGCGAACGAATGAAGACTTGCCCAACCCCGCGCTGACGGCAGCCTCGGCCATCGCGGCAGCCGTCGGCGAGGCGCCCAATCGAACGGTCCAGTTCATCAGCTTCCGCGTGGGCGACCAGCAGTTCGCCATAGACATCATGGCGGTGCGCGAAATCAAGGGCTGGACCGACACCACCACGTTGCCGAACCAGCCGGAATATCTGCTCGGGGTCTTGAATCTGCGCGGAACCATCGTGCCGATCTACGACCTCAGATGCCGCTTCGGACTGGGGCTGACGACCGCCACGCGAGCCCACGTCGTGATCATCGTCTCACTGATGGACCGCATCATCGGCCTGCTGGTCGACGCGGTCTCCGACATCATCACCATCAAGTCGAGCGAGATCCGGCCGGTGCCCGAAATGGATCGGGCAACCGCCACCGACTACCTCTGCGGTCTGATCTCGATCGGCGACAGCATGGTTGTGCTCCTGTCGCTTGAAACGCTCTTCGCGCAATCGACCCAAATGGATACGTCGACGCTGGCCGCGTGACGCGCCGATCAACATCTTCGCAGGGGCTTACCTCCATGTCACTCAACAGGCTCTCTCTTCGTTCCAAGATCGCGCTGATCGTCGCACTCATGCTCATCCCGATCAGCATCCTCACCTATCAGTTTGTCACGCAGGCCCAGAAGACCGTCGTGGCAACCCGCCTGGAACTCAACGGTATCGAGTATTCGATGGCCGTTTGGAACGCCACTCAGTCCGTCTCCATCGCCGCCGCGGATGGAACGACGGTTCCGGCCACGACGATGCGGCCGCTGCCCGATATGGTCGCGCTCGGCGCCCGCTACGATCAGGCCTTCGACGCCGTCGCCAAGGCGCGCGTCTTCAACGACAAACTCGCTGCGCTGGGCTGGCCCAACCAGCCAGTGCCGCGCTCCACCGACGTCGCGCCGATCCTCGATGCCGCCAAGGACCTGCTGTCCACCATCTCCGACGGCTCAGGAATGACGCTCGAATCCCAGATCGATGCGTTCTACCTCGGTCGCGCCCTGACCAGCTATCAGCCTGCCATGCTCAGTGCCGCCGGCCAGGCCATGGCAGCCGCCGCCAACCTTGAATCCAAACAAATGGTCTCGCCCGGTGACTTGGCCCGCCTGCTCACCAACTTCAACGAGTTCCGCAAGGCCGCCAAGGACGTGGACGGCCGCTACGTGGCGGCTCTGACGGCCAACAAGTCCGGTGAGCTCAAGGCGTTGCTCGAGGCCGATGCCAATGCCGAACGCGACGCCTGCAACCGCTTCTACGACGAAGCGATGAAGCTAGCCGACTACATCGAGAAGAACGGCTCGCTGCAAGGCTATTCGATCGCCAATTTCGCCGCCGCCCGGACCATGGCGGGCTCCGTCAACCGCACATTGTGGAAGAACGGCGCCAACGCAATGCAGACCCTGCTCGACGAACGCATCGCCGCGACCAATGCCAACACGCTGATGATGCTCGGCATCGCCGCTGGCGTGCTCATCGCCGCGCTGGGACTGGCGATCTACATCGGCTGGAACACCACCCGCTCGTTCGCCCGCATGATCGAGACGATGGACAAGGTTCGCAAGAACGACTTCACCGTCGTGGTCGAGGGCACCACGCGCAGCGACGAGGTCGGACAGATCGCCCGCGCCGTCGAAGTGTTCAAGGAGAACGGCCTCAAGGTGGCCGAACTCACGGCCAACTATCGCGGTCAGGTCGATGCCATCCGCCGCGCACAGGTCGTCGCAGAATTCACGCTTGATGGCATCGTCCTCGACGCCAACGAGGCCTACTGCACCCTCATGGGCTATACCCTGAGCGAGGTGGTCGGCGAGCACCATTCCGCCCACGTCGACCCGGTCTATCGCCAGACCCCCGAATACCGCATGTTCTGGGAGAAGCTCGGCCGCGGCGAACACATCTCCGGCCAGTCCAAGCGCGTCGGCCGTGGCGGCAAGGAAGTCTGGGTGCAGGGCACCTACAACCCAATCCTCGGCCTCGACGGCAAGCCCTACAAGGTCGTGGCCTATGCGACCGACGTCACCGCTCAGGTTCTGGCCGCCAAGGCGCTCGAAAAGGCGGTGAAGGAGACTCAGGACGTCGTCGCCGCCGCCAAGGGCAACGACCTGTCGCTGCGCGTCCCGATCGAAGGCAAGACCGGCGAGATCGCCGAACTATGCGTCGGCATCAACGGTCTCCTCGACACGATGACCACCGTCATCTCCGAAATGCTCTCGGCCTCGTCCACCATCAGCTCCGCAGTCGCCGAGATCACCACCGGCACCAACGATCTGTCGGAGCGGACCGAGAAGCAGGCCTCGAGCCTGGAAGAAACATCGTCGTCGATGGAGGAGATCGCCACCACGATCCGCCAGAACGCCGAGAATGCCCAGCAGGCCAATCAGCTGGCCATCAACGCCCGCTCCGTCGCCTCCGAAGGCGGCCAAGTGGTGGCCCGCGCCGTCGATGCCATGTCGAAGATCGAATCGTCCTCGCGCAAGATTTCCGACATCATCGGCGTCATCGACGAAATCGCGTTCCAGACCAACCTCTTGGCCCTCAATGCAGCCGTCGAGGCGGCAAGAGCCGGCGATGCGGGGCGCGGCTTTGCCGTCGTTGCCTCCGAAGTGCGCTCGCTCGCCCAGCGCTCGTCCGAAGCCGCCAAGGACATCAAGGCGCTGATCGTCGAAAGCGGCGGCCAGGTGAAGGATGGGGTAACCCTCGTCAACGATGCCGGCTCGTCTTTGCAGCAGATCGTCGACAGTGTGAAGCGGGTGACCGACATCGTCTCCGAAATCGCCGCGGCTTCGAAGGAACAGGCCATCGGCGTCGAGGAGATCAACAAGGCCGTCGCCCAGATGGACGAGATGACGCAGCAGAACTCCGCCCTCGTCGAGGAGAATGCCGCCGCTTGCCGCATGCTGCAGCAGCAGGCTGAGGAAATGAACGAACGCATGTCGACCTTCGACGTCGGCGACGCCCGCTACGACACGCCCGCCAAGGCCCCGGTCGAATTGAAGTCGCGCCGCCAGCCGCCGCAGACACAGACGCATCAACAGCGCGACAGCAGGCCTGCCGCCAAGCCGCCGGTGAAGAAGATCGCCAGCGCGCGCGGACCCCAGCGCATGCAGTCCGAGCTGAAGGCGGCATTCGAAACCGATGCCGATTGGAAGGAGTTCTGATCGATCCGAACGGGCCCTGATCGGGCGGTCTCGCCCGATCGACTGCAAAGGCCCGAACACCACGACCTCGAGCGTGTTCCGATCACCCGCATCCCCCAGATCGGACCGGACCACGCCGAACCGCCGCCGGCGATCTTGCCCCCCAAATGGTCGCCGGCGGCAGGACTTTCAATGTGCAAGTGATAAGATTAGCCGGGTTAACATCGCCGCTGGCGATCCTGAGGTGCCAGTTGATCGACGCCATCAGCTCTCTCGCCCCCACCCCTGACCGGTATCAGGCCGGAGTTGAGTTTCCGTTCCGCGAGAAGGAGTTCCGCTTCATCGCCGAGCTGATGCACGCGACGACCGGGATCAAGCTCAACACCAGCAAGATGAACATGGTCTATGCGCGGCTAGTACGGCGCCTGCGCGATCTCGGCCTGTCCTCCTTTGCCGCCTATTGCGCGCTGTTGCGCGGTCCGGACGGCGAGGAGGAGATGGGCCACCTCTTCAATGCGCTCACAACCAACCTCACCCGCTTCTTCCGCGAACCGCACCATTTCGACCACCTGCGCGATGTCGTGGTACCGGCCATTCTATCGCGCAGCAGCCGGTCTCGGCGCATCAGGATCTGGTCGGCCGGATGCTCCTCCGGAGAGGAGCCGTATTCGATCGCGATGGTGCTTGCCGAGCGGATTCCCAATATCGACCAATGGGATGCGCGGATCCTTGCCACCGATCTCGATTCGGCGATGCTGGCGACCGGCAGTGCCGGACTCTATCCTCTCGGCGCAGCGACCGACATCGGCCGTGGCCGGCTCGACCGGCACTTCATCAAAACGGGCGGGAACCTGCGCGTCGAGGAGCGGTTGCGGCGTCTCATCGCCTTCAAGCCGCTGAACCTCGTCGATCCCTGGCCGATGAAGGGCCCATTCGACGCCATCTTCTGCCGCAACGTCATGATCTATTTCGACGGCGAGACCAAGGCCAGCCTCATCAGGCGGCTCTCGGGACTCGTTGCCCCGGGCTGCTGGTTCTACGTCGGCCATTCCGAGTCGCTCCTGGAGCCCGGCTCCGACCTCGTGCCGGACGCGCGCACCGTCTACCGGAAGGAAGTGGCATGCCATTGAGCCGTCGACATGCCGCCCTGGCAGCCAAGGCCGAGCGCGCCGCCGAGGTCCCGCGGTTCCACCGTCTGTTCGACGAGCGCTACGGGGCACAGATGGTGCGGGTGACGCCGGGCGACTTCTACGTGACGGATGCCGCCGACGAGATCGTCGTCACCGTTCTCGGCTCTTGCGTCGCCGCGTGCGTGCGCAATCCGTGGACCGGCTTCGGCGGGCTCAATCACTTCCTGCTGCCGGGCGACGCGCCGGATAACGCCCAAGGCGTCGACGGTAGCCTGCGCTACGGCAATTTCGCCATGGAAACGCTGATCAACGCGGTACTCAAATCCGGTTGTCTGCGCCAGAATCTCGAGATCAAACTGTTCGGCGGCGCCGACGTTCTCGGCGGTTGCACCCGCGTCGGCTCGAAGAACGCCGAATTCGTGCTTCGATACCTGCGCAACGAGGGGCTCGATCCGGTTGCCACCGATCTCGGCGGCCAACATGCCCGGCGCATCCACTATTGCCCGAAAACGGGCAAGGTGCAGCGCCACCTGTTGCAGCGCAACATCGAAATGGAGGTCATCCGCGACGAGGCCTACTACGCCTCGCGCATCGCCGCCTCGCCGATCGAGGGAACCATCGAATTGTTCGAATGATGGCGGGCAAACAACGCAAGATCCCGGAGATGGCAAAAAAACATCGTAAAATTGCAATGAATGAAACATCCGTCAACCAATTGCGCCGAGACTTGTCCCGGTTCCAGAGCACGGACAGATCAGATCGGCACACGGCCGCCTCGATTGGTCCACAGGGGATAGAGACGATGTTCGCCGCTACCGTCGCAGCTACGCACGCATTCCATCCGGCTTCGCCGGTGGAACGGTCGCGCCCGCTGCCGGCCTCTCGCGGACCGCATCCCGCTCCGATCAGTTCCGCATATCTGCCGTTGCGGGCCGTGCCATGCTGAAGCCGAAGATCAAGGTACTGGTCATCGACGACTCCGCCCTGATGCGGCAGATGCTGACCGAGATGCTCGCCTCGGACGCAGGCATCGAGGTCGTCGGCGCCGCCTCCGACCCTCTGATCGCCCGTGAGCGGATCAAGTCCGCCAATCCCGACGTCATCACGCTCGACATCGAGATGCCGCGCATGGACGGGCTGGAATTCCTGTCGAAGATCATGACGCTGAGGCCGATGCCGGTGGTCATGATCTCCTCGTTGACCCAGCGCGGTACCGAAGCGACCTTGCGGGCACTCGAACTCGGCGCCGTCGACTTCATCGCCAAACCGTCGAGCGATCTTGTTGAAGCCTTGCCGGCCCTGCGCGACGAGATCGTCGCCAAGGTCAAGGCCGCGGCCACCGCCCGTGTCCGCCAGCGCGACATCGGCGGCGACCCCGGACGTCGTGCCCGCCTCAGCTACGGTCCCGGCTACCGCTGCTCCGACCGCATCCTCGCCATCGGTGCTTCGACCGGCGGCGTCGAGGCGATCACCGCCGTCATCACCCAACTGCCTGCCAACGCCCCCGGCACCGTCATCGTCCTGCATATGCCGCCGAAGTTCACGCTGAGCTTCGCCCAGCGGCTCGATGGGCTTTCCGCCGTGCATGTGACCGAGGCCGTCGACGGCGCCCGGGTGATCCCCGGCCATGCCTTCATCGCTCCGGGAGGGTATCACATGCGGCTTTCGCGCTCGGGCGGCCAGTTCACCTGCCGAGTTGGCGGCACCGACGCGGCGCGGGGCCACTGCCCGTCGGTCGATGTGCTGTTCCGTTCGGTGGCGGAGGCGGCCGGACGCAATGCCGTCGGCCTGATCCTGACCGGAATGGGCAAGGACGGCGCCAACGGCCTGCTCGACATGCGCCGCGCCGGTGCCCGCACCCTCGGCCAGAACGAGGCGAGCTCGCTCGTCTACGGCATGCCGCGGGTCGCCTTCGAAATCGGCGCGGTCGAGGAACAGGTCGACCTCAAGGACGCCGCGGCACGACTTCTCGCTCTCGCCGGCGCGGAGGATGACCCGGACACTTCGACAGCCTTCCCGCCATATGACGCTATCGATAAAGCAAGCGCTTAAGCAAAGGACTCCTTCCAATGGCCGATCGAGCCGCCGCTGCTGTGGTGCGTCAGACCACCGATCCACCGCCTGCTCGCGCTGCGACCTTCGCCGATGCCGCCGAGATGATCCGGCAGCGGCTGCGGCTCGATTCGGCGCAAAGTCAGGCGCTTGACGGACTGGTGGCCGAAATCTCCTCGGTCTCCGATCTCGTCGAAACCAATGTCGAAAACCTCTCGGGACGCTTCCGTAGCATCTCCCACCTCGCTCAGGTGCAGGCCGAGACGATCAACAATCTGTCGACGTCGGTCCCCGACACCGCCGGGGACGCCAGTGCCGGGCGGATGCCGCTCGAGGCGATCACGGCGGAAGTCGGCGAGTCCTTCTCCGATCTTGTCTCCAAGATCGTCTATCTGTCGTCACGCGGCGTCTCGATGGTCTACACGCTCGACGACGTCATCCTGGAACTGAAGTCGGTGCATCGGATCATCGGCGACATCGACAAGATCAACCGGCAGACCAACCTTCTCGCCCTCAACGCCAAGATCGAGGCAGCGCGGGCAGGTGCCGCCGGCGCCGGTTTCGCCGTCGTCGCCGACGAGGTCAGGCAATTGGCCAAGACCGTCGACGCCATGTCGGGAAACATGAAGACCAAGGTGAAGGCCGTCTCGGACGGGCTGGCCAAGAGCTACGAACTCTTGCGCGAAATCGCCGCACTCGATCTTTCCGAACAGAACCTGCAGGCCAGCGCCCATATCAAGGAGATGATGCAGACGATCGTCACCCAGCACGCCATCTTCTCCGAGGCGCTCGCCGCCTCGGGCTCGGTGACACGGCGCATTTCCGATGATATTGCCGGAGCGATCGTCGCGATGCAGTTCCAGGATCGGGCCAAGCAGCGCCTCGCGGATGTCGCCAAGGCCCTGACCCACATCTCGAATTCCATCGACGTGGATGCCACCGAACTGCGCCAGTCGCTGGAGACGGGCCAGGTGATCGAATCGACCAAGGTCGAGGAGTGGATCGACCGCCTGCTGCATTCGACGACGCTGGAAGAAATCCGGCATCGTCTCAATGCGGCCTTGAGACCCGGCAGCGACGCTCCTGTTGCCGTGGCAAGCACGCAAGACGAAAGCATCGAACTGTTCTGACAGGCAAAGTGATCGAAGGGATCCCGATGGACATCCGCACCACCACCGATGGAACCGCGTTCCGCGCCGAGATGAGCGGTCGCCTATCCTTCTCAGATCACCAGGCTTTTCGCATCCTGTTGCAGGACATCGAGAAGGCGAAGGCCAAGAGCTGCGTGTTCGACCTCGGTCACCTGGCCTCGGTCGATTCCTCCGGCCTCGGCATGTTCATCATCGCCGCCGAGGCAGCCAAGACCGGCAACTGGCAGCTGACGCTCAAAGGCGCCAACGGCCAGGTCGCCCAACTTCTCCTCCTCGCCAAGTTCGACAAGCTGCTCCACCTCGTCGACTGACGACGTCGCGCCGTCGCCCGCCAAGCACCTTGCGCGAGTGCGCCCGCTGCGTTTTCCGGACCGTCGGTGACGTGACCTAAACAATTTCAGCCGATACTTCCCCGTCGCGCCTCGCCAGACGCGACCTCACCCAACGAGCAGGTCGCCACGTGTTGCTCGAAGCACATCTATCCGATGTCTCCTCGGCCATGCTGCCCTCCTTCAAGGACTGCTCGATTCATGCCGACGCGCGCGTCCTGATCGTCGACGACAGCGCCACGATGCGCAGATTGATCGCCTGGCATCTGAAGTCGGTTGGACTGACCAACCTTGACTTCGCCGAAGACGGCATCGCCGCGCTTGCCGCCGCCGAGGCAGTCCCCCCGGACCTGGTGATCGCCGATCTCGCCATGCCCAACATGGACGGATTTGAGCTGTGCCGCCGGCTCCGGGCCGATCCGCGCACCGCCGACGTGCCGATCCTGATCCAGACCGGCTCCGACGAGAAGGAGGATCGGGCTCGATCTTTCGAAGTCGGCGCCAGCGATCTGATCGCCAAGCCGATTGAGAGCCGTGAGATGATCGCCCGCGTCCGCGTCCATCTCGAGCGCCGCTCGCTGATCAACCACCTGCAGGAATACCAGCGTCGCATGGAGACCGAGCTCACGCTCGCACGTTCGATGCAGCATTCGCTGTTGCCGCATCCCGATACCATCGCGGCGCTGAAGCGCGATCTGCCACTCGACATTGCATCGACCTATGCGCCGTCGATCGACCTCGGTGGTGACATCTGGGGCATCGCCCCACTCCACGGCGGCCGGCTCAGGATCTATTCGGCAGACTTCACCGGCCACGGCGTCGGCGCCTCGTTGAATACCTTCCGCTTGCACACATTCATCGCCTCCGGCGCGGCAAAGGCCGAGGATCCTGCCGCCTGGCTGGCGGAGATCAACGAATTCCTGTGCTCGACCCTGGAAGTTGGCCAGTTCGCCACGGTGTTTGCCGCCGTCATCGATTTTGCCGTCGGCGAAATCGCCTATTCGCTCGCCGCCTGCCCGCCGCCGCTGCTGCGTTCAGGTGCCGGCGCGCCGTTCCGACTGCTGAGCGGTGCCGGTTATCCCGTCGGCATCACCCGGGCCGCCGATTACGACACCGTCCGGGTGCCCTTCCCGCCAGGATCGATGCTGGTCATGTACAGCGATGCTCTGATCGAGACCCCCGACCCGCCCGATGCGGTCCTGTCGCCCGAGCGGCTACGCGATCTCCTTGCCGAAACACCGTCCGCCGCCGCCGCACTCGAGATGATGCTCGCTCCCTTGCGCCAACCGCACCTGCCACCGCCGACGGATGATCTGACCGTCGTCGCGCTCAGCCACCGCGAGGCCACGCCATGACGATCTCCGCCGCCAGCGACAGCCGCCCGCGGCCCGATACGTCCGCGCCCGAACCGGCTGCCAACCTGCCGCAGATCAGCGCGATCCGGGATTTCCTCAGCAATCACGTCTCGAGCATCGGCGTCATCGTCAACGGCGATTTCCTGATCCGCACGCATGAGCAGGCGGAATGCCTCGCCACCATGCTCGCCAACCAATGTCCGGATCCGATGCGCGCCGCCGCGGGTATCTGGGAACTCGTCTCCAACGCCATCGAGCACGGCAATCTCGCCATCTCCTACGACGACAAGACCACGCTTCTGCAGACGGGTTGCTTCGAGTCCGAGATCGCCCGAAGGCAGTCCGTCGAACCGTTCGCCGCGCGTCAGGTGCGCATTCAGTTTGCCCGCGGCGATGCCGGCATCTCCCTGACCATCACCGACGAGGGCGACGGCTTCGACTACCGCTTCTATCTCGACTGCACTCTGACGACAGACCGCCCGAACGGCCGCGGCCTTTATGTCGCCAGCCACTACGCCTTCGACGACCTGACGTTCCTCGGCAAGGGCAACTCCGTCCGCGCCTTCATGCGGGGATGACCATGTTTGAATTGACGCTCGCCGCAGTTCTCCTCGCCGTCGCCGGGACCGCCGCCTTCTGCGCCCAAGCCTGCCGCACCCGCGCCGGTCTCGATCGATTGCGCCGCCGCATTGCCGAGACCGAAGCCGAGCGCGATGCCGTCAGCACTTCGGCTGCCCAGTCGGTGGAGGAATCCGAAGCACGCAGCACGTCCGCCCTCAACGAAGCGAAATCGCGGCTCGAGCAGTTCATCGCCTTCGCCCCCGCCTCGGTCGCCATGATCGACCGCGACCTGCGCTTCATCGCGACGACGCGCCGCTTCGCCACCGAGTGCGGCTTCGACGGCAGCGATCTCGCCGGCTGGCACGTCTCCGACATCTTGCCGACATTCGGCCTCGACTGGCCGGTCGCGCTTGCCGAATGTGCCGCCGGGACGCTCAACCGTCGCGACGAGAAGCTCCTCGAACTGCCCGGCGGCACCACACGCTGGATCCTGTGGGAGCTGCGCCCCTGGCTCTCCGCCGACGGCAATCCCGAAGGCCTCATGCTGATGACCAAGGACATCAGCGAGCGCAAGGCGATGATGCTCGAACTGTCGCGGGCCCTGTCGAGCGCCGAGTCCGCCGCTCGCGCCAAGGCGGATTTCCTCGCCACCATGAGCCATGAATTGCGGACGCCGTTGACCGGCATCATCGGCATGGCCGACTCGCTGCTCGCCGACCCATCGCTCGTCCTCTCTCCCGCCCACCGCCAGATGATCGAGATGCAGCGGCGCTGCGGCAGCGACCTTCTCACCATCGTCAACGACATCCTCGACTTCTCCAAGGCCGATTCCGGGCATCTTCAGCTCGAGACGATCCCTGTCGGCATAAAGGAACTCGCCGAAGGATCGCTCGCCACGATCGCCCCGTCGGCGCGCGCCAAGGCGGTTGCCACCGAATTGACGATCGATGCGGGACTGCCCTCAGCGATTGCCGGGGATCCGGTCCGCCTGCGCCAGATCCTGTTGAACTTCCTGTCCAATGCCGTGAAGTTCACACCCGCCGGCGGCCGCATCGGCCTCGCGGTTGCGGCAGACGGCGACGGTATCCGCTTTGCCGTGTCGGATTCCGGCGTCGGCATTCCGGCCGACGCGCTGCCGCATCTCTTCACCCGCTTCAGTCAGGCCGATGCCTCGACCAGCCGCCATTACGGAGGCACCGGACTGGGGCTGGCCATCTGCCGGCAGATGGTCGAGTTGATGAACGGCTCGATCCACGTCGAAAGCGAGCCGGACAAGGGCTCCACCTTCTCCTTCACGATTCCGAACGGTCCCATCGCCCGATCGGCTGCAAGCGAGCCGCCACCGGCCGAATCCGCGCCAGTCCGAGCCGACGTCGCCGAGACGCCGCCCGCGCCAGTCGCCGCCTCGCCCAAAGCCACACTCTCCGGATGCCACATCCTCGTCGCCGAGGACAACGCAACTAATCGGCTGCTGGTCTCCAAGATGCTGGAAAAGCAGGGCTGCCGCGTGACCCTCGTCGGCGACGGTTGCGCTGCTGTCGAGGCGGTCACCCGCCCGAACGCCGGCCATTTCGACCTCGTACTGATGGACATCCACATGCCCGTCATGGACGGCGAAGAGGCCACGCGGCAAATCCGATTGCGCCAGACCGACGCACATACGCCGATCATCGCCTTGACCGCCAATGCCTTTGCCGAGGACATCGCCCGCTACAAGGCGCTGGGTATGGACGACCATATCGCCAAGCCGATCGACTGGCCGCTGTTGTTTGCAACCATCGACCGCCACATCGACGTGGCCGACAGAGAGCGCGCGCTCCCGACCCTCGACGGCCGCACACTTGCCGAACTGCGGTCGATGTTCGGCCCCGAGGCCGCGCAGGAACTGGTCGATCTGTTTGCCGTCGAACTGGATTCACGCATGGCCGCGCTGTCCACCAGCGATGCCCGTGCGACACTTGCCGCCGAAGCCCATGCGCTCGCCTCCGCCGCCAAGAGCATCGGCTGCGCCGAACTGTCCCAATTGTGCAAGGCGCTCGAGCGCAAGATCATCGGCGGCAGCGAAGACACCGGCGCAGAACTTGCGGCGATCCTCGCCGCTGCGCGCCGCGCCAGTGAGGCCATCCACCGAGAGATCGGTCTGACGCTGGCATCGTGACGCGGGCCGCTGCGGCCGCTCGCGCGACGACGGAGACATCACACTCTCTGCATAAATCAATATCTGTCGCGCTCGACCCGGCAAGTGCGCGATCGCCTCGCCACGCTCGCGCATAGCATTCCATTACTCGAGCGCATTTGCGCCGGCGCCGAAGTCACCATCGCCAGGATGGACGATCATTCGGTCGGTCCTCCATCCACGTCGCCTCGCCGCCCGACCATTTCGGCGAATAGCGCCTTCGTTCGCATCGAGTTAACGTTTCCGAAATGTTTACGTCTCGTTAAGAAATTGAATGGTAGACAACCGACCCGAGAGTTAGAATCGATGCAACTTGTGTGATTCGCTTGGTTTCAAGTGGCGGCACGCAAGTCGATCGGAGTTGAATCGAGGCAGACACCGCAGCCGACGACGCAGTTGCCGGATCGGTCGGGACGGACGGGGCCGATCGGCCTCTGGCGTCGCTCCTGCCGCAGATCAACCCCGTTTTGGTTTCGCATTGCCCGCCGACTTCGGCAGGTAGCAGCGCGTCTGGCAATCGGTTCAAGTGCAGTTGCGTCGAGAGCGTGTTCCGTCCGAATCGATCCGATCCGGCCGATCAGAACTCGCCAAGGTGTTGGAACTAGGGGATTTCCCGGATTTGCGGACACCTCTGTCCGATCCGGATGTGCCCTGGGGTATGCAGCCCGTGCCGGGCCCGCCGGTCTCCCCGCCGCATGGCGCGGTAGCGCCGCTGCCCGGTTCGATCAGAACGCACGCTTCGGACGACCTGCACAGGCAGAGCCATGACGGAAGACGTCATCATCCATCGGCCAACCCTCTACACTTACGAAGAAATCGACGCTGCCCTCGCCTGGCTGCGCCGCTATGCCAAATCGAAGTCGGAACTGTGCACATTGCTCGTGCAATACTATGCCGTCGACCTCGATATGCTGGCCCGTCGGTTGAACTCCTGACGCGTCCCGCTGTCGGGCGCGTTCAGATCGATGACTGCGCGGCCGGGCTCGATGCGCTCAGCTCACCGCGACCCTGCGCGCCAGAACCACCGCAAGCAGATCGAGATCGACGCGGTAGGATGACGTCAGCAGGCGCCAAGCTTCCGCCGTTGAATCGCTGTTGTCGAGTGCCCAATCGACCGCCGCTCTGACGGCCGCTTCGTTATCCAACGTGGCACGCTCCGCTTCGCAGAAACTGTCCACTTCGTACTCCTGACTAAACTGGGCCCCAATACGCGGGGCACGATGCCGACAGAGGTCCGTCACCGCGGGCCCTCACTAGCACTATTGCCACGGCAGAGAAACACTCTTGCGGCTGTCTACGCAGGTCACCGTACCCGGAAGACGGCGCAACTGAGCACCGAATATTGACGACAGAGTGACAGAATTGGCAATTGGCGTCGCCGATATTGAATGAAAACGTTAATGCTCGTACTCGTCCTTAGGTTACATTAGGAGAGATGCTTGCCAGGCGACATCGTGGCGTTCAGCGTTTTGAACACCGTGATAGACCGACCACCGCGGGCTGCGCCGGCAGCGCGCAAAAGCCCCGCTCACGGGCTCGGCTATCGTCTGCCGGCACATGCCTTACGTGCATCGTTTGTCTGGGAAAGGCGCGCCCGATCACTGTGTCGAGCGACCTGCGCAGCTGGCCTCGCTTGCCCGCGCCGGGGCCGAGCAGCGCGTAGGGCACGCCCGTCCGGGCGGCACCGACGCACCGGCAGAGATCACTTTACGGCAATAATTCCAGCACCTTCTCGGGCGGACGGCAGAGAGCGGCGCCCTTGTCGGCAATGACGATCGGCCGTTCGAGCAGGATCGGATGACTGACCATCGCGTCGATCAGCCGGTCGTCGCCGAGGCCTGGATCATCCAGGCCGAGTTCGGCGTAGGGGGTTCCCTTAAGGCGCAGAATATCGCGCGGGCGCGCCTGCAATCGGCCGAGGAGCGCGACCAGTTGGTCGCGCGACAAAGGTGTCTTCTGATAGTCGACGACTTCAGGTTCCACTCCGTGGAGGCGGATGAGCGCCAGTACCTTGCGCGAAGTAGCACACTTGGGGTTGTGGTAGATCGTCGTCGTCATCCCATCCTCCCGCCGTGCCGAAGCCGTGACGTCGTCAGCGGCGCTTGGCCGTGACCTCGATCTCAATCTTCATCTCCGGCTTGACGAGACCACAGACAATCATCGTCGCCGCCGGCCGAACATCGGCGAAATACCGGCCGACGATCGGAAACACGACGTCCATGTAGGCGGCATCGGTGACGTAGTAGACCGCGCGTACGACGTCGGCGAGATCGAAGCCGGCGTCATTGAGAGCCTTCTTGATCGTCGCCATGGCGTTGGCCGTCTGATCCTCGACCGCCTCCGGCATCTTCATGGCGGCATAGTCGTAGCCGGTGGTACCCGATACCCAGGCCCAATCACCGTCCGCGACAGCGCGGGAATAGCCGGCGACCTTCTCGAACGGCGAGCCGGTGGAGATCAATTGGCGCGTCATACAGTCCTCG
>JARLIT010000363.1 GCA_031291575.1 Ancalomicrobiaceae bacterium
CCTCCGTCCTGTTTGCCCATTCTCCCCGGTCGCCGGTCCGGCGGCATCAGAGGAGCCGTTGCCACAAGCGCTCGCAAGATCCGTCCTGCATGTCCTCACCGCACGAGTTTGTCCATCGGCGGCATTGCAGATGCGTCTCGCATCGGGCAGGGGGGCGGCGCTTCGGCCGGGTGCGCGGCGAAAGGCCGCGCGCATCGAGGCGGGGCTGCGGGCGACCGAATTCGGCTGACGGCCAGGGTGATTCGCCCCTATACTCGGGGGATGATCACAGACCGGGAAATGCCGGCATCCGTCGCTGCGCGTCGCCGGCATCGGGGCCGCTGACGTGCGCAGGCGGTCTTGATGGAACGGACTTGGGTGGCATGACCGACGAACCCGTAACCGAGCCGCAGGGCGCCGATGCAGCGACCTCTGTGCCGCGGACGGAAAAGCCGAAGACGGACAAGGAGATCCGGGCGGAGAGACTGGCCGAGGCGCTCAGATCCAACCTGAAGCGGCGCAAGCAAGCGGCGCGGACGCGGGGAGGGCCGGCGGGCGCAGGAAGGCCGTAAGCGTCGCCGTCCTGATAGGCGCCTAACCTTGCCTTGTCGTCGCCACAGTCCGACTGATACAGAAGACCCCAACATGCGGGGCCTGAGCGCTGGCCTTTCGACCAGGCGCGGCCCGGCGCGACACTTCGAGGAACGAGCCAATCCATGGACAAGATCCGCATCGTCGGTGGCAACCAGCTCAACGGCAGCATTCCAATCTCCGGGGCGAAGAATGCGGCGCTGCCGCTGATGATCGCCTCGCTGCTGACGGACGAAGTTCTGACGCTCGAGAACGTGCCGCGGCTCAGGGACGTGGCACTGTTGCAGCGGATTATTTCCAATCACGGCGTCGATTATTCGCTCAACGGCAAACGAGCCGGTGAGGATCATCTCACCGGCCAGACCATCCATTTCCACGCCGAGACGATCGTCGACACGCGTGCTCCCTATGACCTCGTCAGCCAGATGCGGGCGAGTTTCTGGGTGATCGGGCCGATTCTCGCCCGCATGGGCGAGGCGGTCATCTCGTTGCCGGGCGGCTGCGCCATCGGCACGCGCCCGGTCGACTTCTTCATCATGGGACTGCAGCAGCTCGGCGCCGAGATCGAGATCGAACGAGGCTACGTCGTCGCCAAGGCGCCTAAGGGCCTCATCGGCAATCGTGTGGTATTCCCGCGCGTCTCGGTCGGCGCCACGCACACGGTGATGATGGCGGCGACGCTGGCGAAGGGCGAGACCGTCATCGTCAATGCCGCGCGCGAGCCCGAGGTCGTCGACCTTGCCCGCTGCCTCGTCGCCATGGGTGCCAAGATCGAGGGCGCCGGCACGTCCGAAATCCGCATCGAGGGCGTTGGACGGCTGCACGGCGCCACCCACCGGGTTCTGCCCGACCGCATCGAGACCGGAACCTATGCGATGGCTGTGGCGATGACCGGCGGCGAGGTGACGCTCGAGGGCACCTCGGCCGATCTCCTGGAAACCGCGCTCGACACGCTGGTCGAAGCCGGTGTGGTGATCACGCCGGTTCAAGGCGGCATCAAAGTCTACCGCAACGGCAACGGGCTTCGCCCGGTCGACGTGACGACAGAGCCCTTCCCCGGCTTTCCGACCGACCTGCAGGCGCAGTTCATGGCGCTGATGACCAAGGCCGGCGGCACCTCGAAGATCACCGAGACGATCTTCGAAAACCGCTTCATGCATATCGCGGAGCTGTCGCGGCTCGGAGCCCGGATCCATCACGATGGACAGGTGGCGACGGTCGAAGGCGTCGAGCGGCTGCTCGGCGCACCGGTGATGGCGACGGACTTGCGCGCTTCGGTGTCGCTGGTCATCGCGGGGCTCGCGGCGGAAGGTGAGACGACAGTCTCGCGCGTCTACCATCTCGATCGCGGCTTCGAGCGGCTGGAAGAGAAGCTGTCGCGCTGCGGTGCCGAGATCGAGCGGCTGGCCGGCGAGGGGGCGCGCTGAATTGTGTCCGAGGGGCTGAAACTGATGGCACTCGACGGCGAGGATCTCGCCGTCCTGTCGAGCTGCGTGCAGGATGCCGTCGTCAAGATCGGCGAAATCCGCTGGCTGAGGCGAGAGAAGCGGCTGGTCCTGGCGCTCAACCGCTTTGTCTGGGAGGAGGCCGCCGCCGGCTCCGGTCCGTTCGAGCGGCGGCGGTCGGCGCTGCACTTCGACCGGGTCGTCTCGGTGCAGTCGAAAGGCTTGGCCCTCGACGATGTCGGCGCGGTGCTGGAACTCCTCGCCGTTGTGTTCGAGCCGGGCGAGGAGCCGTCGGGGGTCGTCGAATTCGCCTTTGCCGGCGGTGGCACCTTGCGGGCGACGGTCGAGTGCGTCGAGGCACAATTGACCGACCTCGGCGCCGCCTGGGCGACGGCGAAGAAGCCCGCGCACGGGGAGTAGGGTTGCCGTCTGGCGATCGCTGGCTTGCAACGACGCCGGCCGTCCCCGCCAACAGTCCGCATTGCGCCCGAGCGACATCCGTTGATATGACGGGCCTCGAATTTACCCGTCTGTGAGGACTGCGACGTGGTCACCCGTCTCGATAG
>JARLIT010000011.1 GCA_031291575.1 Ancalomicrobiaceae bacterium
CCGCCGCCTCAGCCACCTCGCTCCGCCGACCACGCAGGCCATCATCGGCTCCGGTCTGTCGTCGGCGCAGTCGGGGGCGACCCGCGCGGTGACGTCGCCGATCGACGGCCGCACGATTGCGGAAATCCCCGACTGCGACGCCGCCGATGTCGACCGTGCGGTCGCCGCGGCGCGCCGGGTCTTCGAAGCCCGACACTGGCAGGGCATGGCGCCGAAACAGCGCAAGCGCATTCTGGTCAAATGGGCGGAGCTGGTCGCGGCCGAGCATCTGCCGCTGGCGGTACTGCAGAGCCGCGACATGGGCATGCCCGTCGGCATGGCGGAGGGCTTCGAGGTTGCCTTCGCCATCGACGCGCTCAGCTGGTACGCCGAGACGGCAGACAAGCTCTACGACGAGATGGTGCAGCTCGAGGATAATGTGACCTCGCTGGTGTTCCGCGCGCCGCTCGGCATTGTCGGCGCCATCCTGCCGTGGAACGCGCCGGCCATGATCGGTGCGTGGAAGCTCGGCCCGGCGCTCGCCACCGGCAACAGCGTCATCGTCAAGCCGGCGGAGGATGCCTCGCTGGTCATCATGCGCATCGCCGAACTCGGGCTCGAGGCCGGGTTGCCCGAAGGCGTGCTGCAGGTGGTCACCGGCGACGGCAAGGCCGGTGCGGCGCTGGCCGCGCATATGGACGTGGACGCCATCACCTTCACCGGCTCGGGCGAGGTCGGCCGCCACATCATGAGCGCGGCGGCGGCATCGAACCTCAAGCGGGTCAGCCTGGAGCTCGGCGGCAAGAGCGCCAACATCGTCATGGCGGATGCGCCGGATCTGGAGGCGGCGGCCGAGGTTTCGGTGCGCTTCATGTTCGGCAATCAGGGTCAGGTCTGCGAGGCACCGACGCGGCTTCTGGTGCAGAAGCCCATTCGCGAGGCCTTTGTCGAGGCAGTGGTGACGAAGGCCAGGAGCCTCAAGGTCGGCGATCCCCTGGACCTGACGTCGGATCTCGGGCCGATCATCAACGAGAGCCAACGCTCGATGATTCTTGGCCGCATCGAACGGGCGACCCGCGAAGGCGCCCGTCTGGCGCTCGACGGGCGCAAGGCCGAGGTGCCGCAGGCCGGCACCTATCTGGCGCCGAGCGTCGCCACCGACGTCGACCCCAAGGGATCGCTGGCGCAGGAGGAAGTGTTCGGTCCGGTACTGGCGGTCATGGAATTCGACACGGTCGACGAAGCGATCGCACTGGCCAACAGCACCCGCTACGGCCTCGGCGCATCGATCTGGTCGAGCCATCTCGATACCGTCCTCTATGCGTCGAAGCGGCTCGTCGCCGGCAACATCGCCGTCAACGGCGGCACCGGACCGGTAGTGGAACTGCCGTTCGGCGGCTTCAAGCAATCCGGCTTCGGTCGCGATCGATCGCTGCACGCGCTCGAAAAATACACGGATCTGAAGACGGTGACGCTGCGCACCGCGCGATGAACCGGGTTAGGTCGCCATGGGGAGGGCCGGCAGCACCTTCCCTGCGGCCTGGCCGAAGCCGACGCGATAGCCGTCGCCCTCCACCCAGCCGGTGAGGATCACCTCGTCGCCATCCGCGATGAAGGTCCGCGAGGCGCCATCGGCGAGCGTGACAGGCTCCCGACCATCAAGGCTGATTTCCAGCAGGCTGCCGCAGGCATCCCGCGTCGGCCCACTGATGGTACCGGAGCCCATCAGGTCGCCCAGCGAGACATTGCATCCCGACACCGTGTGATGCGCCAGTTGCTGGGCCGAACTCCAATAGAGATGCCGGGCGTTGGTGCGGGTGAGGCGGGTGGCCCGCTCCGCGCCGTCGGGGTGAAGCCAGGCCTCCAGCTCGATATTGAAGGCCGCCGGCCCCGATTGCCGCAAATACGGCAGCGGCTCCGGCGACTGAACCGGCCCGTCGACTCGGAACGGCTCGAGCGCCTCGAGCGGCACAATCCACGGCGAGATGGTCGTGGCGAAGCTCTTGCTGTTGAAGGGGCCGAGCGGAGCATACTCCCATTGCTGGATGTCGCGCGCGCTCCAGTCGTTCATCAGCACGAAGCCGAAGATATGGCACTCGGCCTGGGAAATCGGGATCGGCTCACCGAGCTCATTGCCGCAGCCGACCAGGAAGGCCAGTTCCAGCTCGAAGTCGAGCTTGCGGGTGGGACCGAAATCCGGCATGGCGCGATCAGGATGCTTCATCTGTCCGTTCGGGCGCCGGACCGGCGTGCCATCGACGACGACCGAGCTGGCCCGCCCATTGTAGCCGACCGGCAAGTGCAGCCAGTTCGGCAGCAATGCCTTGGCCGGATCGCGGAACATCGCCCCGACATTGCTGGCGTGATGACGCGACGAATAGAAGTCGGTATAGTCGCCGATTGCCGCCGGCAAATGCAACGTCGCCGCCGCCATTGGGATGAGCGCACGGGCGCGCAGCTCCGCATCGTCGCGCAGCACCGGGCAGTCGGCACCCAGGACCTCGGTGATGTGGCGGCGCACCGCCCGCCAGCAGTCCGGACCCAGCTGCATGAAGGCATTGACGGTCGGCTCGGCAAACACCGTCGCAACGTGGGCTCCCAGCAATCCGGCTTGTCCGAGCACGGCCAGATCGAGGATCCGGTCACCGATCGCCACGCCGACGCGGCGCGGCTCGCCCGGGCGCGAAAACACGCCGTACGGCAGGTTCTGGATAGGGAAATGACTGTCCGTCGCGACGGGCACGAACGAGGTGAGGATCTGCGCACGGTCGCTCATGTCACGCCTCTCAGGAACGGACCAGCGGCGCCGGCTGATCGTCGCCGATCTCATGGGCGGCCAGGATTTCCAAGGCGCGCACCATGGCCGAGTGGTCCCAGCGCTTGCCGCCATTGGCGACACAGGCGTTGAACAGCTCCAGACAGGAGGCGGTATTGGGCAGCGACACGCCGAGCGCTCTGGCCCCGCTCATGGCCAGACCCAGATCCTTCTGGTGCAGCTCGATGCGGAAGCCGGGCTCGAAGCGGCGTTCGATCATGCGCGTGCCATGCACTTCGAGCACGCGCGACGCGGCGAAGCCGCCCATCAGGGCCTGCCGCACCTTGGCCGGATCGGCCCCTGCCTTCGAGGCGAACAGCAGCGCCTCGCCGACCGCTTCGATGGTGAGCGCGACGATGATCTGGTTGGCAACCTTGGTCGTCTGGCCGTCACCGTTGCCGCCGACGAGTGTGATATTGTTGCCCATCGTAGCAAACAGCGGCTTGACCACCTCGAAGGCCGCCTCCGGCCCCCCCACCATGATGGTCAGCGTGCCGGCTTTGGCACCGACCTCGCCGCCCGACACCGGCGCATCGAGATAGGCGCAGCCGAACTGGTTGATCCGGGTGGCGAACACCTTGGTCTCGATCGGCGAAATGGAGCTCATGTCGACGACGATCTTGCCCGGCGTCAGCCCCTCGGCGACACCGTCCGGCCCGAACAGCACCGCCGCGACATCAGGCGTATCCGGCACCATCATGAGGATGACATCGGCGCATTCCGCCACCTCGCGCCCGCTGCGGCAAGCCTTGGCGCCCTTGTCGACCAGATGGGCAGGCGGCGCCTTGTGGTCGGCAACATGGACGTCGTGGCCGGCGTCGAGCAGGTGCTCGACCATCGGTCGTCCCATGATGCCGAGGCCGATAAATCCAACTTTCATGGCGCATCCCTTCCAGGTACTTGATGATCGCGGGCAGTGGCGGCGACCGGTGGACCCGGCCCGTCCGGCGGGCTCAGGCGGTCTGCCGCATCCAGCCAAGCCCATCGCTGGTGGACCCGAGTGGCCTATATTCGCAGCCGACCCAGCCGCGATAACCGAGCCGGTCGATCTGGTCGAAGACGAACTTGTAGTTGATCTCTCCGGTGCCGGGCTCGTTGCGCCCAGGCGTATCGGCGATCTGGATATGCCCGATCTTCGGCGCGAGCCGCCGGAGCGTCGGCACGAGATCGCCCTGCATGATCTGCATGTGGTAGATATCGTATTGAATCAGTAGGTTGTCCGAGCCGACCGCCTCAAGCAGCGCTTCCGCCTGTCGCGTGGTGCCCAGATGGAAGCCGGGGATGTCGCGCGTATTGATCGGCTCGACCAGTAGCCGGATGCCGGCGGCGCCGAGCGTCTCGGCAGCAAAGGCGAGATTGTCGATGAGCGTGCGCTCGACGGTGCTGGCAGCAATGCCGTCTGGCGTTTTGCCGACAAGACAGTTCAGCCGCGGACAGTTCAACGCCCGGGCGTAGTCGATGGCCGTGCCGACGCCATCCTGGAACTCGCCGACCCGGTCGGGCAGAACGGCGATGCCGCGCTCTCCCGCGTCCCAGTTTCCGGCCGGCAGATTGTGCAGCACCTGGGTGAGGCTGAACTCTGCCAGGCGGTCGGCGAGGTCCGAGGCCGCAAACCCATAGGGAAACAGATATTCGACCGCCCGGAACCCGTCGGCTGCGGCAGCGGCGAAGCGATCGAGAAATGAGTGCTCGCCGTAGAGCATCGTCAGATTGGCTGCGAACTTGGGCATGGGTGGGCTTCCCCTCAAATGAAGGCACGCAACAGCTCTCGCGCGGCAATCGCTTTCGGCGCGCGTTAGGACATCGTGGTCGATCCGGACTCGATCAGGGCGCGGTGTCGACACCGACGCGCGCGCCGGCGGTGCAGATCTGCTCCCAAGTCGTCTGCCCCATCGGAATGCCGTCGGCACTGCGCCTGGCGCGCGATTGGCGTTCCGGATCGCCGGCAATCAGCACGCCAGAGCCCCCGGCCAGAGCCGGTGCGGCCTTCAGATGAGCGATGATGTCGGTGACGGTGGCATGGAACACCGGCAGCTCGCCGAACCGTGAGGGATCGACGAAGATCGCCAGCACACTGTTGGTCAGCGCCCTGTTTCCGGGATTGGCGCTGCGATTGACCACGCCGCCGGTCAAGGCGCCCGCCAGTAGTTCGCAGGCGACCGCGAGGCCGTAGCCCTTGTGTTCGCCGAACGGCAGGATGGCGCCGAACGGTGCGCTGAACAGCACCCCGGGATCGTTCGCCGGCCGGCCATGACCATCGAGCAATACTCCGTCGGGCAACATCCGGCCTTCCTCGAAGGCGACACGCACCTTGCCGATGGCGATGCGGCTGGTGGCAAAATCCAATAGAAACGGCAGATGGCTGTCCGACCCGGGCACGCCGATGCAGATCGGGTTGGTATGCAGCCGGCCATCGGCGCCGCCGAACGGCGCCACGCGCGGTGCACCGAACACCACATTGACGAACAGGATCGACACCAGTCCCGCCTCGAAGGCCTGTTCGGCGTAGGAGCCGAGCCGGGCGACGTGATAGGCGTTGCGCAGCCCGATCATGGTCAGTCCGGTGGCCTTGGCCTGCGCGATGCCCCAATCGGTCACCTCGCGCGCCACCACATGCCCGAACGCCATATCGGCATCGAAGATGGCGATCGGCCCATCCTGCTTGATCAGTTCGGCGTGGCCGTTGGCCCTGACCTTGCCGTCGAGCCGGTCCTGCACATACATCGGCAACAGGCCGACGCCGTGGCTGTCATGCCCGGTCAGATTGGCCTCCACCAGATGGTCAGCCACGATGGCCGCCTCCTCAGGCGCACTACCGGCCGCCGCCAGGATTGCTCCGGCGAAGGCACGCAGCTCGTCCGGGCGCTTGCTGACAAAGTTCATGTCGATCGTCCTATCTGAGACAACGTGGGCTGGCCGGCCCACGCCGTCGGATCCTCCCTCGCCCCTGTCACAGCATCGGCGCGGACAACCGCACGATCTTGCCGGGGTTCATCAGATTATCCGGATCGAGTGCCCGTTTCACTGCCCGCATCATGTCGAGCGCCGGTTCTTCGAATTCGACTTCGAGGTATTTCATGTTCGACTGTCCGATGCCGTGTTCGCCGGTCGTGGTGCCACCGAACGCCAGGGCGCGCCGGACCAGCCGGTCGACGAAGGCGCGGCCATTGGCGACCTCGGCGGGATCGCCCTGGTCGATCAGCGGCAGGCAATGGAAATTGCCATCGCCGACATGGCCGACGATCGGCGCGATGATCCCAGACCGTGCCGCATCCTCCTTGGTTGCAACGACGCAGGCGGCCAACTGCGAGATGGGAACGCAGACGTCGGTCGAGATGCCTTTGGTGCCGGGACGAAGACCACGCGCCGCCCAATAGGCGTTGTGGCGGGCGCGCCACAGCGCCGAGCGGCGTTCCGGTTCGACCGCCCATTGCAGCTCGCCGCCGCCATACTCGCCGGCGATCTCGGCAAATCGCTCGATCTGGTCGCCCACGCCAACCGGCGAGCCATGAAACTCCACGCAGAGGAGCGGCTGCTCGGGCAGGTCAAGGGCAGAATAGGCGTTGCAGGCCCGCACCTGCACCTCGTCGAGCAACTCGATGCGGGCAATCGGGATTCCCAGCTGGATGGTCGAGATCACGGTATCGCAGGCCGCCTTGACGGTGGGAAAGGCGCAGATGCCGGCGGCCACCTGTTCCGGCAACCCATGAAGGCGCAACGTCAGCTCGGTGATGATGCCGAGCGTGCCTTCGGACCCGACCATCAGCCGGACCAGATCGTAGCCGGCCGCCGACTTGCCCGCCCGCCCGCCGATGCGGGCGATACGGCCATCTGCCAGCACGACGGTCATGGCAAGGACGTTGTCCTTCATCGTGCCATAGCGGACGGCATTGGTGCCCGACGCGCGCGTCGCCGCCATGCCGCCGAGCGATGCATCGGCACCGGGATCGATGGGGAAGAACAGGCCGCGATCGCGAAGGGACCGGTTCAGCTCCTCGCGCGTGACGCCAGCCTCGACCACGCATTGCAGGTCGACGTCATGCACCGCAAGGATGGACTTCAGGCGCGACAGATCGACGGAGACGCCGCCGAACGGTGCATTCACGTGTCCCTCGAACGATGTGCCCGTGCCGAAGGGAATGATCGGGACGCCGGCTGCCCGGCAGCAGCGGACGATTTCGGCCACCTCTTCGGTGCTCTCTGGAAACACCACCAGATCGGGCGGTTGATTGGGCACTTCCGACAGTGCGTTGCCGTGCTGCTCGCGGATTGTCGCGTTGCCGGTGACGCGGTCGCCGAACCTCGCCTGCAAGGCCGCGAAGACCGCGGCCGGGCCGCGCGTGCTGGCCTGAAAGACGTCGGCCGGCATCATGCGGCGCCTCTCGTCCGCCGAAAGAACATGTGCGGGAACGGATTGGGGAAGCCACTGATTTCCACCTCGATCAGGGCCGGTTCGTTGGCGGCCAGCGCCGCCTCGAGCGCGATCGCCAGCGACTGCGGGCTGTCGGCCCGGGCATAGCGCATGCCGAACGCACCGACGAACTGGCGGAAATCCGGGTTGGTCAGATCCGACGAAATCAGCCGGCCGCCGAACATCTCCTTCTGCCCGCGGCGGACGTTGCCGAACGCATTGTCGTTGAAGACGATGGCCACTACGCCGATGCCGAAATGCATTGCGGTGGAGAGTTCCTGGCAGTTGAACATGAAGCCGCCGTCGCCGCCGACATAGATCACCTTGCGATCGGGATAGGCGACCTTGGCGCCGAGCGCCGTCGGATAGCCGTAGCCGAGCGTGCCCTGATAACCGGGCTGGATGACCGTGCGCGGAGAGTAGACCGGGAAACCCCACCACGAATAGAAGTGCAGTTGCGACACATCGAAACAGATGATGCCGTCCTCGGGCAGCGCCCGGCGGATGACCGCCGTATAGTCGCGCTGCGGGGCAAGCAGATTGCCGAGATGCGCCTCCTTGGCCCGCTTGAGTGCGGCGAGTTCGACGCCGCAATCCGCCCGCTTGCCATTGTGGCGCGCCACGCGATCACCGAGTTCGGTCAGCGCGCGTCTGGCATCGGCAACGATGTGGACGTCCGGCGGCCAGTGGGCGATCGACTGGTCGGGATCGATGTCGACGCGGATGAGCTTGATGTCGGCGTCGCGCCCCCATTCCACGATCGGATGAAAGAAGCGCGTGCCGATCGCCAACGCGACGTCGATGTCGGGCCACAGGTCGTTGCCGGTCTGCAGCGTCTGGGCCAGGGGATCGCGGATATCGACGGCGCCCATGCCGTGTTCGCTCATGATGACCGGAGCCTGCAGCATCCGGGCGAGATCGATGAGCTCCGCCTCGGCACCGAACACGCCGCTGCCGACGAAGATCGCCGGCGATTTCGCCGACCCGAGCAGGCGTGCCGCCGCCTCCAGTCGGTCACTGTCCGGCTCCGGATCGGGATCGCGCCCGGCGACGATATCGGCAATCGGTCCGGCCGCTCTGGCCGAGGTGATGTCGATGGGCATTTCCACCAGCACCGGCCGGCGCCGGCCGCTGTTCAACGAACGGACCGCATCGGCGACGACAGTGGGCGTATCTTCGACCCGGTCGATCCGCCCTTGCCATTTGGTCACCGACGCCATGGCGGTCGCCTGGTGCGGGATCTCGTGCAGGAAGCCGAGCCCCCCCTCGATGAAGCGCGACGGGATCTGTCCGGTCACGCACAGCACCGGCGCATTGCAGGCATAGGCCGTCGACAGCGCGCCGGTGGTATTGAGCACGCCGGGGCCCGGAACGACGAGGCTGGTTCCGATCTTGCCGCTCACCTGGGCGTAGCCGAACGCCATATAGGCGGTCGCCTGCTCGTGCCGGGTATGGATCACCTGGATCGCCTCGCGCTCGTCGTAGAGCGCGTCGAAGACGAAATCGAGCTGAAGTCCGGGAAGCCCGAAAATCGTGTCCACGCCGTTGGCTTTCAAGGC
>JARLIT010000364.1 GCA_031291575.1 Ancalomicrobiaceae bacterium
ACCCCAAATTGCCGAATGCAGATCACGCTGACCGATATGGCGAGCGGCAGGGTCGCGAGCGCGAGCGCAGCGATGGCGCCGGGCACTTCCCAGATCGGAGCCAGGATCGACAGCGCAGCAATCCGCACGACCAGAGCCGCGAAAACGAGTTTCAGATAGAGGGCGTCGGCCCCCATGATCAGCATCAGCATCGGGCCGGGGCCTGCCATTGCCACTGCACCAGTGACGAGGCTCATGAGAAATAGCTTACCGTACAGATCACAGTATTGGGCGCCGAATAGTCCAAGAAGGAATGTTCCGGCGATTGCAATAAAAGCCAACAGAGCAACAGACGCGCCTATAGTGAGAACCGACATCTGTGCCATTAATCTGCGCAGATCGTCGAAGCGATCGAGATAGGCAAGATGGGAGATTCTTGAGACGGAATATGTATGGATGCCAGACGTCAGCATCGAAAAGACATTGGCAATCCTGGTGATAACGAAGTAGTTCGCCGCCGAGCCCGGCCCGAGGAGATAGCCGATCAGGATGGTGTCGGAATACTGGTGTGCGGCTTCCGTCACCGCGGCGGTGGTCATCGTTACGCTGCGCCGGAACCACTCTGTGGTCAGAAAGCGAGGCGTCGCCGTTCGCACCGCATGCTGCAATCCGGCAAGGATGCGGCGGGCAAGATGGGCGATCGTCAAGAACTGCGCCACCGCGGCAATGCCAAAGAACAGCAGGATCGAGACATGCGTCTCCAAGACCAAAGCCACGCCGAGCACTGCGACCAACGGCAAGCGCCAGAACAGTTCGCGCGGCGGCTCGGATTCGAGTGTGCCAAGCACCACGCGCGCCACGTCGGCCACGTAGAACAGCAGTGTCTGGGTGCATAGATAGGCGGACACCGCGACGAGTTCGGCCGCGCTGAGCCGCCCGTCGATCAGCACCTCCCAGATCAGGAAGCCCAAGGTGCCGATCGCCATGCCTGCGAGGGTCATGCCAAGCCCGAAGGCGATGGCACCGCGCGCCAGTTCCGGGTCGCGTTCGACATATTCACCCCAGGACCGCTTGATCAGCGTGTCCTGTCCCAAGACCGCTGCGACCGCCACCAGCGAGACGATGTTGAAAATAATGACCAGTTGACCGAAGGCGGCAAAATCGAGCGTCAATGAGGCGAGGGCGAACATCGCCAGCATCGACAGCGATCCGCCGACTTTGGTGCCAAGCGAGAACAGGGCACCGAAGAACGCGTGTTCGCGGATTTGACCAAACCTCGGCCGTTTCACGAAAGCCTCGCCGGTTCGAAGCTGGGCCGGATCAGGTCGTTGATCACCTGCCAGTGCGCATGCGGGACGACGCCGTCGATGACTTCGAGCCGCCCAACGCGGTCGAGCGTGTGCAGCCGCCGTCCCGGCCAGGCCGGGCCGCTGCGCAGCTTGGCGCGGACGATCTGCTCGTAGCCCTCGTCGTCAAGCCGTGTCACCTCCACGATGTCGATGCCGCCACCATAGATCGACGTGCAGTCCTGCACCGAGCGAAACAGCCGTCCTTCGCGCATCCACGGCCGGCCCGCGGGTCGCGCGGCGCCAACGTCCACAAGCAGCGGGATATCGCGGTGTGGTGTCCACGGCCCGAACAGGGTAGGGGCGGAATGGATCGCCAGCATGTCCGACCAGCCGCCGCGCCCGTCTTCGATCGTCGAAAACATCCACCACCGTTCGCCGCGCTGGATGATCGACGTGTCTGAGGCACACACGTTGGACAGGAGCGTCGCGACCGGCTCCCAACGGTCGGGAAAGGCGATGCAGCGATAGAGCGTCACCTCTCGTCGCGCGGTGCTCTCCGGAACCATATAGAGCACGCCATCGTGGACAATCGGAAATGGGAATGACAGGTGCCAGGGCTCTTGCAACACGGGTCGTACGACGCCGGTCGGTCCGTCGTCGCTGAACTGCAGCGCGGAGATGCACGCCTGTCCGCGGCCGGTGTCGAAATCCTCGACCAAAACGTGGGTCTGCCCCTGCCACTCGAGGATGAAGGGGTCGGCGTACCAGTGCAGCCCCGGATCGCGGACGGAGCGGAAAGGCGGACCGGCAAAGGTGCCGCTCTCGGCCAAACCGGGACCGTCCAGGAAACGCCAGCCGATCCGCCAATGGGCCGTCTGGCAGACGAGATGATAGACGTGACGCGCGAGCGATCGGGCGAGAGCGGAGGCGGTGCCTTTGAGCGACGGCCCACCCGGTTCGACGCGGCCGAGTTGTCTGCCGGTCTCGCGCTGCCTGATCCGCCCATCGCGCAGGGCGACCAGTCGCGCCAAGAGCAGGGTCCCAGCCCTGGCCCCGATCGCGGATGCCGCTTCGACCACGCCGCTGGCGCGCTCGAGCGAAGGCCGCGCGCGTTCGACGATGGATCCGTTCTGCGGTTCGTACACCTCCAACGTAGCGCCACCGCGCCGAGTGAGCGCTGCGAAGAGAGCGTCTTCGCCGGGTGCGCCGTCGAAGGCCAGTGCGAACGCCGGCACGCCTGTTCCAGGTTCACTCGGATCGGCAGTCAGATCGACAATGGCGTCCGGGGCAAATTGATCGTCGGCGGGGACGGCGATGTCGGCCGCCTGCACCTGGTCGAATGCGGGTGTGGCTGTTGGCCGCGTCAACAGACGGTCGAGCTCGATAACGAGGCGCAGAAGACGCGAGGGGACATCGCCGGTGACGAGCCGAAGGCGAACGTCGAAGCGCTGCGCTGTAAGGTCCGCCGCGAAATCCCGGATCCACGGTCGAAGGCGGGCAGCATCGGCAACGAGAAGGATTCTCAACGGCTAGCTCCGGGTGTAGGCGCCCGCTCGACGATGTCGGCGTAGGACGCGATCATGGCGTCGAGCGAATGCCGCCGAGCCGGGGCCGGCCGTACGCAACTCGGCGGCCTGCTCCGACCAGGCGCGACACCTCCTGGGCGCCGGCATTCTCCATCTGCGTTTGTACAAGGAGGATCCGGCGCGGTGTTGCGGATTGCTCCGGCGCTCCGATCATGTGGCCGACTGCCACTATCGCGTTCTCCTCTTCAGACATTAGCGCCGTCTGCCCCGGTTGCAGTAGTGCGTTGGCCAGAGGCAGTGCAATACCAGTCGCTATTCGGTCTGACTATGCCCGCAATTCGCGAATAATTCGTATCTTCAGGCATTTGCCGCTCCGAATTGTGCGCAGTGATTAGGGGATAGGGAACCATTCTGGCGTATCTTGGTGGCAATTGACGTTTAGCTGTGGCCGGCAAGCAGTGCGCTGCGTGCGGCGAATGTGAGGAGCGATTGCTTGGCTTCGTTGATCCATGAGCGCATTGGCAACACCGCCTATCCCATCGTCACGGTGGGAGGACTGCCGATTGCGGTCACCGACCGGGCTGGCGCGGCATTGTCGATGTGCCGGATAGCCGTTGCCAGGCGTGGAAAGGGTGGGGCGCCGCACTACGTGACCTCCGCCAACGGGCAGGTGATCGCGATGTGCGATCGGGACCGGCGCGTGCGCGAACTCTTTCTGGCGGCGAACGCCGTCCACGCTGACGGCATGCCGCTGGTCTTCGCGTCAAAGCTTTTGACAAGTCGGCCACTTCCCGAACGCGTGGCTACAACCGATCTCATTCATGATGTCATGGCAATCGCTCCGCGCTTCGGATTGCGTTCCTTCCTGCTGGGAGGCACAGAGGACGTGAACGCGGCGGCTGTTGCCAATCTCAGGCAGCTCTATCCGGACGTCCCCGAGATTGCAGGTCGTCATGGCTATTTCGACGATGGCGAAGAGGCTAGCATCGTCGAGGCGGTTAATAGCTTCGCGCCGGATATTCTTTGGGTCGGCCTTGGTGTTCCGAAGGAGCAGGAGTTTGCGTTGCGCAACCTCCATCGCCTGTGCAATGTCGGGGTGATCAAGACTTCAGGCGGCCTGTTCGATTTCCTGTCTGGTAGGCGGCCCCGAGCACCCAAGTTCCTGCAAAAGATCGGGATGGAGTGGATGTGGCGTGCGACGCTGGAGCCCAAGCGCCTCGGCATGCGCTATCTTGAGACCAATCTATCCGCCTTGCGACTGCTGCTGACGCAAACGTTCTGAGACTGTCTGGAAGACATCGAGGGGGGGACGAATTGTTGAGCATTCTGCAAAGGCAAGGCTGGTCCCGGCGACCGGCATTGGTTTTGGCACTGTTGCTCTCGGCCCTCATCGTCGTGTTCGACGCCGCTGCAGCGCGGGCATCGGGCAGTTTCGGGCGCGGAGTGAACATTCTCTCGACTGACGGCATGTTCCGTCCCGGAGACGGTTCTTCGTTTTCCTTTGCCACCCTGGGTCGGCTGCGCGGACTCGGCTTCGATCACGTTCGCATCAACGCCTTGCCATTTGAATGGGTCGAGCCGGACGGCCGGCTGCAAGAACGGTGGATCAGAACGCTGCGCCGAGTGATCGATGCCGCCCTTGGCGCGGATCTGAAGGTCGTTGTCGACGTGCACGAGTTTATCGCCTGCCAACGCGAGGTGAAGAGCTGCGAGGCCAAACTTCATGCAGTCTGGTCGGCGCTTGCTGATAGTCTCTCCGGCTACGACGATCGGGTCGGCTTCGAGATCCTGAACGAGCCCGGCGGAGCCGTCGATGCGATCGCTTGGAATCGGATTCTGGCGCGCGAACTCGCCACGATCCGCAAGCACAATCCCAATCGCAAGGTGATCATCGGGCCGGTCGGGGGCGAACTCCTTCCGGCACTGGCGCGCTTGAAGCTCCCCGCGGGCGATCGCAACATCCTGGTCGACGTCCACTACTACGAGCCGTTCCAGTTTACCCACCAAGGGGCACCCTGGGCCCACCTAACCAATGCCGTCGGTGTCGATTGGGGGGCGATCGATGACATTGCCCGGCTCCGGCGGGATTTCGCCACGATCTCAATCTGGAGCAGGGCCGAGACCCGCGAGATCTATCTCGGCGAATTCGGGGTCTACGAAAAGGCCGAAGCGGCCCCACGCTTCTGCTACCTGAACCATGTGGTCCGCGAGGCCGAGGCCCGCGGCTGGTCCTGGAGCTACTGGCAACTTACGTCGGATTTTGCCCTCATGGATGAGCGCACAGGACGATGGAACGACTGGATCGTCGCGGCATTGATGACGCCGGAAATCCCCGGCCTTTGCGCGCCACCCGTCCCCGGCGTTTCGGTGGCGACGCCGTGACATTGGCCGGGTGCAATGAGGAATGGCTTTCCTGCTTCAGGCCGCTGCGGCATGCGGCACGAAAGCTGCCATCACCAGACGATCTGGATCGCTGAGCCAGACGCGCAGGGCCTCGCTAAGGCGGTCGTTCGGCTCCGTCGTCGCCTCGACGGCAAGTAGCGCGACAGGATAGGTGCCCAAAGGGGGGGCAGCGTCGGGCGTCACCAGCGGCTCGACGATGAGGTCATAGTGCATCCTCAGCTCCTCGAGCCCCAGCCCATCATGGATTGCCACCGCATATCCGTGCGACTCTACCGCGCTGGCCAAAGCCACCACCAGCGCGACGGGCACGCTGGTTTCGCCGGCAACCGTCAACACCATGCCCGGCGTGGACTCCAGAAGCGGGCAAAGCGTCTTGGCCAGCGCATTGAGCAAGGTGTTCGATGCTTCAGGATCGCTCATCGTCAAGTCGGCAACTAACGGAACGTCATGCCGATAGAGCATGCTGAGAGCTTCGTTCGAGGGGGGGGCCGGGATCTGCGTATTCAGCGATCGGCGAAGCTCGGTGATCGAGGGCTGCTCCGAATTGGGGGTGTCCTTCGGGCTGGGCGGGCCATCCGCCGGTCCCGGTGGGATGGTGGGCGACGCGGGCCGAGAATGCCCCAACACCCGCCGCAGCGATCGCACGGCGACGCCAGTCAGCGGCGCTGGCGGCGGACGGCTTCCGAAGAGCGCCCAAAGGATGCCCAGTCCGAGACCACCTACGAGGCCAATGATGGCAGTCGTCGTGAACCCGAGCTTGGACGAGCGCGTCGGGGGGATGGCGCTAGAGATCACAACCGCCTCAGGCTGCGACAGGTCGCTCTGCGCCTGCGCCGTCTTCTGGCGGGCAAGGAACTGCTCGTAGATCTGACGATTGGCTTGAGCCTGACGAACGAGATCCTGAAGCACGACTTCCTTCTGGTCAGCTGCCAGCACTTCGTCAGTGCGCTTGGCGATCTCCTTTTCGTAGGCGGCGTTCTGTTCGGTCAGCACGTTGACTTCGGCGCTGACCTGCTCAATGACGCGGGACCGTTCCGTGCGAATTGCCGTCTCCAGGGCGCTGATGCGTGACTGAGCCGCAACAACACTTGGATGGCGAGGTCCATAGGTTTGCGCCAACGGAGCCATCTGCCACCTCTCATCCCCGAGACGCGCGAGCAGGTCACTGAGGCGGCTTGAGCGAAAGACCGAAGGATCCGCGTTCTCGTCCATTTTGGCCTTGCGCAACTGGTCAAGCCGCGCACGCGAATCCTCAAGGCGGGAGCGCAACGGGCCGAGTTGGTCTGTCAACGAGTTGAGACGTTTGAGCCCGACGCGACCGTCGGAAGAGACATCGAGGAGCCTGTTCTGTTGACGATAGTCCGCGACTGCCTTCTCCGATGCCAAAAGGGTGGCGCGCTGTTCGTCAAGGCTCGATCGCAGTGCCTCGGAAATGCCGGAGTTGGCCGCCTGCCGCAGTACCTGCTGACGATGGACGATCTCTTCGGCGACGGCATTGGCAATGAGCGCTGCCTTCTCCGGCGCTTTCGAGGAGAATGAAACGTCGATGAGATAGGACAGTCCGCGCTTGGCAACTTTCAGATTGCGCCGCAATTCGAGGAGGGCATCGCCGGAATTGCGGTCAGGTCCGGTGAACTCGGGATCGGTGAGCAGGTTCAGCTGATTGGCGAGTTGCAGCAGGAAACCGTCCGATGTGGCAATTTCGGCGTAGCTCACGACATTCGAAGAGTCTCCGTTGGCGGCCGTGGCTTGATCCGCAATGAGGCGCGGTGCCTGGGGATCGAGCGCGACCAGAGCCACGGCGGTGTATTTCATCGGCCAGAAAGTCCATGCGATCAGTACCGCTGTCGTGATGGGCAGAGCGATCACGAGGATCGTCAGGACTTTGCTCCTGAGGGTCCGGAACAGACTGGGCAGCAGCCCGGGCCTTCCCGTCGAGCGGGCATCATCGGGCGCGGCGGATTGCGTGCGTTGTAGGAAGGACATCATCTCGCCTTCTCGGCGTCCGTTCGGCTCCTCCCGACACCGACGGTGGCGCGCCGCGGGGCAGGCAAGCGGCGTGGTCGCGATTCAGTGACCGGATCCCATTCATCAAACCGTACCAAGGTTAACCTTTGCTTATCTCCGACGGCTGAAAATCAAACATGGCGTGTTGCGGTGCGGAGTTAGCATGAATTCGGTGTCAGTGGACCGTGGCGAGGCGAGCCAAGCCATCACAACGTTTGAGGTCAGAGTTTTTGCCGGAACGCAGGCTTGCTTGGAGGCGCTGGCCGTCGACATCGATGCGGCTCAGTTTACGCCGTTCCAGCACCGTGCCTGGCTCGAGTCGTGGGCTTGCAGCTTTCCAGATGCGGCGGTGCCCGACGTGTTCCTTGTCGAGGTGCGCGACAGGACAACGGGCGCCGTTGTCTTGCGCCTGCCGCTGGGATTCGAACGCCGGTCGGGTGTGCGCGTCTTGCGCGGTTGGGACGGAGGTGCGTCGGACTACAACGGCCCGGTCTTGGCGAGCGACGTCTGTCTGCCCGCGCCGATGGTGCGTCTTCTTTGGCCCAAGATCGTGGCGGCGCTGCCACCCTGCGATGTGCTGGCGCTCATCCGCATGCCAACCAGGATCGGCCGGCGCGAGAACCCTCTGTTGGACCTGCCGGGCATCGTGAGATCGGCAAACTCCGCCCACATCGTCCGCCTGTCGGCCAGGCCAGCCGGCGCCTTGGCCGATGGCTACGACCAGTCGATGCGGCATTCGCTCGATCGCAAACGGCGCAAGCTTCAGAACAAGGGAGCTCTGGTGTTTCGCCAACGAAAGGCGCACGAGGCACTCGACGTGCTCGAGGCGCTTCTGTCGTGGCGTCGCGATCGCTTCGCCGAAATGAACCGTAAGGGCGACGTCGAACGGATCGAGACGTTCTGGCGGCGCCTCGCATCGCAGACTGATATCGCCTATGTCGCCGATCTCACGCTCGACGGGCGCCTCCTCGCAGGCGGATTTGGGGCCCGCACTGGCGACGGGTTCCACCTCCTGTCCATTGGTTTCGACCCCACCTGGAAAAACTGGTCACCCGGGCTCGTCCTCGTCGACGAAATGTTGAAATTGGCGCAAGCCGACGAACTGGAGCTGTTCGACTTCACGGTCGGCGAGGAGGGGTACAAACTCAAATTCGGGGCTGAAGCCGAGCCGCTATTTGACTTATATCGGGCCCGCTCGCTCAAGGGGTTTCTGGCTTTGATGTGGCTAAAGCTCCAGCGATCCAAAGCGAATACTGCGAAGCAGCGTGACACGGACGAAAGCAAGTGAGCTTGCGCCAGACCTCAGCTGCCAAGAGGAGTTCTGAGGTGGCGCTCGACCTCGCCGAAGCCGGGCGCCGCGGCGATCGGTAGTGCCTCGCGATCGGTTGTCGGCGCGGGCCTCTCCACCAAACTCGTGCGAAGATCGGGTGGGTTCAAAGCGACGTCAGGAGACCAAGCGGCGAAGCGGCGGCACGCGAGCCAAGGCGAAGGTCGTCAGCGCTGAAGCGGCCACGACTGCCATGGCCCCGACAAGGGAGACCCAGATCGGTGTGACCGCTCGGGCCTCAGGGGGGAAGATGGCGTTGAAGGCGAAGGTAAACAGGACATGGACGCAATACATGCCGAGCGACAGACGGCCGAGGCGCGCGATCTGTTCGGCAAAGCGGCCCTCGGGCATGTTGCGGAAGGCGAGGAACACGCCCGTAGCGAAAATCGGGGTGCCGAACAGCACGTCCCCGATTGACACGAACCGGCTCGAGCCGGAGGCGATGACGAGGCCCTCAACGACCTGAAGCCCCCATCCTGCAGTCGTCAGGGCGATGACCAATCCCCAAGATGCTCGGACGTCGCGTCGGGCGTAGAGGCATCCGAGCGCCAGAAAGAGCGGACCAAAGAAGGGACCGTTGCGAGCGGTATAGGCCTGTGGATTCGTCGTGAGCGGACCAACGTACTGGTTGAGGCCGGTGAACTCACCGTAGGGACCGAGGGCGCATCCGAACAGGAACAGCGCCGTGACGCCCGACCACAGGACGATCGGGCCGCCCCGGCGAAGAGCTACGAAAATCGCCGTCGACACGGCAAGCCAGACGACGAACCAGAGGTGAAAGGCCACACCGCCAGTGTAGATCGAGACGGCGGCGAAACGGATCAGACCTCTGATTGTCCCTTCCGGCAATGGATAGAGCGCACCATCGAGG
>JARLIT010000072.1 GCA_031291575.1 Ancalomicrobiaceae bacterium
CGCGTATAGGCGAGATTGACGTTGGCGGTGTCGACGGCAACCTCGGCGCCGACGATCTGCGCCTTGAGCGCATCGATCTGGAATTGCGTCGTCTTCACAGTCGTCTGCGCGGTCTCGTAGGCGTCGCGCGATGTCGCCTTCTGCGCCAGCGTGATGTCCTCGCGCGCCAAGGCGGCCGTGGCGTAGGTCAGCGTCGCCTGCTTCTCCTGCAACTGGGCGTGCAGACTGTCCAGCGCGGCATTGGCGGTCTTCAAGGCGTTCTGCTGACTGACGTCGTCGATCTCGGCGACCAGATCTCCCTTCTTCAGGGTCTGGCCGACTGCGACCTTCATCGATGTCAACCGGCCCGACACCTGGGCGCCGACGGCGACGAGCTTGACTGGACGCAGCGTTCCCGTCGCCATGACGTCGACTTCGACGTCGGCCTTTTCCACCTGCACCGTCAGGATCCCGGCGAGCGGATCGCGGTTGGCGTAGTCCCACCAGCCCCAGGCGCCCGCGCCGGCCGCGGCGACGAGCACGACGATGGCGACTTTCGCGCCGGTCGACAGACGTTTCGGCGCCGACTTCACGGCAATCGTCGGCGGGGTGATCAGAGGAGCGTTCATTGGGTAGCCACCAGATGCGGGCCGGTGTTGACGTCGACGATCAGGGGGCGGTCGACCACGATGGGATCGTCCCAGCCGCCGCCGAGCGCCTTGGCCAATGCGACGGCATCGGTCGCAATGGACACCCGGCTCTGGATCAGCGAGTCGTCCGCCGAATACAGCGAGCGCTGGGCATCGAGCACATCGACGAAGGCGGCTGTCCCGGCCTGCCAGAGGTCCTTGGAGAGTTTGGCGGCCTGCCGGTAGGCGGCTGCGGCTTGGCCGAGCTGGCCGGCGCGGACGCGCTCTTGCGACAAGGCGACGAGTGAATTTTCCACGTCTTCCATCGCTGTCAAGACGAGCGACTGCAGCGCCAGCCGCGCTTCGTCGCGTTGCGCGCCGGCGACATCGACGCCGGCGATCAACTGCCCGCCGGCGAAGATCGGCACCGTCAGCGTCGGCCCCCATGACCAGCCGATGGTCGATCGCTTGCCGAGATCGCCGATCCGGGAGGCGGATGTCGCGAGCGATCCGGTGAGACTGACGCTCGGATAGAGTGCCGCGTCGGCCACGCCGATCTTCGCCGTCGCTTGGGCGAGCAAGCGTTCGGCTCTGGCGATATCGGGGCGCCGCGACAGGAGATCCGCCGGTAGCCCCGGGCGAAGCCTGTCATGCGGTGCGGGTACGGCGGTGGGGCGATCAAGGCGGGCGACCAGAGCGCCGGGTTCTCGACCTACGAGGATACCGAGCCGATGGATCGACTGGGCGCGCGCCTGCTCGAGTTGCGGGATGGCGGCCGCGGTGGCGATGGCGAGCGCGTTAGCATTCGCGAGGTCGAGCGAGGAACTGGACCCGGCATCGAATTTGGACTTGGTCAGCGCCGCCGTTTCGCGCTGCGACGCTGCCGTCCGGCGCGCCAAGGCGATGCGCGCCTGAGTACCGCGCAGCTCGATGTAATTGGTGGCGACGTCGCCGATCAGCGTCAGCAAGGTCGCGCGCAAATCCGCATCGGCCGCCTCGACGCCGCGTGTTGCGGCTTCGACGGTGCGGCGCTGCCCGCCGAACAGATCGAGCTCCCAGGAGGCATCGAGCCCAGCCTGGAACAGCCATGAAGGCGGGCCGGTACGCTCCCCCGGCGTCTTCGATTCGATCGCCGACGCATCGCCGGTCACACCCGGCATGAGCCCGCCGACGGCCACCCGGCGGCTTGCGCGCGCCTCGCGGATTCGCGCCGCCGCCGCCGCGATGTCGAGATTGCCGGCAACAGCCTCGTTGACGAGTTGGTCAAGGAGCGGATCGCGGAACGTCTTCCACCAGTGTGTGAGATCGCTGCGCGGCGCATTGGTCCTCGCCGCCTCCGTGAAATGTCCGGGTACGGCGAGATCTGCGCCAAGATAGTCCGGGCCGACCGAACAGGCCGACAGGCCGGCAAGGCCGATAACGACGACAGCGACGGGTCTGCCGCGGCGCGTGCCTGATACAGCCAACCAGGTTAGCCTGAAGAGAGATCCGAACACCATCACAACGTCTTCACCCCGAGCCCAGGTCCCAATGCCTGGCCAGAGTAGCCGGTGGCAGCGTCGATGATGGAGGTTCGGATTCTACTCAAGCAGACGGAGGCGTGGGGATTTGCCGCCGTCCGCCAACGTCCGGAACGCGGCCCGGCTGGCAGGCCTAATTCGGATGGTCGAGGGGCTTCGGGCCTACCGGGTCAGCCGGGGATACATGCGCGCGGCGATGGCGACGAGGACCGCGGTGACGGCGAAGAGCACGCCGAAATCCAACCAAAGGCCGTATTTCGTGGTGCCGTCGGCCAGCATCAGATAGCGCAGGCCGTCGACCTCGTAGGTCAGCGGGTTCAGCGAGGAGATCACCTGCAGCCAGCGCGGCATGATGTCGATCGGATAGATGGCGTTGCTGGCGAAGAAGATCGGCATAGTCAGCACCTGGCCGATGCCCATGAAGCGTTCGCGCGTCTTCACGATGCAGGCGATGATCAGCGAAAAGGTGGAAAACAGCGCCGATCCGATGCAGATCAGTCCGGCGACACCGACAATGTCGACAGGCGAAAACGACAGCTTGATGCCAAGAAGGAACGCCAAGGCATAGACAACGATCGCTTGCGTCAACCCGCGCACGCCCGACGAAATCGCCTTGCCGAGGACCAGCGTGCTGCGCGGCGCCGGGCTCACCATGTAGCGATGGAGAACACCGAGATCGCGTTCCCAGATTGCTGCAATGCCATAGAAGATGGCGGCGAACAAGACGCTTTGCGCCAGGATGCCGGGCGCCAGGAACTCCAGATAGGAACCGCCGGTCGAATTCAGACCCTTCACCTGGGCCATGACCTCACCGAACAGCAACAGCCAGATCAGCGGCTGCAACGCCCGCGTATAGAGTTCGCCCGGATCATGGCGAAGCTTGCGGATTTCGGTATCGGCGACGGCCTGGATCTGGGTGAGATAGGCCGCAACACGCCCCATATGACCCATGTCAGGCGGGGGTGTGCTGGTTGTCGCGATGATGCTGGACATTTCGGCGGCCCCCTTCAGTCTCGAGTTCGGACCCAGTGATGGCGGCAAACACATCGTCCAAGGTCGCATCGGATCCGACCGCGGCTTCGAGCTCGCGCGGCGTGCCGACGCTCTGCAGCCGGCCGGCATTGAGCACGCCAAGGCGGTCGCAGAGGTCTTCGGCCTCGTCCATCAAATGGGTGGTCAACAGGATCGTGGTGCCAAGCCGGTCGCGCAGATCGCGGATATGCGCCCAGACATTGCGGCGCGCGACGGGATCGAGGCCGACCGTCGGCTCATCCATGAACAGCACGGCGGGCTGATGGATCATCGACTGCGCGATCTCCAGCCGCCGGATCATGCCGCCCGAGTAGCTCTGCACCAACTTGTCGGCTGCGTCCGACAGATCCAGCATTTTCAAAGCCGCCGCGATCCGCACTTGCCGGATTGCACGCGGGATCGCGTAGAGGCGGGCAGACATCAGCAGGTTTTCATAGGCCGTCAGCGCGCCATCGGAGGAGAGAAGCTGCGGCACGTAACCGATGTGCGCGCGAACATGCGCGGCATCGCCGATCAGATCGAAGCCGGCAACCCGCGCCGAGCCCGAGGTCGGCGGCAGCAGCGTCGTCAGCATCTTGATCAACGTCGATTTGCCGGCTCCGTTCGGACCGATCAGGCCGAAGATCTCGCCAGCCGTGACGGTCAACGATATGTGATCGGTAGCGCAGAAGGTGCCATAGTTCTTGGTGAGACTATCGGTTTCAATGACTGGTGATTTCGATATCATATCAGCAATTTCCAAATAGCCAGGCGGCTCTTCACACTGCGGTGGCGACACGTTTTCTCGACTTCAGCGCGAGCAGCTTGCGCGACCGAGTGTTTCTCCTGGCAGCGGCGCTGCCGCCAAGTCACTTCGCGGTGGTGCAGCCGCGGGCGCTCGCTCTGATGTCCGACACCATTGGCAGACGTTCTCGACCGACCAGTTGGTTAGGCGCGATGCGGCCATTGGCAGTCCGGGCAACGGCCGTTCGGCATGAGCGATACGGCGCGCAGGTCGATGGGCGGGGTATCGGTCGGAAACGGCCCGAAGCTGTCGCCGTGCGATCTCGGTTGCAATCGGCGCATCTGGCGGCGCAGCTCGTAGAGCTGGTCGAGGAGGAGCAGCACGATCGGCAGCGCCTCCTCGCCGACGCCCAGTTCGTCGCGCAACTCCTGGATCAGCCGCACGCGCGCGACATCGATGTCGTGAAACACATAGATGCCGTCGTCCAGATCCGGCCGGATCCAGTCGTTTTCGATCCAACGATCGAGGTCCGGCCGACTGAGACCGTCCGTCGCGTCGACAACGAGATCTATGCTGATCATAGGGTGGCCTCCATCGTCTGGCGCGGATTGTTCGGATGGTCCGGCGCCCAGTCGCGCAAGAACGCCTCCAAGGCTGCATCGGTCGGACCAAAGACGAGCCTGAGCGTGGCAATCAGATCGCCGGCGGACCGGCCACCGTGTGCCGGCACACCGCGCCCGCGCAGTCTGAGCTTGGTGGCGGTGTCGGAATGGGGCGGAACCTTCATGCGGACCGGGCCGGCCGGGGTCGGCACTTCCACAGACCCGCCCAGCACCGCCTCGGCGAAACTGACCGGCAGGTCGAGCCGAATGTCCTGTCCATCTCGATGGAAGACGGCGTGCGGCGCGACATGGACTTCGATCAGCGCATCGCCTGGAGCGCCGCCCTTGCCGCGCAACCTGAGCACCTGACCGTCATCGGTCCCCGCCGGGATCTTGACGTCAAAGTCGGCGCCGTCCGGCAGTCCCAATCGTTTGGTGGCGCCGTTGACCGCTTCGAGGAAGTCGATGGTGATGGAGAACAGGTGATCTTGCCCACCCATGCGCCTGGCGCCATCGGATTCATGGAACATCGAGCCAAAGATGTCGTCGAAGCTGTCGTCGCTCCAGTCGCGCGGATTGGCCCCCGAGCGGCTGTAGCGGCGGCCGGTGTCGGCGTCGGCAAAGTCGCGGTAGTTCGGCTGCGGCCGGCGTTCCTGGCCGGATGCGTCGATCTCGCCGCGATCGAACTTGCCGCGGGTCTCGACGTCCGACAACAGCGAGTTGGCCGCCGAAATGGCCTTGAACCGTGCCTCGGCCGCCGAATTGCCCGGGTTGAGATCGGGATGGTGCTGTTTGGCCAGTCTGAGATAGGCGCGGTGGATGACGTCTTGACTGGCGTCGCGGGCCACACCGAGCGTCTTGTAGGGGGCGTCCACGAGGCGAATTCCCTCCGGCTCCGGTGGGCGGCCAGACGGCCCCGATGAAGGGCGCCGGTTCCACTCAGCTCATCGTCACGGCGTGCCGTTCAGTGTTGCCGACTGTGCATACGCTTGCCGGAGGCAATCGCGGCAGCTTCGGAAACTACCCGGACGTCTGTCATCGCCTCGCCGGAGCGCGTCCCGTTCGGATAGAACGATCCGAGCGATGAGGGCGCGCTCAAGTCATTGAATCTGTAAACTTTTCCTGTCTGACGAACCCATCCTAACGCCGCATCCGGGCTTCCCCCATAGGGCCATGAGCAGAATCCGAGGCTGCCGCTGCCGGTCTGGCCAATCGCAAAATTGGTCCGTGTTGGCAAACGGTTCGGCAGATGATGGGGTTGCGGCCGCTGTGAAGGTCATCTGATGGCGTCCCGACCGACCAAGCTCTTGGCGTCCCGCTCGGTCCTCGTTGCCGCGATCGGCGGCAATCTGGCCGTCGCGGCGACGAAATTCGCCGCTGCCGC
>JARLIT010000365.1 GCA_031291575.1 Ancalomicrobiaceae bacterium
CCGCGGCGGCTTGTCGAACGTGGCGAAGTCGGCATCCGCGGCATGCACCTGACGCCAATCGGTAGCGACGTTCAGGCGGCGGGCGGCGAGGACGAGTATCGCCTGTGCGTGCGGCAGAGCTTCGGCCAGGCGATTGTTGTAGAAGTAGAATTTGTACGCCCCGGTCAGCACGTCGAGATCGTCGGGGGCAAGCGCGAGCGCCTCCAGCACGGCGGCCTCGGCGGCTTCGGGGCGGGAACGCGCAGCCCGCGCGCCTTCGAGTACCGCAAGGGCCCTGGCCTCATTGCCATCCATGTGCGTCGCCTTCCCTACACGTGCCGTCGGTCGAGGCCCGAGCAAGCAAGCGGTGCGCCAGACCTCAGCCGGCGAGCGCCAGCGCGGGCTCGGCACGGCTGGGAACGACGGGCGCCATGGCGCCGGTGGGCCGGACGAGACCAGCCGCTCCCTGAAGCGCGCCGGGGATGAGCTCGAAACCCTGGAAGCGGCGCGTTTCGACCGGACCGGGCAGCGCCAAGTCGGCGACGAGCCGCGCCTCGAAGCCGAAGCGCGCGTAGTATTCGGGGTCGCCGACGAGAATGACGCTGCCGTGGCCGCGGCAGGCGGCTTCGGCGAGAGAGAAGCGCATCAGTCTGGCGCCGATGCCCCGGCCCTGGGCCTGCGGATCGACCGCCAGCGGCCCAAGCAGCAACGCCGGCCGCGCGTCGCCGTCGATCCCGTTGCCGAGCGCCATGGTCCACAGTCGGACGGTGGCGAGCAGGCGCCCCGAGGCGACATCCTCGGCGACGAGCGACAGGCCATCCGCCGGCAGGCGACCGGCCCGCAGGCGCGCAGAGGTCTTCAGGTGGCGGTTCGGGCCGAAAGCGCGGTCGAGCAGAGCTTCGCGGGCGACGGCCTCGGCCGCGCCTTCCCGGCGGATCTGGTACATGAGCGGATGCTCCCCTTGCAGTCAGGGGGTGAAACCAAAGCCGGGCGAGCTGCCGCCCGGATCGATCTCGTGTCTGAGGCTCGCGGCAGGAGGTCTGCCGAGCCGGCTGGCAATGGTGGCCGAAACGGTTCCCCGTTGCCGGTCTTTGCCCCCGCGCCGAGCGTCAGATCACATAGGCTCTCAAAGGCTCGAAGCCGTTGAAGGCCACAGCTGAATAGGTCGTGGTGTAGGCACCCGTTCCCTCGATCAGCACTTCGTCGCCGATCTCCAGACTGATCGGCAGATCGTAGGGTGTCTTCTCGTAGAGGACGTCGACCGAATCACAGGTCGGGCCGGCCACCACGCAGGGTTCCTTCTCATCCTCGTCCCGTCCGGTCAGGATCGGGTAGCGGATGGCCTCGTCCATGGTTTCGGCGAGACCGCCGAACTTGCCGATATCGAGGTAGACCCATCGGACTCGGTCGTCTTCGCTCTTCTTGGAAATGAGCACGACCTCGGCCTTGATGATGCCGGCGTCGCCGACCATGCCGCGGCCCGGCTCGATGATGGTCTCCGGCAGATCGTTGCCGAAGTGGGCCCTGACCGCATTGGTGATCGATGTGCCGTAGGCATTCACCTCCGGAACCTGGCGCAGATACCGGGTCGGGAAGCCGCCACCGAGGTTGACCATCTTCAGCTGGATGCCGCGGTCGGTCATCCGGCGGAAGATCCAGGCGGCGGAGGCAAGTGCGCTGTCCCAGGCCTCGGTGTTCACCTGCTGCGATCCGACATGGAACGACACGCCGTAGGCAACAAGCCCGAGATGATGAGCATGCTCAAGCACTTCCGGGGCCATCTCCGGCACGCAGCCGAACTTCCTCGACAGCGGCCACTCGGCGCCGGACCCATCCGACAGGATGCGGCAGAACACCTGCGAGCCGGGAGCGGCGCGGGCCACCTTCTCCACCTCGGCGACGCAGTCGACCGCATAGAGGCGGATGCCGAGTTCGTAGGCGCGCGCGATATCGCGCTCCTTCTTGATGGTGTTGCCGTAGGAAATGCGCTCGGGCGTGGCGCCGGTCGCCAGCACCATCTGGATCTCGGCGACCGAGGCCGTATCGAACGACGAGCCGAGCTCGGCGAGCGCATTCAGCACTTCCGGGGCCGGGTTGGCCTTGACGGCATAATAGATGCGGGTGTCGGGCATGGCACGGCAGAACCGCTGATAATTGCCGCGCACAACATTGAGATCGACCACCAGGCAGGGGCCATCGGGACGGTTGTCGCGCAGGAAATCGCGGATGCGGTCGGTCATGTCAGGTTACTCCAATCCGTATCCAAGCAACGGCGAGACCGAACCGGTCTCCGCCTGAAGCCAAAACAAGAGCAGACGACGCCTCCGCGGCCACAGCCACGCGATCTGTCATGCTCAGCGGTCACCCTCGCTGACCGGAAGTCCGGAGCGAGTCTGCCCTTCGGCGCTGGCAAGGGGCCAATGTCGAAGGATCGTCGGGTGGCACAGGCGACGCTTCAACCGCGTTGGAGACGGTCTCACGTCGAAAGAACCAACCGAGAGCCGGCATGCCGGCCAGAGTCCGCGTTCGTGCAAACGCGGAGACGAACTGTCGATGCGTGTGAACGCCTCAACGACCCGTCAGGGTGCCATGGATTGGATCGGGAACTCCCGAACCGCACGCCCGGCAAGATATAGACGCCTCTTCAGTAACCCCGGCTGATGGAAAGCCGGCAGAGACCAAAAAAGCCCTCTACGTCGTTGCTTCAAGCCACGTCCCTCGTATGAGATACGAGGTGCGCCGGTTTCGCTCTCCGGCTGCCGGTTTTGCCCTGACGTGTTCCGGGCCTCTTGTCCCTGGAAGTCGTCAAACCGGCACGCAGCCACAGGCACGTGCGAATTTGGGCAAGGCGAGAGATAGGAGCATCCCCCGGGCCTTGCAAGCGGAATTTTGCATCGTCCGGAACTTTTTTGGCAGACCCGGAGCCGGCAAACAAGCCGCCGGCAGGGTTGGTTAACGTCGGTTTGCCCGGATTGCGGCGTATTGCGGACGGCATCGGAACCGGTTGACATCGGCGACGGATCGTTCCCAGATCGCGAACAATCGAGGACAGACTCCATGGATACGTTCACGCGCATGCAAGCATTCGTTCAGGTGGCGGAGGCCGGTGGGTTCTCGGCTGCGGCGCGGCGTATGTCGAAGTCGAAGGCGCTGATTTCCAAATATGTTCGCGATCTCGAAGACGAACTTGGAGTGCGCCTGCTGAATCGGACCACGCGGCAGTTGTCGCTGACCGAGGTTGGCGCCGCCTATTTGCGCGAGGCGAGCGAGATTCTGCTGCGGCTCGAGGATCTGGCCGATGCCGTGCGTGACACGCACAAGGAGCCGCGCGGGCTCCTGCGCGTTTCGGCGCCGCGGTCGTTCGGCGACACGGTGCTTGGACCGGTGATCTTGGAGTTCCTCCGGCAGCAACCGGAGATCTCGCTCGATCTCCGGCTCGACGACCGCTTCGTCGATCTCGTCGAAGAGGGCTTCGATGTGGCGGTCCGATTGACCGATATGGCGGATTCCAGCCTGATCGCGCGGCGGCTGTCGTCGTTCCGGACAATGGTCGTCGCGTCACCGGCCTGTATCGCGGCGAACGGCGTGCCGCAGACGCCGCAGGATCTCGTGGCGATGCCGACGATCGTCGACACCAACTTGAGGACGCGGGCGACCTGGGCGTTTGTGCATGAGGGCGAGCGGTTCAACGTCACGGTGAAGCCGCGTATCGAGGTCAACAGCCCGCAGGTGGCGCTCGAGGCGGCGGTCGCCGGGGTCGGCTTCACACGGCTGCCGGAGTTCATCTGCGTCGGCGCCTTGAAGCGCGGCGAGTTGACGATGGTCCTCGACGAGTATTCCAAGACGTCGATCGGCATGTACGCGGTCTACCCGCACCGGCGGCACCTGTCTGGGAAGGTGCGCGTCTTCGTCGATTTCATGGCCCAGTGGTTCGAACGCCACTACAACCCGTGCGGGACGGAGTAGCGACGGCAAGCTGCCGGGGGGCCGCGTGCCGTGCGACGGCAATCCGTTGGGCGGCGGTCACCCTGGGCTCGGATCGGCCGTCGTCGTTCCGCCATCTTCGGCTGATTCTGTCGCGGACGGCGGTGCATGGTCGGCGGTCGGTGCCGCCGCAAAGGTCGTGGCTCCTCCTGTCAACACTGCTGAACGAGATCGTCCCCATGCCTAACTGGCGCCGCCTTTGCCTCGTTGTCGCCGTCGTCGGCGCGTTCGCAATGCCGCCGCGCCCGGCCGAGGCGCATCCGCACGTGTTCGTCGACGCGCGCGCCGAATTGGTGTTCGATCAGGCCGGCAAGTTGACCGCTGTCCGCCATGTCTGGCGCTTCGACGAGGCGTTCTCGGCGTTTGCCACCCAGGGGCTCGCCACCGACGACAATGGCAAGGTGACGCGCGAGGCGCTGCAACCGCTTGCCAAGATCAATGTCGATTCGCTGAAGGATTATGATTACTTCAGCTATCTGCGCGTCGCCGGAAAGCGCTTCGGCTTCAAGATCCCGACCGAATATTGGTTGCAGATGGATGGCGGGCTGTTGACGCTGTTCTTCACGCTGCCGCTAATGGAGCCGGTGAAGGCATCGAAGCAGACGCTGATCCTCGATGTCTACGATCCCGGCTATTTCGTCGATTTCACGCTGGTCGAGAGCGAGCCGGCCTTGCTGGTCGACGGACCGACCGGCTGCGATCTCAAGGTGCAGGCGAAGGGCGAGCCCGATGCCGCCTCGGCGGCGATCCTCAGTCAGATACCGGCCTCCGAACGCGATTTGCCGCCGGATCTGCAGCAGATGACCAAAGACCTCGCCAACCGCATCACGGTGAAATGCCCATGAGGACGTATTCATGAAGAGACCAGGCCGCCTCGGAACGGTCGCCGGCATCGGCCTTGCCGCCGCGCTGATCGTCCTGGCCGCGACCTCTGCCCACGCGCAGGGTGCGGGTCCGTTCGGGGTCGGCGCGCCGGAAGCCGGCGCGGCGATCGGCTCGAACCCGGTCTTCATCTGGATTGCTGAACGGCAATCGGAATTCTACAGGTCGCTGACGTCGGCGCTGAAGCTCCTGCGCAGCGATCCGCACGCCGGCCTGATCCTGGTCGGCCTGTCGATCGCCTATGGCGTGTTTCACGCCGCCGGTCCGGGCCACGGCAAGGCGGTGATATCCTCTTACCTCATCGCCAACCGCGAGACCCTGAGGCGGGGTATCCTGCTGTCCTATGTGTCGTCGCTCGGCCAGGGACTGGTGGCCATCGTCTTCGTCGGCATCGCCCGCTTCGTCCTCGACGTCACGGCGCGCGAGATGACCTTCGCCACAATGGGGCTGGAAATATCGAGTGCCGTCATGATTACGGCGCTTGGAGCCTGGCTCGTCGCCACCAAGGTGTTTCGGCTGTTCGGGTCGCACGCCCATCTGGTGGTGACGGCGGAAGGGGCGACAATGCATGTGCACGATGCCAATTGCGTGCACAGCCAGCTTCAAGTCGGCGGTGGCCTAGCCGGGCCGGCATCGGGACCGTTCCTGTGCACGGATTGCGGCGATTTCGTCGAGGCGGCCGCGCTTGAAGGGCGGTTCGACTGGCGGCGTGCGCTCGGTGCGATCGCGGCGGTGAGCGCACGGCCCTGTTCGGGCGCCATTATCGTGCTGGTGTTCGCCTTCAGCCAGCAACTGTTTCTGGCCGGGGCCGTATCGGTGTTCGCCATGGCGGTCGGTACGGGCACGACGGTGGCGGCGCTCGCCAGCCTGGCTGTCTTGGCGAAGGACCGGGCCGTCGGCCTCGCCGGGGCTGATGGCAGGCTGGCGGCGAGACTCGTGCGTGGCGCCGAAATTCTGGCGGCCATCGCGGTGCTCGTCTTCGGCCTGTTGCTGCTTGGCGCGAGCCTGAGCGGGGCGGGCGGAGGAGGCTGAGCCGCCGCCCCGGTCGGGCGACGGCCGTCGTTCGCACCTGCGGGAGCGATGGGCGCGTCAGCCCACGGACGAACTCTTGGCCGCATAGGCGCGGACGGCCTCGCCGAAGGCGGAGAACAGCTTGACCGACGAGCTGTCCGAACGCACCCAATATTCCGGATGCCACTGCACGCCGAGGGTGAAGCCCTTGGCATCGGCGACGCTCACAGCCTCGACGGTACCATCGGCGGCATTGGCTTCGACGGTCAGATTGGGGGCGAGCAGATCGAGCCCCTGGCGGTGCAGCGAGTTCACTTTGATCTCGCTTTCGCCGAGAATCCAGCGCAGGCGGCCACCCTCGACCATATGCACGACGTGGCTGAGGCCGTAGCGCTCGTCCGGGTTGTTGCTTTCCGGCGACCGGTGGTCGATGCGGCCTTCGACGGTGTGGAGTTCGGTCAACAGCGTGCCGCCGAGCGCCACGTTCAATTCCTGGAAACCGCGGCAGATGGCGAGGAGCGGAACGCCGCGCTCGATCGCCAACCGAATGAGCGGCAGCGTGGTGGCGTCGCGGGCAAGGTCATAGGGCTCGTGGCTTACCGTCGGCTCCACGCCATAGAGACTGGGGTGGACGTTAGAGCGGGCACCGGACAGCAGCACTCCATCGACGCGATCGAGCACGCTATCGATATCGATGGAGCCGCCGAGCGGTGGCAGCAGAAGTGGCATGGCGCCCGCGCCGTAAAGCACGGCCTCGGCATATTGCGCCGGGGTCATGTGCCAGTTGACGTGGTCGAGCGACTTGTTGTCGGCGGAGACGAGGACGACGGGAAAGGCTGACATCGGCAAGGATTCCATTCGCGATCTTCAGTCGGAAGCGGGGATGAGCAGCTATGCCACGAAAGTGTGGCGAATTCGATGCCGGTAAGTAGAGGCACGAAGGGCCCGGTCTCCGTCTTTGGTCGCAAAGGCCGCATGTTTCGGGCCGTTGCGTTATCGGATCGTGAAGCCGGGCCGGCCGTGCCAGCCGACGCGTCGCCGGCACGGAGCGCGAGGCCGCGGTCGATCAGATGAACGTGACCAGCCAGTGCATCCAACGGCGGAGGCGCCGCGGTCTCCTGCGCCTTCGGCACACAGCCCCCCTCGTCGAAAGGGCGCGCTGCGCCCGATCGACGGTGGGTCTGGTCGGGGTTTAGACCCGACGCCCGAGCGCTTCGGCGGTCAGTGCCCCGAGGCGCTGCTTCTGCTTGCCGTCGGCATCGAAATTGTCGGCGGCGAGCCAGAGTTCATAGGCGCTTTTCAGCGCCGGCCATTCGCTGTCGACGATGGAGAACCACGCGGTATCGCGGTTGCGGCCCTTGACGATCATATGCTGGCGAAACACGCCCTCGAAGGTGAAGCCGAAGCGCTCGGCGGCCCGCTTCGACGGCTCGTTGGCATTGTCGCATTTCCACTCGAAACGGCGGTTGCCGAGGTCCTCGAAGACGTAGCGCATCAGGAGGTAGATGGCCTCGGTCGCTGCCGGGGTGCGCTGCAGGGCGGGCGAGAAGAAGATGTGACCGACTTCGATGACGCCCATCTCCGGGCGGATCTCCATCAGCGCGGCGCAGCCCATGGCAGAGCCCGACGTGCGGTCGCTGATGGTGAAATACATCGGATCCTGCAGCGGTTCGCGTGTCTGCAGCCATTGACGGAACTGGCCTTCCGACGAGAACGGGCCGTAGGCGAGGTAGGTCCAGATCGAGGCGTCCCTGAGGCCACCGGACCAGAGGTCGCCGCAATGGCGGTCGGCGTCGAGTGGCTCGATGCGAGCGACGCGGCCCTCGCGGGAAACGGGTTCCGGCAGCTTGGCAGTGTGCGGGACAGTCGTCATGCTGGCGGAAACCTCTTTGGCGGCCGGCGTTTCGGCGGGAATGGTCAGACCCCGGGCGACAGCGGGGCGTTCGAGGAAGGCTTCGAGGGCGCGCGCCACATGGGTGAAGCCGTTGAATTCGACGAGGTCGCGCGCTTCGTAGAAGCCCACGAGGTTGCGTACCCAGGGAAACACCGCCATGTCGACGATCGAATAGTCGTCGCCCATGATCCAGGTGCGGGAGTCCAGACGTTGGTTGAGGACACCGAGCAGGCGGCGGGATTCGCCGACGTAGCGCGAAAGCGGGCGCTTATCGTCGTAGTCTTTGCCGGCAAATTTGTGGAAGAATCCGACCTGGCCGAACATCGGCCCGATGCCGGACATCTGGAACATCAGCCACTCGAGCGCCTCGTAGCGGCCGGCCGCGTCCTTGGGGAGGAACTGTCCGGTCTTCTCGGCGAGGTAGAGCAGGATGGCGCCTGATTCGAACAGGCCGATCGGCCGTCCGCCGGGGCCGTCGGGATCGATGATGGCGGGAATCTTGTTGTTGGGACTGAGCGAGAGAAATTCCGGGGTGAACTGGTCGTTGGCATCGAACGAAATGCGGTGCGGCTCATAGGCGAGCCCCATTTCCTCCAGGCAGATCGATACTTTGACGCCGTTGGGGGTTGGCAGCGAATAAAGCTGGATCCGCTCCGGGGAGCGTGCCGGCCATTTGGCCGTGATGGGAAACGACGATAGATCCGCCATGGCATTCCTCGTCTGCAGACTTCGCCCGTCCATCCTCGCCACATCCGGTCGTCTGGGCGCATTCGACGGCTTGGCCAGTCTAGCGAGGCGAGGGGGAAAGCGGAATCCGGGGAGCTGCGCGGAAACGGTAAAATTTTCGGAGGGGACGCGCGGCCAGGCAGGAATCGTCGGCGTCGCGGACCGTGGGCGGGAGGTTGGCTGCGGGATCCGGGCATTGCCCAGGCGTACGGCGGCTGGGAGCCTGGAGAGCGAGGCTTGCGGCTGACTTGGGTGCTCCCGGCGCGTCGGACGCGATTTCCGCTTGCCATGGCGTCAACCGTTATCTTATAACATATCAGTCGCGATGACGATGGCTTTGCCCGGTCGCTGCGACGGGCCGCAGCAGCAAGGCAGGGATCGCTCCACGTGGCAGAGCACGACCACGGTCACCATCACCGCAGCGGGCGCCGGGCCGGCGTCGGACCGGACGCTCTGATCGGGGCCGCGCACGCAGCGGCCGTCGGTCCGGCCTTCTCGCTGTTGCGCCTGTCGCTGAAGGCGCGGCTCGCTATCGCCGTCGGGTTGACGGCGCTCGTCTGGATCGCAGTCTATTGGGCCGAGACATAATGCCGACCGCCCCGACCATCCGTTTCGAAGATCTGACGCTCGGCTACGACCGGCATCCGGCGTTGCACCACCTCACCGGCGAGGTAAAGGCCGGCTCGCTGTTGGCGGTCATCGGCCCGAACGGCGCCGGCAAGTCGACGCTGCTGAAGGGCGTCGTCGGCGCCTTGAAGCCGATCGGTGGCCGGGTGAAGCTCGATCAGGTCAATTGCCGCGATATCGCGTATCTGCCGCAGCTCGCCGACGTCGACCGTTCGTTCCCGCTCAATCTTTTCGACTTCGTCGCCATGGGCCTGTGGCGGAACGTCGGCGCCTTTGGCACCATCGGGCCGAACGCGCAGGCGAAAGTCGCGGCGTCGATCGCGGCGGTGGGGCTCGAGGGGTTCGAGCGGCGCGGCATCGGCACGCTGTCGGGCGGGCAGATGCAGCGCACGCTGTTCGCCCGACTGCTGTTGCAGGATGCGCGCGTGATCCTCCTGGACGAACCGTTCAACGCCATCGATACGCGCACCGCAAGCGACCTGATCTCGCTCATCCACCGTTGGCACGGCGAGGGACGCACTATCCTGACCGTGCTGCACGATCTGGAGACGGTCAACCGGCACTTTCCCGAGACCATGCTGTTAGCGCGCGAATGTGTCGCGTGGGGACCGACGCGCGAGGTCTGTACGCCGGCAAATCTTCTCGCTGCCCGGCATATGGTCGAGGCCTTCGATCGCGATGCGTCCGAATGCGCGCGGGGGGCGGCATGATCGGCACACTCTATGACTGGGCGATCGGGCCGTTCTTCGAGTTCGAGTTCATGCGCCGCGCCCTTGTCGGCGCGATTGCCCTGGCGCTCGGTTCGGCGCCGGTCGGCGTGTTCCTCATGCTTCGGCGCATGTCGCTGATCGGCGATTCCATGGCACATGCGATCCTACCCGGCGCTGCGGTCGGCTATCTCATCTCCGGCCTGTCGCTGACCGCCATGACGGTC
>JARLIT010000366.1 GCA_031291575.1 Ancalomicrobiaceae bacterium
CCGGAGGGAACATGTCAGCACCGCGGGAGACCGTCGCGGTCCCGCTTACGGGACTGAGCCGGCATCTGATGACGGCGAGCAAGGGCTTCGCGCTTGCGGGCGGCGTCATCTTCATCGGCATGGTCTGCCTGTCGGTCGTCTCCATCGTCGGCCGCAAGCTGTGGAGCGCGCCGATCGAAGGCGATATCGAACTCCTGCAAATGGGGACCGGCATCGCGGCCGCCACCTTCTTTCCCTATTGCACGCTCGCCAACGAACATCTGCGGGTCGAGTTCTTCACCGACCATCTGCCCGCCCGGATCCGCGCCCGGCTCGACGGATTAGCCAATCTGATGCTCGCCCTGGCCATGGCGCTGCTGACCTGGCGCAGCACGATCCAGGCCTTCGAACTGTACGATGCCGGCGAGGTCACGGTCATGCGCAACATCGAGGTGTGGATCCCCGTGGCGCTCATGGTCCCCAGCCTCGCCCTGACGACGATCTGCGCGCTCGACCGGGCGGTGCACAACTTCACCCTCAGGAGCAGCGCCCTATGAGCGGCATCACCATCGGCATCGCCGGCTTCGGCTTCATGCTCGTCTTGATGGCGCTCAGGGTGCACATCGGCATTGCCATGTTCACGGCCGGGTCGGTGATCTACCTCGTCATCAATCACGGCGACCTCAATTCCTGGCTGTTCACCCTCAACGATCTCGCCTATGCCCGGCTGTCGAACTACAGCCTGTCGGTCATTCCGCTGTGCATGCTGATGGGCCAATTCGCCACCCACGGCGGTCTGTCGAAATCGCTGTTCCGCGCCGCCGGTTCGCTCATCGGCCATTGGCGCGGCGGGCTCGCCATGTCGTCTTCGCTCGCCTGCATCGGCTTCGGTGCGATCAGCGGTTCCTCGCTCGCCACCGCCGCGACGATGGGGCAGGTGGCTTTGCCGGAACTGATGGGCAAGGGCTATTCCGGCCGTCTGGCGACGGCGACGCTCGCCGCCTCCGGCACGCTCGGCATCCTCGTGCCGCCGTCGGTGCCGCTGGTCGTCTATGCGGTGCTGACCCAGGAATCGATCGGCAAACTGTTCGCCGCCGCCGTCATTCCCGGCCTCATCGCGCTTTTCGGCTATCTGATCGTGATCCGCATCATCGTCTCGCGCGACCCGAGTGCCGGCCCGGCGAGCGAGAAGGCGAATTGGCGCGAACGCATCATCGCGCAATTGAAGGTGCTGCCGGTCCTCGGGCTGTTCCTGGTCATCGTCGTCGGCATCTACGGCGGTTGGGCGAGCCCGACCGAGGCGACCTCGATCGGCGCGGCAGGTGCCGGGCTCATTGCCGCGGCCTTCGGCGGACTGCGATGGCCGCAACTGCTGACGAGCATCTACCGCACGGCGATCGCCACCGCGATGATCTTCCTGGTACTGGTCGGCGCCGACCTGTTGAATTCGGCCCTCGCCATTTCGCAGATGCCGGTCGAACTGGCTGAATGGGTGAAGCACTCCAACCTGCCGCCGCTGCTGGTGCTCGCCGCCATTCTCGGCATCTACATCCTGCTCGGCTGCGTGATGGACAGTCTGGCCATGCTGTTCCTGACCATCCCGATCTTCTACCCGATGATCATGGGGCTGGACTTCTGGGGCATGGGCGCCACCGACAAGTCGGTGTGGTTCGGCATCCTGGTGCTGATGGTGGTCGAGATCGGCCTGGTGCACCCGCCCGTCGGCATGAACCTCTACATCATCAACAAGCTGGCGCGCGGCGTGCCGATGAGTGAGACGGCCTGGGGCGTGGTGCCGTTCCTCGCCTCCGATTTCGCCCGGATCATTCTGCTCGTGCTGGTGCCGTCAATCCCGCTGTTTCTGGTTCATCTTCAGCAGGTCTGAGCGACGTACCCGACCGAGCCGCCGAAGCCCGGAGAGCGCTATCGCCCTGGCAGAAGCGCCGGCACATCGGGCAGAGGAAACATAATCGTAAGACGGAGGAAGTCCCATGGGCAAACTTGCACTCGCCGCCAAGATTACGCATGTACCGTCGATGTATCTGTCCGAATTGGACGGCCCGCACAAAGGCTGCCGCCAGGCCGCGATCGATGGGCACAAGGAGATCGCCCGTCGCTGCCGCGAGGCCGGCGTCGACACGATCGTGGTGTTCGATACGCACTGGCTGGTGAACTCCGGCTATCACATCAATTGCTCGGCGAATTGGGAGGGCATCTATACCTCCAACGAGCTGCCGCATTTCATCAAGAACATGCCGTTCCAGTTGCGCGGCAATCCGGAACTCGGCCGGCTGATCGGCGATCAGGCGACCGCCGACGGCGTTTTCACCCGCGTGCATGACGCCACCAGCCTTGCGCCCGAATACGGCACGCTGGTGCCGATGCGCTACATGAACGCCGACGGGGCCTTCAAGGTCGTCTCGATTGCCGCGCTGTGCACGGTGCACGACCTGAAGGATTCGATCGTGCTCGGTCGCGCCGTCAGGAAGGCGATCGAGCAACAGTACGACGGCACGGTCGCCGTTCTCGCCTCGGGGTCTCTGTCTCACCGGTTCGCCCAGAACGGCGTCGCAGAAGAATTCATGCACAAGGTCTGGAGCCCGTTCCTGGAGACGGTCGACCGCTCGGTCATCGACCTGTGGACGCGCGGCGACTGGAAGACGTTCTGCGGCATGCTGGCGGAGTACGCCGTGAAGTGCCACGGCGAAGGCATGATGCACGATACCGCCATGCTGTTAGGGCTTGTCGGCGGCGAGGCCTACGACGGGCAGGTGGAGATCGTCACGCCCTATTTCGGCTCCTCCGGCACCGGCCAGCTCAACGCAATCTTCCCCGTCTGAGGCGCTGGGCGCGCGATGCGTTATGCCGCCGCCCGTGGCGGCTGACCGATTTTGCTGCAATGCAATTGTCGTCCCGGCGAGAGCCGGGATGCACGACGCTTCCGGCTGGCAGGACAGCGGGAAAGCGCGCAGTCTGGCTGCGCCGACCTGACCGTTGCGCCGGCATTGGTCCCTGGATTTCGCCGGGACACCGAATTCGGGGCGTGTTCAGGGAGCTTCGACAGCCTGCTGGCAGCGCGCAATTGCCGGAGACAGACGGAGCCCACGGAGCCGGGATCCTATCGGAACTAGGCAAACCGCGTCGAACTTCGTCGCAATCGGTCCGCGGCGATGGCCGCGCCGGCTTTACCGGGGCATTTTGATGCCGACCGGACTGGGCGCCGGGATGCCATTGCGGATCTCGAACGGGTAGCCCTCGACGCCCTCGAGC
>JARLIT010000367.1 GCA_031291575.1 Ancalomicrobiaceae bacterium
CGTGGCATGCGGCTCGATCTGACGGCGCCGCGTGCCGCCGCCGGGTCGGTGCCCAGTGTCAGGACGCCGATCGTCCTCTCCGACACGCCGCTCTGTTACGAGCGCGCCCCGCCGGCGCATGGCGCCGATACGCGCGAGGTGCTGCAGGGGCTCGGTTACGACGAGACGGAGATCGGCGCACTGGCGCAGGCCGGGATCGTCGGCCTCGGCTGACGCGGTCAGGCCTTGACGACGCCATCGATGAGGTTCATCTGCATCAGCCGGGCTTGCAACGGCAAGGCGCCCTGCCGTAGCGCCGCGAGGTGGCGTTCGACGATGGCGTGGTGCTCGCGGGCTGCGGCGATCGCTGCTTCGGGTGTGACGGCCTGGAACCGGACGAGGTCGCCGGCCCTGGCCTGCGTGAACGCGTCGAGATCGGCCGAGATCACCGTGGCGATCTTTGGGTAGCCGCCGGTGGTCTGGTGGTCGGCGAGGAGTACGGTCGGCGCGCCGTCGCCCGCAACCTGCACCGAACCGCGTACCAGCGCCTCTGACGGCATGTCGAGCCGGGCCAGCAGTCCGAGTGACGGGCCCGACAACCGCACGCCCATGCGGTCGTAGGCATCGCTCAGCGCATAGGGCTCGGCGAGGAGCGTGGCGACGGCCGCAGGACCGAAGAAGTGTTGCTGCGGTCCGAGGACGACGCGGATTTGATCCGGCGGCTTGGCCCAATCGGGCGAAGGCAGCGTGCCCTCGCGCTCGGGCAGGGTCTCGGCCGCCGCGACGACCAGGCGATCACCGGCAACAAGCTGGCCGCCCCCGAGATTGGCGATGGAATAGGTGGCCGAACTGCCGAGCCAGCGTTTCGATTGGAGTTGGCCGGCCAGCGCGAGATAGCACCACGAGCCCCAGTCGCCCGGGCGGATGGACAGCCGACTGCCGGCCCGAAGCGTCGCCACCGACCAGGCAGCGATCGACGTGCCGTCGATTGCCGCGCGGAACTGGCCGCCGGCGAGCGCCACCGTCACACTGCCGTCGATGCAGTCGAGCGTCAGCCCGCCGAGCGAGATCTCGAGGACGGAACCTTCGGGGGATAGGCCGAGCGCTGCCTGGGCAGAGTGGAAGCCGTGGCGGTCCATCGGTCCGGACCTCGGCACGCCGAAGCGCATCAGACCCGGGCGGCCGCCATCCTGCACGGAGACGAGCGGACCTGCCTGGGCAACAGCGAGGGTGGCTGACGGCATCGGTGTCTCCGGCCCGGGGGCATCGGTCGCGCTGGGCATCGCATTTGCTTGCTGAATATGCTTGCATTTGCAAGGGCTGCGACGAAAGTCTGGAATCGGAAGGAACCGGCCGGTCCGACCAGGTGGCGATTCCCGCGGCAGGTGCCGGCAGAGTGGGCGAGTGGCGACAGTGGTCAGGTCGATCGATCTCAATTCCGATCTCGGCGAGGCCTACGGCCCATGGCGAATGGGCGACGATACCGCCATGCTCGGTGTCGTCACCAGCGCTAATCTCGCTTGCGGCGGCCACGCCGGCGATCCGGAGACGATGTTCAAGACGCTGGTCGAAGCCAGACGGCGGGGCGTCGTCGTCGGCGCGCATCCCGGCTATGCCGACAAGGAGGGGTTCGGGCGACGCATCATCCGTATGACGCATGATGAGATCGGGCGGATGCTGGCGGCGCAGATCGGAGCCCTGATGGGGGTGGCGGCGCTTGCCGGCACTCCAGTCCGCTTCGTCAAGCCACATGGTGCGCTTGCCAATCTCGCTGCGGCGAACGAGGACGTTGCTAAGGCGGTCGTCTTCGCGGTCAAGGCGGTGTCGGCGGAGCTGGCGATCCTCGCCATCTCGGGTACCGCGCTCGAGACGGCGGCGCGCGAGGCGGGCACGACGGTCTATTCCGAGATCTTCGCCGATCGGGGCTATCTGCCGAATGGCCAGCTCGTTCCGCGCGGCCGGCCCGGTGCGCTGATCAAGGAGCCGGACGCCGCGGCGTCCCGGCTGGTCGACTATCTGGGATCGGGGATGATGCCGGTCGTCGACGGGGAGCCGATCCCGCTGCAATCGGACTCGGTCTGTGTGCATGGCGACAGCGCCAGCGCGGTCGAAATGGCGCGGTTGATCCACACCCGGCTCGGCGCGGCCGGCATCGTCATCAAACCCTTCATCGCGGACTGACCGCATGACCGGGACCGGCGCCCCCCTGAACCCTGAGTTTCGCCCGGTCGCCGACCATGCGATCCTCGTCGTCTTCGGTGAAACGATCGGCGAGGCGGCGCATGCGGCGGTCCGGCGGCTCGACCGGGCGCTGTCGCGGCACCCCTTCGCCGGCTTTGCCGAAGCGGTTCCAGCCTACGTCAGTCTGCTCGTCGACTTCGATCCCTTGTTGACCGATCATGCAACCGCCGAGGCGGCGGTGCGGGCGCTTCTCGTCGAGGCAGGCGGGGTGGAGGCCGAGCCGGCGGTGAGACGTGTCGCCGTCTGCTACGACGGCGATCTTGCCCCGGATCTGCCGGAGGTGGCGCGACAGACGGGGCTGTCGGCCGAAACGGTGATCGCGGCGCATCTTGCCGGCGACTACCGTGTCTTCATGTATGGGTTCGCGCCGGGCTATGCCTATCTCGCCGGCGTGCCGGAGCCGATCCGGCTGCCGCGCAAGGCCACGCCCCTGCGCGGAGTGGCGGCCGGCAGCGTGCTGATCGCCGGACCGCAATGCCTCGTCTCGACGCTGACCATGCCGACGGGATGGTGGATCATCGGGCGATCGCCGACGCCGATTCTGACCGGCGACGAGACGCGTCCGTTTTTGTTCGATCCTGGCGACCGGGTGGTGTTCGCCCGCATCGGCCGAGCGGACTTGGAGCAGGCGGGGAAGGCGGCCGGATAGAGCGCGATGCTGTCGCATGGAAGCATGTGACAGCTGAATCAGCGCTCTAAGCTTTTGATAGCGCATCCTGTGCTAGTCGGGTTCAGAGCAGCCCGGCGCCCTGCAGGCCGCCGAACACGCCAAGCGCGGTCGTGGCCGTGGCGATGGCGATGACGAACCAGAGATAGACGCCCTTCAGCCGGTACGGTTCCGGCAACGCCTTGATCGCCAGGGCGATGAGGAAGCCGATGACGAGTGGTAAGAGCAGCGCATTCATCACCTGCACGGCGATGTTCATCGCCACGAGGTCTGGCCAGGCGCACACCAGCACCGCGCCGGCGATGATCGCGAGACAGTAGACGCCGTAGAACCAGCGGGCGCGCAACGGGTGCATCTCGAGCGAGCGGCTGTAGCCGGTCACCTCGCCGACACCCCAGGCCAGGGCCAGTGACACGACGATCGCCGCCACCATGCCGGCTCCGAGGACGCCGAGCGAGAATACCACGCGGCCGACGGTCTCGCCGAGGAACGGGGTCAGCGCCTGACTCATCTCGCCCACGGTTGACAGCGTGGCATCGGGACGGGCGTGGCCGATGGTCGCTGCGCAGGCGACCAGCACGGCCGCCATCACCAGTTGGGTGACGAGCGCGCCGAGCGCGGTATCGATGCGCGAAATGGTGAGATGCTCCGGCCCCAGCCGTTTATCGGCGAGCGCCGACTGCTGGTAGAAGATCATCCACGGCATGATCACCGCGCCGATGTTGGCAGCGGCCAGATAGAGGTAGTCCTTGTTGGCAAACGGAATGTCGATCATCTGCCGGCCGACTTCGACAACCGACGGATGCGCGTAGTAGGCGACGAAGAAGAAGGCGAATTCGAACAGGCCGACGGCGATGGCGATGCTTTCGACTCGGCGATAGGACCCGGTCAACACGACGGCGAGCAGGGCCGCGGCCGCTAGTGACAGGCTGACCGCGCGCGGAATGCCGTAGATCTCGCCGACACCGGCGACGCCGGAAAATTCGGTCAACAGCGCGCCGGCGCAGGCGACTGCAAGGCCGGAGACGGAGACGATCGCCCAGAAGCGGCCGAAGTGGTCCTGGATCAGCTCACCATGGCCGCGGCCGGTGACGAGTGCCAGGCGGACGGTCAGTTCCTGCACGACGAACAGCACGGGGACGAGCACGACCTGCAGCAGCAGCAGGCGGTAGCCCCACTGAACGCCGCTCTGTCCGGCGGTGATGACGCTGCCGACATCGGTATCGGCCAGCATGACGAGGAGCCCGGGTCCGAATACCGCGGCGGTGCGCCAGAGGCGGGAAACCGAAGCCGTCGGGGCGGGGCAGGCAGTGGTGTCGGCACCAGTGGTCATGGCTGTTCCGTCGATGGCGCGACGATCATTCGTCGCGCGAAGAGAACGACTGCCCGACGTTCGTGTCATGCGTCAACCGGGCCGATAGCATGAGCGCAACCCTGCCCTCGAGCGAGAGCTCGGCGCCACGTTTCCGTCCCCGGATTTATGGGCCTGAGGGCAGCGATCGCTGCCGGCCCGCTTGTCATTCGATCGTGCGATGCACGAGCCAACTGCCCGCCGCCGATCGTGTCGTAAGCTACGCGTCCCATTGGCCTCAGGTCGTTGCGCAAAGTCAATCATACCAGCTACGTACTAGCAGAAACGACGAACTGCCGACATGGAGCACTGTGGACCGCGCATTCTTTCGAAGTACTTAAGCCTCGATTACACCAATTGGATGCATTTGATCGCTCGAGTGAGCGAATGCCATCGGGCGGCGCATACGCCGAGGGCAAATGACCGTCCATCCTTGGCGAGGGCTCCGCCCCCGAGTGCGATCCGCCCGCCGCGCAGGTCGCATGCGCAACAAGCAGCCCTCGGCTTGCCTCGCCGGATCGATCCCGCGATGCCGCAACTGCCAGAGATGGCGCGACGGCGGCGGTCGGACGGGGCCGCCGGAACGGACAGAACTCTCGACCGTCAGCGAACCAACCGAAATCGGCTCGCCGCTCTATCTTCCTGATTGAGCCTCAAGTTTATCCCGGATCCGGTTTCCACATCCAGGTCCGGCGCTTTAGCTGGGCTCGCCGACAGGGCCGGCAATCGCGGCGAGCGCGCTGTGGTCGATGAGGCGGATGCGGTCGGCGTGATCGAGCGCGATGATGCCGGAGCGCCGCAGCTTGCCGAGATTGCGCGACACGGTCTCGATGGTCAGGCCGAGATAGTCGCCGATCTCCTCGCGGGTGACGAACAGTCGGATATGGTCGCCGCCGTCGTGTGCCGATCCGTCAGACCCGGGCGAGGCGCAAAAGGCGGTGAGAAGGAAATGCGCGACCCGCTCGAGCGCCGTCATGCGTCCAAGGAGGAGCGCATGCGCTTGCAGCGCTCGGATGCGGGCGAGTGCCTGTCGCAGCAGCGCGCCTTGGCTCATCAACGAGCGGGTCGACTGGGCGAGCGGCACGACGCGGATACGGGATGTCACCGTGGTGACGGCGGTTGCATCGTGCTGGTCGAGGGCGGCAAAGCCGAATGCGTCGCCGGGGCGGATCATCTGCACGATCTGGCGGCGACCGTCTGGCAGCATGGTCCACAGGATGGCGCCGCCATCGATCATTTCATATGTGAATTCAGCGGCATCGCCGGCGCGGTAGATGGCCACGCGGGGTCCGAGCTTGCGCGTCAGGGCAACAGGTGGTGCGAGATCGCGTTCGGCGGTCTTGAAGGCGACCAGATCGGGGAACGGCGCTTGTGTGGGCTCGGGCGCGAGTCGCGCCACCTCGAAGGCGGACTGAGGAATATTCATACGACGTCATGCCGGGAAAGCGCCATCGGCCGCAGTGCCATCGAAACGGGCAACAACCGGCCAGGCTGGGATCAATCGACGGTCGAACGCAACGGTCCGACGGCTGCGATTGCCCGCATTGCGCGGGCACGCCAACCATCCTCGGATGGCGGCGCACGAGCACCGCGACCTTCGATGAGCGCCAGCGGTGCGACAGCCGGATCCGGCGGTGCGACGACGTCGGCGAGTGCCACGTCGGCGGGAGCCTCGAACTGGGCAAAGTCCGCAACCCGGCCGGAAGCCAGCGCGCCGAGGCAATGGGCCAAGCAGGACGCATGCCGGTCGACCAGTCGGCCGGGCAGGTCTGGTGGCGCAACGCCGCCCGGTTGTGAAAGGCAGATGGCGGCGGCGAGCAGCGACACGGGGTCATCGGCCGGTGCAGCGTTGGCGCCAGCGGAGAAGCCGCCAATGAGTACCTGAATCAGGAGGCAACAGCACAGGCACACGGAAAACGCCGTGTTTCTGAAAACACGCCTGTAGTTGCCAATCGCCATGCCCGGACCATGGCGCAGCGCTGTGCAAAACGCAAGTCTGATCGCAAAACGAGCGTAAGCCATGTGATCCAGGAATGGCTCGTGCGCGTAAGTGACGCGCGAGCGGATGAGTGCGGCTAAGTGGCGATCGAAGTGGGCTGCAGGCGGTAGTGATAGCGCCCGGCGATCCCGAAGCCGAGGCTGTCGTAGAGCCCGACTGCCCGTTCATTGCTTCTTTCGACCGAGAGAACGGCCTCGCGGGCGCCATTGGCGCGGCCCCAGGCCATCAGCGCGGTCAACAGACGGCGGCCGAGTCCGCGGCCGCGGCTGTCGGGCCGAACGGCGATCGACTGCAGTTCGACGAGACCGTCGAGCACCACGGCCATGCCGACTGCGGCGGTCGCTCCGGCCTCGACCACCCGGGCGAACCCGGCCGGCGGGACGATGTTGGCGATGATCCCGGCCATGGTCGCAGCATCGAAGTCCGGCCGGCCGTTCGCCTGACCAAAGTCGGCAACCCAGCCGGCGGGAAGCGTGTCGCTGACGGTGACGGCCGAGTCGGGCGCGACATCGCCGAGCGGGGCAATCCGGATCTCGCTCGGGGTCAGCACGCCGTAGCCGCGCGCTGCCAACCGCTGGTCGAGCCCGTCCGCCGCCTTGTGCGTCAGCCGGAAGATGGCCGGATGGCCATGGCGGCGGTAAAGCGCTTCGACGGCCTCGATATCGGCGGGGGTCAGGTCGGCGCCGCGGTCGAGCGCCATGGCTGAATTGGCACGGCGTGTGAAGCCGTGCGCCACGCGAACGAGCCAGCCGCGGCGATGTGCCGAGGCAAGTCCCGGCCATGCCGAAAGTTCGAGATCCTCTACTGCGTCAAGACGGCTATGCGACATATGCAGACCCCGTATGGCAATGCGATGAGCCCGGCAACCGCGTCGACGACGATCGCGGGGCGGCCGAAACGGCGGCAGCGCGCCGATTTTCTATTCCTGCCACCACCACCCGGCAAGATCTGACCATCTCCGGCAACGAGATGGGAAAAAACGGACCGGGTTCGAATTTGGCGAGTGGTGAAAGACTTCCTTTACCCGCCGCTGCCATCTTGGCCTCGCGGGGGACGAAGGTATCTAGTGCACCCCGCGCCTTACACAAGTTCTAAGTTTTGTGTGAGTAACTGGTTGTCACCCAGATTCGAACAACCAGCAACAGAGCTACAGGCTGACGCAAGATCGATTAACGATCAGTGTAGCTGTTGTATCGGAGTAGCTCGATGGATCTTACTTCCATTGTAGTCACTATGATGTCGGCGCGCAGTCAGTCGATGACGGACAGCATCGCCGCACAGCTCATGCGCAACAATCTGGATTCCGAGAAACAATTGGTGCAGCTTCTGACCGCTTCGAGCAGCCAGATCGACAGCGCCGCGTCTGCCGCCGCGGGCCTCGGTCAGAACCTCGACATCAGCGTCTGAAACCGAGCCGCGAAACGCGGCAGCGTCTCGTAGGCGTCCGTGCGAGAGCCGGACGACGGCCTAGCTCAGCGTGAATATAACCTGAGCTGTCCCGCGTCCCGTCCGTCCATCAGCGGATAGGCTTCCTCGACGAGGTAGGGCCCGCCGCCGCGCGACGATTTCGACGAGAACAGCACGAAGCGATCGGCCCGGAAACTGCCGGCGGAAAAGCCGCCGCGGACGGTCAGCCATTCGATCACGTCCCGCGTCATGGCGCCCTTGGTGCGGGCGATGGTGACGTGCGGGGTAAACTTGCGCCCCTCCGGTTCCAGTCCGAGCCGCTGCAGGATGCGTTCGTGTTCGGCCTGCAAGTCCATCAATGCGGCTGTCTGTTCGACGCGGGCGATGACCGAATGCGGTCGCGGTCCGCCGAAGGAATCGATGCCGTTGATGGTGACATCGAAGGAGCGCCGGCGCACCCGTTCGAGGGCGTCCGCCACCTCATCGGCCGTGCGGTCGTCGATGTCGCCGATGAAGCGCAGGGTGATGTGATAACTTTCCTGGTCGATCCACACCGCGCGATGCAGCCCGCCACGCAGGAATGACAGGCGCAGCCCGGTTTCAGCGGGTATTTCGAGACCGGTGAAAAGTCTGGGCATGGGTGTCTCCTCCGGCCGATGGAATGCGGCTGGGCGGATCAGGCGCCCGACCGCTGGATGAACGGGGGTCGACCGACGTTCGCGCCAAGACAGGCCGCGTGGGAGCGCGGTCGGTCGGGCATTGGTGAAGCGGAACGGAGATCGGTGCGGTGCATAGTTGTGACGCGGACTAGACCTCGAATGTGACGATGACCGGAACGTGGTCGGAGGGACGATCCCAGCCGCGCACGTCGCGCAGGACCGTCATGGAGCGGAAGCGGTCGGCAAGTTGCGGCGAGGCCCAGACATGGTCGAGCCTGCGGCCCTTATCGGCGGCCGACCAGTCGGCGGCGCGATAGCTCCACCACGTGTAGAGCTTGTCCGGGATGGGCACGAACTGGCGCATGACGTCGTGCCACTGGCCACCGGTCCGGATGCGCTCGAACGTCTCGGTTTCGATCGGCGTGTGGCTGACGACGTCGAGGAGCTTCTTGTGCGACCAGACGTCGTCGGGCAGCGGCGCGATATTGAGATCGCCAACGACGACGGTCGGCTCCGCCGCCGGGCCTGAGCCGATCCAGCGTTCGAGTTCGGCCAGGAACGACAGCTTGTGGGCGAATTTGTCGTTGAGGACCGGATCGGGCTCGTCGCCGCCGGCCGGGACGTAGAGATTGTGAACGGTCACCCCGTTCGTGCCGACGTCCAGTCGTGCCGCGACATGGCGAGAATCTTCCTTGCCGCAGAAGGCACGCGTCTCGGTCGCAGCAAAGGGGATGCGCGAGAGGATGGCGACGCCGTGATAGCCCTTCTGGCCGTTCAGGGCGAGGTGCTCGTAGCCGAGCTTCCTGAAGGCTGCCGACGGAAAACTGCCGTCGGGGCATTTCGTTTCCTGCAGGCAGACGACATCCGGTGACCGCTCGGCAATCAACTGCTCGACGATCGGCAGGCGCAGGCGGACCGAATTGATGTTCCAAGTGACGAGCGTCAGGGTGCGAGGCATCGGCATTCTGAACTGGAGGCGACGGCGAGCACACCGATCAGCATCAGATTAACGGCGATTCGGCCTGTTCGCCAAGGCCACAGCCGCGCCTATTCAGTGCGGCTCCTTCCCGGCTGCCGCACTACTCGGCGCGCAACAGCCGTTCGAGGTAGTCGAGTTCGAGCCGCGGCCGGGCCGATTCGGACAGGCGGCGGCGGATATCGTCGAGGATGCGGCGGGCGCGCTGCACGTCGATCTCGCCGGGTACCTTGACCGAATTGGACGGATCCATGCCGCTCTCGCGCCGCGGCCGGCCGAGCGGATCGTCCTCTCCTGCCTCGCCGGTCTGCGTCTGTCCGTCGGGACGGTTGGGGTTGCCGCGATTGGCCATCATCTGGTCGATCATGTTGCGGGCGCCCTCGCGCAGGCGGTCGAGGGCGCGGCCCTCGGCCTCGCCGGCGCTGTCGGTATCGGCTTCGTCGAGGCGCTTTTCGGCGTCCTGCATGGCATCGCCCGCTTCGCCGAAGGCATCGGAGCCGTCGGGAGTTGCCTCGCCGTTGGGACTATTTCCGGGGCGGCGTTCGCGGCCCGGTGCGGGTTTGGGCAACTTGCCCTGCAGATCCTTCAACGCCTGACGCAGTTCGGACTGCTCCTGCATCATCTCCTTCAGCGCCTGGCGGAATTCCTCCGGCGTCATCGGCTTCGCGCCGGGATGGGAGGGATCGGGATTGCGGTCGCCGAGCCGGCCGGTCCGGTCCATCAGGCGCTGTTCGCGCTGGATCACCTCGCCCAGCTTGTCCAGCGTCTGGGTGTCCTGGTCGTCGGCCTGATCGTTCGACTGCTCGTTGCGACCGGCCCTGAGGTTTTCCAGCATCCGCTGCATCTCGCTCAGCATCTGGCGGGCGGCGTCGCGCGACCCGGTCTTCGCCAGGTTCTCGATACGGTCGAGCATCTTGTTCAGATCCTGCGGACGCAGGGTGCGCTGGTTGCGGTCGAGGTGCGATTGCATCTGCGGGTTCCGCCGCGCCTGTTCGGCCAGTTCGCGCATGTAGCGGTCGAGCGCATCGCGTAGATCCTGGGTCAGCTTGGCGATCTCCTGATCGGATGCGCCCAGCTCGAGCGCCTTTCGCAGCGCTTCCTCGGCATTGCGCAGAGCCTTTTCGGCCGCAGACAGATTGCCGTCCTCGATCAGATTGGCGACCTGCCAGAGCTGGTCGAGGACGGCGCGCAGATCGTCGTCGGACTTGGCCTGTTTGAGGCCGCGATAGATCTCGCGAACGGCGAGATAGATGCTCGATTGATCGAAGAAATGCTCGGGCGCGAAGAGAAGCGCGTCGACGGCGTCCTCGACCTGATAGCGGTGCCCGGCGTCGAGGGCGAGGATGCGGCGCTGCTCGACCAGGGCGCGGGCGAGCGGCTTGGTCAGGATCTTTTCCGGCAGCTTCAGCTCGATCGTCTCCGAGCGGCCCTCCTGGCCGGCATCGTCGCGGGCGAGAAGCGTCAGGCTCACTCTCGCCCCGGCCCACGGGTGTGCGGTCAGATCGTGAAAGGTCTGCGCGCGACCGGACTTGGCGTGACCGGGCGGCAACGACAGGGCGAAGTCCGGCGGACCGACGAGCGGGCGGGGCGGCGTCGCGGCCGCGACGGCAGCGCCAATCTCGGCGAATCTCGTCTCGGCGCTGGCGACGCCGTAATCGTCGGCGACCTCGTAGGTGAACTTCAGGGTGCCGGAGCGCTGCGTCTCCGGCTTGCCGACAAATTTGATCGACGGCGGCTTGTCGGGATCGACCGTGAAGCGCCAATCGGCGAGGCTGGCTCCGTCGCGGCGAACGCCGACGAGCGCCGGCGCGACGAGCTTTACCTCGAATTCGGTCGGCGGCGCAGCGGTCTGCAGGGCCTGACCGCTCCCCTCGGACGGTACGGGCGATGGCGCGGCCGGCTCTTTCGCCGGCACGCTGGTCGCCTTGGCGGCGACCGTCGCCTCGACCGCGATTGGCGCACGGCCGGAAACGGGCGATCCGGAATAGCGGATCGACAGGAGACTTCCCTCGGGCACGCGGAACGACCCGTCCGCTTCCGCACGGGCGGCGGTCGCGCCGGTCAACAGCAGCGCCGGCAGGCCGGTGTAGGCGGGCGGCGTCACCCAGGCATCGAGCCGGCTTTCGAGCTCGGGGATCGAGCCGACGGGGTGCAGAGCGGCGGCGAGCCGGTCCAGCTTGGCGTCGCCGGCGGCGAAATAGCCGACGAACAGGGCGAGCGCGACGAGGAGGCGCAAGCCGTAGCGGTCGGCGCGGGCGAGCCCGGGCGCCGGCATCCCGACGGAGAGGCGCCCGATGCTGGCGGCGAGTCGCCTGCGGTGGACTTGCCACAGGCCCGTCGTCAGCGGGTCGCTTGACGGGGCGAGCGTGTCATCCAGCGACCGCAGTGGCCGGTGGTGATGGCCGGAGCGGGCTTCGATACGGTCAAGCGCCGCCGCGCGGCTCGGGATCGCAACGCCGCGGAAGCAGAGAAGCGACGACAGAAAGGCAAGCGCGAAAGCGGCGAGGCCGGCCAGCCGCAGCATATCGGCGAGATGCGGCCAGAGGTCGAGCCAGGAGACGGCGACGTAGAGGCCGGCGATGCCGATCGGCCAGACGAGGCGAGGCCAGGTGTCCTCCCACAGGAGTGCCAGCCGGGCGAGGGCGACAGCGCGGGCGAGGCGGCGGTCGAGCGAAGCCGCCCCGGCATCGCGGCCGGGCGAACCGCCTTCGGCCCGGCTCGTCGCGCGCGGGGGGATCTCGATCTGGGGCGGGGGTCGAAGACCGTCCGGGGCTTCGTTCAACTGCTGCTCCAGTCTCGGCAATCGATCGCGTCACGCGCTGGCCGGAAAGCCGTCTTGCGCGGGGGCGGCGAGCCGGTGGCCACCGGCACAGCGCATCTGCGGACTGTCCCACATCGTGAAAAACGCGGCAATCGACCCGGCCGGCCGAGTTCGATCACAAAAGCGGATCGAGAATGAAGTTGCCTTTGGGCTTTTTCTTGACCGGCTGTGTGTCCGGCCGCGCCGGCAGATTGGCACCGGGCATGAGGTCGTTGGCGACGGGCTTCGACTCCACCTGCTGGCTCGGCAACTCCGGCGGTCCGTTGCGGCCGCAGCCGGTGAGCGCCAGCGCGGCAGTGACGAGGGCGGCGGCTGTAATCGGCGCCAGCATTGGCGATCGGCGGCGGGTCACTTCTCAAGCTCCATGACGGATACCGTTCGGCAAACGGGGCAGTTGTCTCGACCGCCTTTGTGCGCCCTCGCAACGCCTTGGGTCAAGTTGGGCGATGGCTCAGCCCAGCGCTTTGAGCCAGCGCGTCGCCTGATCCGTGACGTTCTGCGGTGCAGTCCCGCCATAGCTCGTCCGACTTCTGACCGAATTGTCGACACCGAGAACGGCATAGGCGGCTTCGGTGATGCCCGGATGAACGCCTTGCAGTTCCTCGATCGAGAGGTCCTCAAGGTTGATGCCCTTTTCAGCGGCGAGAGCGACGACGCGGCCGGTGACGTGGTGCGCCTCGCGGAAGGGCAGGCCGAGTTCCCGGACCAGCCAGTCGGCGAGGTCGGTCGCCGTCGCATAGCCCGAGCCGGCCGCCGCCTTCATCGCCGCCGCGTTGGCGGTCATGTCGCGCACCATGCCGGTCATCGCGGCGATGGCGAGCGAGCAATTGGCCAGCGCGTCGAACACCTGTTCCTTATCCTCCTGCATGTCCTTTTGGTAGGAGAGCGGCAGACCCTTCATCACCATCAGGAGGCCCTGGAAGGCCCCGGCGATGCGGCCGATCTTGGCGCGCACCAGTTCGGCGGCATCCGGATTGCGCTTCTGCGGCATGATCGAGGAGCCGGTGGAGAACGCGTCCGACAGCCGCACGAAGCGGAACTGCGCGGTCGACCAGATGACGATCTCCTCGGCCAGCCGGGACAGATGCATGGCCAGGATCGAGGCATCGGCCAAGGCCTCCAGCGCGTAGTCGCGGTCGGAGACGCTGTCGAGCGAATTGGCGGTCGGCCGATCGAAGCCGAGGGCGGTGGCCGTCATGTGGCGGTCGATCGGAAACGAGGTACCGGCGAGCGCGGCGGCGCCGAGCGGGCACTCGTTGGCGCGTTTGCGGGCATCGGCGAGCCGGCCGCGGTCGCGCGCCAGCATCTCGACATAGGCGAGGAGGTGGTGGCCGAAGGTCACCGGCTGGGCGGATTGCAGGTGGGTGAAGCCAGGCATGACGGTGGCGGCGTGGGCGAGCGCCTTTTCGGCCAAGGCCAGCATCAGGCCCTTCACCTGGGCATCCAAGTGATCGAGCGTGTCGCGGACATAGAGGCGGAAGTCCAGCGCCACCTGATCGTTGCGCGAGCGGGCGGTGTGCAGCCGCCCGGCCGCCGGGCCGATCAGCTCGGCCAGCCGCGCCTCGACGTTCATGTGGATGTCTTCGAGCGAACGCTTGAAAACGAAGCTGCCGGCCTCGATCTCGCTTCTGATCTGGTCGAGGCCGGAGCGGATCGCCTCGGCGTCCTCTGCGGAAATGATGCCTTGCGCGGCGAGCATCGTGGCATGGGCCTGCGAGCCGGCGATGTCCTGGGCGTAGAGCTTGCGATCATAGGCGATCGAAGCGTTGATCTCTTCCATGATGGCGTCGGGGCCGGAGGTGAACCGCCCGCCCCACATCCTGTTCGCCGTATCGCCGTCCGCCATCGTCCCTATCCTTCTGCCCGTCCGGCCGTTGGCCGACCCGGCCTTCCGTCTGCGTGGCCGGTCTACCGGCTCGGCTTGCAGCCCGCTTGCCCTGTGCCAAGCGCGGTATAACCTGATTTTGATCGTCCGTGCGGCTCGCGCCGGCTCCTGACCCATGCTATCCGCCCGACTGCGGTCGCATGTCGGAGCAAAACCTTCAGCCGGACGCAGCAGTCGAGGAAAGATCCGTTCCGCCATGAGCGAAGCCAAACCGATGCCGCAACCGAGGCCGAGGCGCCGCCGGCCGTTGACCACCAGTGTCGTCTCGGCGCTGATCGTCGCCGCCGCCGCGGTATACGGGATCTGGGGCCTGTCTGGCAACGCCGGGCTGATCGGGCCGGACGGCAAGCCACTCTGCGTGAAGACGCCCGGGGTCGTGGCGCGGGTGAAGCCGGCGATCCACGGGCAGGTGGCCGGGTTGGTGCCGGCGGCGCAGCCCCTGTCGCTGTCGCAACTGACTTTCGACACTGCCGACGGCAACAAGGCATCGCTGGCACAATGGGCGGGCCGAACGGTGTTGCTCAATCTCTGGGCGACGTGGTGCGGGCCCTGCCGCGCCGAGATGCCGGCGCTCGACCGGTTGCAGGCCGCGAAGGGCGACAAGGACTTCGAAGTGGTGGCCGTCAACATCGATACGGTCGGCGCGGAGAAGCCGAAGAAGTTCCTTGCCGACATCGGTGTTTCGGCCCTGCCGTTCCGCTCCGATGCCTCGCTCGGCATTTTCAAGGCGTTGCAGAAGGTCGGGCGCTCGCGCGGCCTGCCGACGACGATCCTCGTCGACGGCGAGGGCTGCGAGATCGCCACGATGTACGGCTCGGCGGAATGGGACCGCCCGGACGCGCTGACGCTCGTCGACGCCGCGATCGGCAAATAGGGTCTGCGACCGGCCGCGCGGCAATCCTAAGCCCAGATCGCCATCGGCAGTCCATGTCCGTCGCGGGCGGGCGGATCGGGGAAGGAGACCGCCTGCCGCGCCCGGATACGGCGGGCGACAAGGGCGAGAGCCGAGGCATCGATCAGATCGTCCAGCCCGGCGCCCGACGGTGCCCGGGCGAGGATGCCGGCGTCGAAGCCGTTCCGGGAGAGAAGCGCGCGGCGCTCGTCGAGGCCGGCGGGATTGGGCCGGCTCTTCACCTTCTTCGGCAGGCTCATCGCCGTCCAGCCGTTGAGCATGGCGAGCGCCAGTTCCGGATGGCTTTCGAAGAAGCGCGCCGATCCTGCTTCCGCCACCAAGCGGTCGACTTCGCGGATCTTGGCAAACAGGTTGAATGCCTGCTTCGATACTTTTTTCGGCGGATCGGATGTGGCGAGCGCGACCCGGCAGGCCGCGGCATAGGCGGCCGAAGCGTCCAGCCCCTCGCCGGCATAGACGGCTGCGCGCGAGGGAATTGAAAACACCGACGACTGCCGCTCGCCGAGCTTGGGGCGAACCAGCCGCTCCGGCCCACAGAATTCCGGCAAGCCGATTGGCATGTCGATGGCGGCGATCACCGGCGCGTCGGGCCCGTCCATCAGCTCGGCAAGGCGGCCGACGACCCGGATCTCCGGTTCGAGCGGGCCCTCGACGGCGATGAGGCAGACGATCCAGCCGGCCGGACAGCCGTCGATCCCGGCAAGGCAGGGGGCGACGGGCGCGCTCACGCAGGCCGTCCGGCCGGTTTCGGCGGTCGCCTCGGCACGGCGATGTGCCTGAGGTTTACCTGCGCCAGGGAGTGCTTGATGACATCCTGTTCGGCGGCGATGAGGAGTTCGTCGCTTCCTGCCCGAACCGAACGGACGATCATGTCGAAGATGCTGGCGGTGGCGCGTTCGAGCGCCTTCACCGGCTCGAAGCCGTCGAGCCGATGCGCCAGATAGAGCGCGGCAAACAGGTCGCCGGTGCCGTGCGGCGCGGCCGGACTGAGCGGGTGCTCGGCCTGCACCGCGTCGTCCGGAGTGACCAGCAGCGTCGCGGCGGATTTCGTCATCATCGCCGGTGCCGAGGTGACAATCGTTGTCGCAATATTCAGGGCTCGCGCCGCTGCGACCGCCTCGCCGGTCGTCGTCACGTCGCGCCCCGTCAGCCAGCCGAGTTCGAACGCATTGGGCGTGGCGATGTCGCAGGAGCCGATCAACTGGTCGCGGATGGCGATCGCCGTCGCCTCGGGCACGTAGAGCCCGCCGGCCGCTTCGCCTTGCCGATCGCCGATGACGGGATCGCAGAGGTGGAGTGCGGCCGGGTTCGCCTGCCGGACCGCGGCGATCAACCGTGCCGCGATCTCGACCTGATGCGGCGCGCCGAAATAGCCGGTGATGACCGCCCCGACTTCGCCGAGCCACTTGGAGCCGATGAGATCGTCGATGAGTGCCGCGAACTCGGCCTCGGGGGTGACCACCCGCGTCGCCCTGCCATGGCCGGGATGCCACGGTAGCCACACGGTCGGCACGAACCACACCGGAAAGCCCAGCCGTTCGAGCGCGAAGACGGCGCCACGACCGCCGACGGAGCCGCGCGTGACGAGGGAGGAGACGACGATGACGGCAGATTTTGCGTGTGACATTGGGACTCGATCGGTCAGGAGGCGGGACCATCGGGCGTGGATGGCGCGCCGGGTTGGCCGCCCGCTCGGCTCCAGGCGCCGGCACGCCGGCCGGCGATGAGCCAGTAGATCAGGCCGGCGAGAAGGCCGGTGGCAAGCGACAGGGTCAGATCCTGCGTGGCCGGCACGGCGCCCGGCACGACTGCGGCGAGCGCGCCGCTGACGGCTCCCGTCGCCAGATAGTAGCCAAGGCGGCGCCAGGCGAACGCCTCTCCGAGGAGGACGGCGACGAGCCATATCGGCAGGCTGGCGCCGGCCAAGCCGACCACCAGATACACCGCCTCGACGACGTGCATCAGCGCTGAAAGCGGCCGGCTCGCCTCGACCGAGGTGATCGCGCGTGCGCCGAACGTGGCGATCAGCAGGCTCGTGGATGCGGCGAGGGCGATGAGAAGGCCGAAGGTGACGACGACGAGCCGTCCCAGAATTCTGCCGAGATGCACGGACATGTCCCCCAAAGCGAGCAGCGACCGGACTGTGCGGCGCCGGCCGGCCGAATGCAAGCGCCGCAACGCGGGTTCCGGATCAATTGGAAACCGCTTTGAAGTCAATGGCTTGAGCATATTCCGCGCAAGTCTGGTCGACTTGGGCCGACTATATCCTAGCGTTCGGCGATCTGGCGATGGCGGACCGCGATCAGCCAGTAGACCAGCCCGGACACGCCGCCGATCGCGGCGACGAGGATATAGACGAAGACGTCGGCGGGTTGCGCCTCTGGTCGGGCGATCGGCAGATGGTTGACGACGACATCGGCGGCGAACCCGATCAGTCCGCCGGCCACGAGATAGGGCAGGAGCGCGGCGAACCGGTAGCCTTCGGCCAGTACGATGGCGAGCGTTGCGAAGGGCGCGGCGGCAATGACGGATACCAGGAACAGGCCGGCGGGCAGCAGTAGCCAATCGCTGGCGTGAATCGTCAGCATGCGGCCGGCGACGAGGTCGCCGACGAGAAAGCCGATCGGCAGTAGCAGCGCCGCCGCGAGGCAGGCGGTGAGATAGGCGCCGACGATACGGCGGAGCCGCCCGCGAGCCAGACGACCTTGAGCGAGGCGATCTCCGGCGAGGTCGAATCTGCGGCGCGATCTTGAGGCGGCGTCATCGGGCATGGCGGCAATAGGAGAGGTCCGGCGACGGGAATTGGGGGCGAATCAACCGGCGAAGTTTAGCCGAAAAGTCGCTCGGGCGCTCGGCGCCGGCGAACCGGCGCGCTGATGGCTGCGGAATGGCGCGGGCTCAGGTGTCTCGCTCAATCCTCGCCGTTGCCGCCCGCCATGGCGAGAAGGGCGAGCCTCTCCGAGGCCCTGAGCTTTTCCGTCGCCGACTTCAATTGGCCGCAGGCGGCGAGGATGTCACGGCCACGCGGCGTGCGGATCGGGCTGGCGTAGCCGGCGCGGTTGACCACTTCGGCGAAGGTCTCGATCGTGTCCCAATCGGAACATTCGTATTTTGATCCCGGCCAGGGATTGAACGGAATGAGGTTGATCTTGGCCGGAATGCCCTTCAGCAGCCGCACCAGTTCGCGCGCATCGGCGACGCTGTCGTTGACGCCGGCGAGCATCACATATTCGAAGGTGATGCGGCGGGCGTTCGACAAGCCGGGATATTGGCGACAGGCTTCCAGCAGTTCGGCAATCGGGTAGCGCCGGTTGAGCGGCACCAACTCGTCGCGCAACTCGTCCCGGACCGCATGCAGCGAAATGGCGAGAAGCGTGCCGATCTCGGCGCCCGCCCGTGGGATCATCGGCACCACGCCCGAGGTCGACAGAGTTATGCGCCGCCTGGATAGCGATAGCCCATCGCCATCCATGGCAATCATGAGTGCGTTCCTCACCGCCTCGAAATTGAGGAGCGGTTCGCCCATGCCCATCATCACGACATTGGACACCAATCGTCCCTCCGACGGCACGGTGGCTCCGGGTTCGGGGTGTGGGCCGGCCGTTCCGGGCAGCGGAAAATCGCCGAGCCGCTCCCGCGCCACGACGATCTGGGCGACGATCTCCTCGGCAGTCAAGTTCCTGACAAGCTTCTGCGTTCCGGTGTGGCAGAACGAACAGGTAAGCGTGCAACCGACCTGAGAGGACACGCATAGGGTGCCGCGACCCTCCTCCGGGATATAGACGGTTTCGACCTCGACCGGGTGGCCGGCGCCACGCGGTGGAAAGCGCAACAGCCATTTGCGCGTGCCGTCGACGGAGATCTGCTCAGAGACGATTTCCGGCCGGCCGATGGCGAAACGGCCTTCGAGTTCGGTCCTCAGGGGCTTCGACACGTTGGTCATGTCGGCAAACGACGATGCACCGCGCAAATACATCCAGTGCCAAAGTTGCGCCGTACGCATGCGGATCTGCCGCTGGTCGAGGCCGATGGAGCGGAGCGCTTCGCCGATCTCCGTGCGGTTCATGCCGAGGAGCGACGGACGGGCGTCGCGCGCCGGCGCC
>JARLIT010000073.1 GCA_031291575.1 Ancalomicrobiaceae bacterium
GATAGACCGGCTTCAGCGCGGAATAGAGGCGCCGGAACAGCGGATAGCGCTCGGCCAGCGCGGCCCGGCGATCCGGCGCCGGCAGGATCTCGGCCTCGACATCCGGGCGGAGGCAGACAGTGGCGACGTCCTCCCCGGTCAACGCGATGCGGGCAAGCCGCGCCGCGCCGAATGCCGGCCCCTTGGCGCCGCCTTTCAACAATTGCAGCGGTTTGTCGAGCGCCGAGGCGATGATCTCGGCCCACAAGAGGCTGCGTGCGCCGCCGCCGATGAAGGCGTAATGCGTGGCACTCGTGCCGGCGACGGCCAGCGCATTCTGCGCATCAAGCAAGGTGAAGGCGACCCCCTCCAGTACCGCCTGAACGAGATCGGCGCGGGCGGCACCGCCATCCATGCCGAACAGCACGCCGCGCGCGTCGGCATCATTGTGCGGCGTACGCTCGCCCTGCAGATAGGGCAGGAAGGTCACCGGCGAGACGGGCTTGGCCGCGGCCTCCACCTCGGCAAGGAGTTCGGGGATCGGTGCCTTGATTGCCTGCGCGAACCAGGCGAGCGCCGAGGCGCCGTTGAGCATGGCCCCCATCTGGAACCAGCGGCCCGGCAGCGCGTGGGCGAAAGCGTGCACCAGGGCAGCAGGATTGGGGGCATAACGGGCGGTGGTCACGAACACCTGGCTTGACGTGCCGAGCGAGATGAAACTGTCACCGTCGTTGACCGAGCCGATGCCGACGGCCCCGGCCGCCGCGTCGCCGCCGCCGGCGGCCACCGGGATGCCGGCCGGCAGACCAAGCGTCGCAGCCGCCGATCCGGTGAGGTTGCCGCTGACGTCGGTGCCTTCGAGAAGTCTCGGCAGTTGCTCGCGGTGCAAGCCGACCGCGTCGAGCGCCGGCTGCCACCAGTCGCGCCGCGCCTCGTCGAGGAGGAGCGCGCCAGCGGCATCGCACATGTCGGTGGCGAATGTGCCGGTCAACTTGAGCCGGACGTAGTCCTTGGGCAGGACGACATGAGCGATGCGCGCATGCAGATCGGCGCGGTGGCGCGCCAACCATAAGAGCTTCGGCAGCAGGAACCCAGGCATCGCCGGTACGCCGGTCGCCTCGGCTAGGCCGGAGATGCCGATATTCAATTCGTTGCACTCGGCAACCGACCGGCCGTCGTTCCACAGGATCGCCGGGGCGAGCGGGCGATCGTCGCTGCCGAGAAGCACCGCGCCATGCATCTGGCCGGACAAGCCGATGGCGGCGACATCGGAAAGCCGCGCGCCGAGGGTCGCTCTGAGGCTGGCAATCGCCTCGCATGTCGCCTGCCACCAGGCATCCGGGTCCTGCTCGGCCCAGCCCGGTTCGGGGCGGGACAGGGCGAGCGCGATCTCCGCCTCTGCCAGAAGCCGCTCGTCGCCATCGACGACCAGCGCCTTGACTGCCGAAGTGCCTATGTCGATACCGAGATACAAGCTCACGTTCACCTCTGCTTGTTGATGCCCTGCCTCGGGGCACGCATTCCAGCCAGATCCGACACGTGCGCGCACCTCAGGCAAGCGCGCGGGATGCCGCCAAACGTCACTGTGGAGAAGATCTCAGACTTGGCCGCATCGGGACCCCACGATTCACTTCCCTGTTGTCCGGTCCCTGTTGTCCGGGCACTCGTGCCGGTTTTCATGCACTGGGCCCGGCCGCGAGCGACGGCCCGATTGATCGGGTGGAACGGCGGACCTCAAGCTGGCAGCTGAAGATAAGCCGTTGGGGCTCGCCGGCGGGCGAGGCGATGCGTTGTTTCAGCAGTTCCCAGGCTGCGGTCCCCAACCCGTCCAGCGGCTGACGGACGGCGGTGATCGGCGGCGTCGAGGCGATCATCCAGGCGTAGTCGTCGAAGCCGACGAGCGAGAGATCGCGCGGCACGACGAGGCCGAGGTCGCGCGCCGCCGACAGGACGCCGAGCGTTGCGGTGTTGGTGAGTGCGATGATGCCGGTGGCCCGCCTGTCAGGGGAGATCAGGTGAGGCGACAGGATGGCAGGCACGATGTCGAAGGTCAGGCCCACCTCGACGATCGCCGGTGCCGGCAGACCGGCCTCGGCGAGGGCCGCTCGCACACCGTCGCAGCGCTCGCGGATATTGGCGAGAAGAAGTGACGAGGCACAGACGAGGATCCGGGCGTGGCCGAGGCCGAGGAGGTGTTCAGCGGCCAACCGTGCTGCGGCACGGTTGTTGACGGAGACGCTGGAAATGCCGCCGACGCCGGCGATGCGGTCGACCGCGACCACGGGCACGCCGGAGACATCGGTCAGGCTGCGCGCCGGAAAGGCGTCGGAGCACGGCACGACGATCAGGCCAGCCGGACGCCACGACAGCATGGCGGAGATGCGGGCGCGTTCCTGCACTTCGTCGCTGTTCGACGAGGAGACGATGATATCGTAACCCTCGCCCTGCACGGCGCGTTCAATCGCGGCGATGAACCCGGTGAAGAACGGGTTGTCGAGGCTCGGCACGACGATGGCGACAACGGCGGCTCGGCCGGTCCTGAGCTGCGAGGCGGCGCGGTCGATCTGGTAATCGAGTTCGGCGGCGACTTCGAGCACACGCTTGGCCAGTTCCGGATCGACCGCCTTGCGGTTGCCGAGCACATTGGAGACCGTGGCCGTGGAAACGCCGGCCCTTAAGGCCACATCACGCATGGTCGGAGCGCGTCGCGACACCATTTGACCTCCGCCGCTCGGCGCGACGGCCCTGCCGCTGCCTTCGCCGCCTTCTGGCGGCCTTGTCGTTGTTCATCGACTTCTGGCGGCTTTCTTGGCGTCAGCCGCCTTCCAGCGGTGAGCGAGGCGGCGGACGGCGCCATTTCAAGTACAGCCGTCTCAAAAATCGATTTACGCGAAGACCGGTAACAGACGTTCCGGCGTGGGTCAAGGCTCGGAGAATGGCGCAAAGCTCATTGTCGCGAAGCACTGGCAGCCATCCGGACTGCCCCCAATGCATCACGGATTATCGGTATAGTATCAATATGTTATGCTGTAGCGCGCGATCGGCCCCAGCACTCGAGATTCGCCTGAACGACGAGGCGAGAGGAAGATGGCCGGCCGACGAATGGCGTGAAGCGCCCGGCACCACATTCACCGCGACCGGCGCCCGTGATATCGACTGTGATCGATCGCCGCAGCCGGCCTCGGCGAGCCAACACTGCCTGCGACGGCCGCCAAACGGCCGAGGAAACGCCGATGTCGCTGACGCCCCCTCCTGTCTTCGCCGTGATCACCCGCGATACCGCCCGGCTGACGCTCGCCGCTCCGCAAGGCCATGTCGCCCATGTCTTCGTTCTCGAAGACGACATCATCCGCGTGATGGTGCTGCCCAGGGGGGCACTCAACCTGACGAAGACCTGGGCGATTGCCCCGGGGGCGGAGGACGTGCCGACGAATGGCCGAGACCGCTTCGATCTGACCGGCTTCACCTGCCCCGCATTCGATCTTGCCGAGGCGGACGGACGGCTGACCGTCTCGACATCGCGGCTGCGGCTGACGGTGACGCTCGCGGGTCTCTACTGCCGCTGGGACAGTCTCACCCGCGGCAGCTGGCACACGATGGCCGAGGACCGGGCGACGCAGGCCTATAACTTCGGCTGGTGGGACGCGCGCATCTATCACTACCTGAAGCGCGAGCCGGACGAGATGTATTTCGGCCTCGGCGAGCGCGCCGGCCTCGCCAACCGCGCCGGCCAGTCCTACCGCATGGTCAACCTCGATGCGATGGGCTATTCGGCGCGCACCACCGATCCCTTGTACAAGCACATCCCGTTCTACATGGTGTGGAAGACATCGGTGCAGGCGCCACTCGGGGTGTTCTACGATACGCTTGCCGACTGCACCTTCGACATGGGCCGCGAACTCGACAACTACCACGGCCACTACCGTTCGTTCATCGCCGAGGCCGGCGATCTCGACTATTACATCATCGCAGGCGAGCGGCCGGCCGACATCACCAAGCGTTTCACCTGGCTGACCGGTCGTCCGGCCATGATGCCGAAATGGTCGCTCGGCTACTCCGGCTCGACCATGAGCTATACCGACGCGCCCGACGCCCAGGGCCGGATGCAGGAGTTTCTCGACAAGTGCCGGGAGCACGACATCCCCTGCCAGTCGTTCCACCTGTCGTCCGGCTACACCTCGATCGGAGCAAAACGCTACGTCTTCAACTGGAACCGCGACAAGTTCCCGGACCCGAAGGCATTTGCTGAAAGCTATCTCGGCCACGGCGTCCGGCTCTGCGCCAACATCAAGCCCTGCCTCCTGAAGGATCATCCGCGCTTCGCCGAGGCCGAGCGCGAGGGCCTGCTGGTGGGAAACGAAGACGGCTCGCCGAACCTTGTGCAGTTCTGGGACGAGGCCGGCGCCTACCTCGACTTCACCAACCCGAAGACGTTTAAGTGGTGGAAGGACCGGGTGAAGGACGCGCTGCTCGACTACGGCATTGCCGCCACCTGGAACGACAACAACGAATTCGAGATCTGGAGCGATCGGGCGGAGATCGACTTCTTCGGCCAGCCGCGCAAAGCCAAGGACTTCAAGCCGCTACACACGCTGTTGATGATCCAGGCGTCCCAACAGGCGCAGCGCGAGCATGCCCCGACAAGCCGGCCGTTCCTGATCTCGCGCGCCGGCGCCACCGGCATGCAGCGCTATGTACAGACCTGGTCGGGCGACAATTACACCTCCTGGGAGACGCTCGAATTCAACGTCCGCATGGGCACCGAACTGGCGGTTTCCGGCGTGTCCAACACCGGCCACGACATCGGCGGCTTCGCCGGCCCAAAGCCGGAGCCGGAACTGTTCCTGAGGTGGGTGCAGTTCGGCATCTTCCTGCCGCGCTTTTCCATCCACTCGTGGAATGACGACGCCACCGCCAACGAACCGTGGATGTATGCGGAGATCACGCCGGCGATAGCGCGGCTGATCAAGCTGCGCACCGCGCTGATCCCCTATTTCTACGATCTCCTCTGGTGGTCGCACAGCGCCTACGAGCCGATGATCCGGCCGACCTACTATGACTTCCCGGATGATCCCCGCTCATTCGGGGAGAACACCGACATGATGGTCGGCGCCAACCTCCTCGTCGCGCCGGTGGTGACACGGGGGGCGCGCGAACGGCGCGTCTATCTGCCGGCGGGCGCCGGCTGGGTCGATTTCTGGACCGGCAAGCATTATGTCGGCGGGCAGGAAATCAGAGTCAACGCGCCTTGGGAGCAGCCGCCGGTGTTTGCCCGCGAGGGCTCGGTCCTTCCGATCAACACCGCGCCGGCGCATTTCAACGATGCGTCGGACGAGCGCGGCTTCCTGGTCTATCCGCCAAAAGGTGAGGGATCCTTCATCGCCACCTGTCACGAGGACGACGGCGCGAGCGAAGCTTATCGCGACGGCGCGTTCGGCGAATGGCAACTCGCCGTGACGGCGACCGCCGAAACCATCACGATCGCGGTATCAAAGGCCGGTCAGCGTCCGCCGCTCGACCGCTTCGTCCGGCTCATCCTGCCGAAAACAGAGACGCGCACGATCGTTGTCGAGGGCGGGCGGGCGCGGGTGGGAGATCTACCCGAATTCGACGATCCGATTCTGGTGGAATTGCCGCCGGCGTAGCGGATCGGTGGCCTCGGAACCGACCATCACGCGTCTGTCACCGGGCATTGCTAGAGAGCGGCGTCCCCTCAGGCTGTCTCGGAGTGCTCCCCATGCCTCTCATCGACGGACGTCCGGTCCTCGGCGCCGCCCTGACGCTAAAGACGCTGGCGCAACACCGCGACTGGATCATCAACCGGCAGCGCGACCTCGAACTGCAGGATTTCTGCGAGTTGGCCGTGCTTGACGGCGACTGGCGCGCGACAGCCGAGGCCATCAAGCGGTTGCTCGACGGCTACGAGGGGCGGCTCGGCATGCACGGGCCGTTCTGGGGGCTCGTTCTCGACGCCGAGGACCCGCAGATCCGCGCCGTCGTCACCCGGCGGCTCCTACAGGGGCTGGAGATAGCCGAGGCGATCGGCGCGACGCAGATGGTCATCCATTCGCCCTACACCACCTGGGACCACAACAATCTCGACATCTATGCCAATGCCCGCGACAAGATGATCGACCGGGTGCACGACACGTTGTCGAGCGTGGTGCCGCGCGCCGAGGACATCGGCCTCGAACTGGTGATCGAAAATATCGAGGATATCGACCCCTATGCGCGGGTCGAACTGGCCGAGAGCTTCGACAGCGATTCTGTGCTGGTCTCCATCGACACCGGCCACGCACTCTATGCGCACGTCAGCCTCGGCGCGCCGCCGGTCGACTATTACGTCCAGGCGGCGGACGAACTGTTGGCGCATATCCACCTGCAGGATGCGGACGGCTACGCCGACCGCCACTGGCAGCCGGGCGATGGGGCAGTCAACTGGCGCGCCGTGTTTGCGGCAATCGCCCGCATCGACGCCGATCCCCGGCTGATCATCGAGGTGAGGGATCCCGGCCAGCTGATGCGCGGCGTGGAGTACCTGACGCGGCTGGGCGTGGCTGTTTGACGTCGAGATCGGCGGGACAGGCACAATCTGGCGCGGTGAGGTGCCAGGCCAGCCAAGTTGTCGTCCCGGCGCAAGCCGGGATCCACTCGCCTATCATGGCGTCTGCTCGGCTGGAGCGGTCCGGCTCAGGTGGCTATCAGCACCTCGATGCCGCGCCGCTCGAACTCCTTGACGTCGGCATCCGAAATGCCATCGTCGGTGATGAACGACTGGATGACGTCGAGCGAGCCGAGCCGAGTGAACGACGTCTTGTTGATCTTGGTGGAATCGGCGACGAGATAGACATGCGCCGCCGCCTTGATCATCGCCTGCTTCAACTGCAGGTCGGCGAAGCTCGGGTAGGTCAGGCCGGTATCGAGCGCCACGCCGGCGGTGGCGAGAAACAGCTTTGCCGCGAACACGTCGGAAAAATACTCGACGCTCTTGTCGCCGGAGAGCGACAGCGTCGGCGACTTGAACTGGCCGCCCGGCATGTGCACGGCAAACGTCGGCACGGCGCCGAGGATGATGGCGATGTTGAGCGCGTTGGTGATGAGGGTAAGATTGCGCTTCGTCGTCAGGCGAAGCGCAATTTCGGTCGTCGTGGTGCCGGCGTCCATGATCAGAGTCTCGCCGTCCTTGACGAGGCTGGCCGCCAGCGCGCCGATGCGGCGCTTCTTGTCCATGTTGTCCTGGTGATGCAGGACCATGGTGCCGACCTGCGGCTTGACCGGATTGAGGAACGCTCCGCCATGTTCGCGGGTGATGAAGCCTTCGCTTTCGAGCCGCTCCAGATCCTGCCGTATGGTAGCGTCCGATACCTGGAAGGCGACCGCCAGATCGCGCACGCGAGCCGAGCCCTCCTCCTGAATCCATTCCAGAATCCGACGCCGGCGAGGCTCGGACAGGAGCCCCGTCAGGCTTTCGTTCGTCTCCTGGAACACTTTTGATTCCATCGTGAAAGCCCGCCGAATGAGAACTGAACGGAAGATATCCTCTGACAGTTCACGTTTACCGGCAAAAACCGCAAGGGCAACAGAAAATCATCAGTTAAACGATCAACCCCGCTGCTGCAGGATGACTCGGGCCTGGAGTTTCTGCTGCACCTGGTCGATCACCACGGCTCCGATGATCACCGCGCCCTTGATCACCGTCTGCCAGAAGGCCGAGACGCCCATCATGATCATGCCGTCGGCCAAGATGCCGATGACGAAGGCGCCGATGATGGTGCCGCCGATCTTGCCGCGTCCGCCGGACATCGAGGTGCCGCCCAGCACCGCTGCGGCGATGGCATTCAACTCGAAGGTCTCGCCGGTCGCCGGATGGCTCGCCTGCAGCTGCGACGCGATGATCAGTCCGACCAGCGCGGCACAGAGCCCGGAGAACATGTAGACGAACAGCTTGACCCGATCGACGTTGACGCCCGACAGGGCAGCGCCGCGTTCGTTGCCGCCGACGGCATAGATGTGGCGGCCGAGCGGGGTGCGCGCGGCGATATAGGCGGCGATCAGCGCCACGGCAATCAGCATCCAGATCAATATCGGCACTGTCAGAAAGCTGCCGTCGCCGATCGACTTGAATGTGTCGGATCCGTATTCCGGATTGCCGTTGAGGTTCGGGAAAGTTCGGCCGTCGGAGGAGAGCAGCGCCGCACCGCGTGCCATGTAGAGCGTGCCCAGCGTCGCGATGAAGGGAGCGACATTCAGCTTGGTGATCAGGATGCCGTTGATCCAGCCAATGATGACGCCGACGACCATGACGATCAGGCAGATCTCGATGGTGTTGAACTGCAGCGTCCAGCCGACGCCAGTATTGATGCCGTAGAGCACCAGCCAGCCGGCGACCATGGCGCACAGGCCGACGATCGATCCCACCGACAGATCGATGCCGCCGGTGATGATGACGAAGGTCATGCCGATGGCGAGAAAGGCGTTGAGCGCCACGTGCTTCGAAACGAGGACCACATTCTCCGCCGTCAGGAAGTTCGGTGCGGCATAGGCGAAGAAGCCGAACACCAGCAGCAGGGCGACGAACGTGCGCAGTCTGAGGATCAGCAGCGTGACGGAGGTCGATGACAGGTCATGTCCGAGAAGAGGGCGCATCATGGGACGGTCCTGGATTGAGCGGGTACGGTGGCCGAGATGACGTCCGCCGGGTTGGAGCCGGAGGGGAACGAGCCGGTGATCCGGCCATTGGCCATGACGAGAATGCGGTCGGAGAGCGCGAGCACCTCCTCGAGATCGGAGGTGACGAACAGGATCCCCAGGCCGGCCGCGGCGAGCCTGCGCATGGTGCGGAACACTTCCGCCTTGGCGCCGATGTCGATGCCGCGCGAGGGTTCGTCCATCAGGAGGATTCTCGGCTGCGTCATCAGCGCCTTGCCGATGACGACCTTCTGCTGGTTGCCGCCCGAGAGCGATGAGACGGGATGCTCGACGTTGCCGATCTTGATCGACAGGCTCTTGACGAAGGTAAGCGCGGCCTTCGCCTCCGCCGCCAGATTCAGATGGAAGCCCTTCGCCAGCTTCCAAAGCGACGACAGCGTGAGGTTCTCGCGGATGGCCATGATCTGCACGAGACCGTCGCGCTTGCGATCCTCCGGGATCAGCGCCAGCCCCATGTCGATGCGGCCCGCCGCCGTCCTGGTCTTGACCGGCTTGCCGGCGATGAACAGTTTGCCGGAGGCTTCCGGGTGCTGCGCCATGACGCATTCGAGAAACTCGGTGCGGCCCGCGCCCATCAGGCCGTAGAGGCCGACGATCTCCCCGGCTTTCACCGACAGCGACACGTGATCGACCGTGTAGCCGCCGCCGAGGCGGGGCAGGCAGACATTTTCGGAGCGGAACACCTCGTCGCCGAAGGTGACGGCTTCGCCGCGCGGGAATTCCTTCGAAGCGCTGCCGATCATGTGCTCGACGATCCAGGCGATATCGACGCCCTCCATCGAGCGCGTACCGGTGATCTGCCCGTCGCGCAGTACGGTGATGTAATCGCCGATGCGGATCAGCTCTTCCAGACGGTGGGAAATATAGACGATGCCGACGCCGTGCTTCTTCAAATCGCGGATGATGCGGAAGAGGACGTCGACTTCGGACGCCGACAGCGCTGAGGTCGGCTCGTCGAAGATCAGGATGCGGGCGTCTTCGGCCAAGGCTTTGGCGATCTCGACGATCTGCTGCTGGCCGATCCTCAGATTGCCGAGCGGCGCATCCGGCTCGATGTCCTGCTCGAGGCGCCGCATCAGGGCGCGGGCACCTTCGGCCTGCGCGCTGCGATCGATGTGGATGCCGGCATGCGCCTTCTCGCGGCCGATGTAGATGTTGTCGGCGACGGACAGGTTGGGAAACAGGTTCAGTTCCTGGAAGACGATGCCGATGCCGCGTCGGGCCGCATCCGCCTTGTCGGCGAAGGTGACCTCCTTGCCGTCGAGCATGATCGTGCCTTCGCTCAATTGCTCGACACCGGAGATGATCTTCATCAGCGTCGACTTGCCGGCGCCGTTCTCGCCGACGAGGACGTTGACCGCTCCCATGCGCAAGTCGAAGTCGACGCCCTTCAGTGCCATGGTGCCGGGATAGAGCTTGACACCCCCCCTTATCGTCAGACCGATCGGATGGGTCTCTGTCATGGCGCGATCTCGAGCGAGATGGGGACGAGGCTGAGCTTGTCGGTCGCGGAATGCACCTCCAAAGCGCCGATGAAACTGGCTGTCTTGCCAACGGGATCGCCGTCGGGACGCTTCAGGGCCTTCACCGCGGTATCGTTGAGGCCGCGGGCAAGTTTGGCAAATTCGATCTGATCGCGGAAATCGGTGAAATTGTAGAAGGGCGCGAAATCGCGCAACGCTGCCGATCCCAGCACCACCGGTCCGATCTGCACGACCACGTCCGGCTGGCCGTCGCCATCGACGTCGATATCGATGTGTGCGGCACGCGACTTCAGATCTGCGGCGACGATCTTGCCGGCGCCCTTGACGGCAAAGCTCCAGGGGCTGCCCTCGCCGGGTCCGCGGTGGCCGTATTTCTGCCCGGCGGCATCGAGGTCGGCGGCGATCGCTTGCTTCAGGCTCGCGGCATCGACGGCCTTGGCCTGGATGAGCGGCACGAGCTGCGCCTCGTAGGTCTTGGCGATCCGCGCGGCATTGCGGCTATCATCGCCCGCCTCGCCGGCGGGAACCTGGGCGGTCGAGCCGTCGCCGCCAACCTTCACCAGCTTGCAGCCTGTCAGCGCAATCGCGAGCGCGAGAACTGCGGCACTTAAGACGATTGTCTTCATGGGGCGTCCCGAGCGTTCAGCCAGTCCACTTGGCGTGGCTCTAGTGGTCCGATTCCGACATTTGCATCCCACTTGCCGCGCGCTCATACGCAAATGTCGGAATCGCAGGACCACCAGCAATACATTGATTCTAGTGGAGCTTTGAATTTGACATTTGAGTTTGATCGCGCGGCAAGTGGGACTCAAATGTCAAATTCGCTCCACTCGTGTGGCACCCTCCAGGCACGGCTCCCCGGCAGCGGATGCGGCCGATGTGGCGTCCGAGCGGTTGCGTCCGGCTGGTGGAAAGCCCCCGGCGGCTTTACGCCGCCGGGGAATTGCGCGACGTCACTTCGCCAGAGCGAAGGTCTCGAGCTTCTTGGCGTTGGCTGCGTTGATCAGCACGCAGTCCATCAGCTGCTTCTCGGCGACGCCGGTCTTGCCGGTCTTCAGGAACTTGTCGGCCTGCTCGACGGCGATCTGGGCTTCGGCATAGGCCGGCTGCAGCACGGTCGCCTTGATGCCGTCCTTGAGGATCGAATCGCGCACGTCGTTAGAGCCGTCGAAGCCGACGACGATCACGTCCTTGCGTCCAGCCGCTTCCAGCGCCGCACGAGCGCCCATGGCCATCGTATCGTTGCCGGAGATGACGCCCTTGATCTCGGGATGCGCCTGCAGCATCGACTCCATGACCTTATAGGCTTCCGGCTGCGACCAGTTGGCGGTCTGGTGGGCGACGATCTTCAGATCCGGATACTGATCGATGACGTCGTGATAGCCCTTGGAGCGGATGCCGGCGTTGGTGTCGGACTCTTTGCCGACGAGCTCGGCGAAGGGGCCCTTCTCGCCCATCAGCTTGACGAATTCCTGCGCGCCGAGCTGGGCGCCCTGGTAGTTGTTGGAGACGATCTGCGAGATGGCGATGCCCGAGGCGGTGATTTCACGGTCGATGAGGAAGGACGGGATGCCCTTGTCCTTGGCCTTCTTCACCGCGGCGACGGTCGCATCGGCACCGGCGTTGTCAAGTACGATGGCCTTGACGCCCGCGGCGATGGCGGAATCGAACAGTTCGTTCTGCTTGTTGGCATCGTCATTGTGAACCATGACGATGGGCTCGTAGCCCAATTCCTTGGCCTTCGCCTCGGCGCCGACGGCCTCGGCCTTGAAGAACGGGTTGTCGTGGCCGGGCGTGATAATGGCGATCTTGTCAGCGGCGACGGCAAAGCCGGCCAGCGTGCCGGAGAGGCCAATTGCGGCCACGGTAACGAGCAAACGACGGCTGATGTGCATAGAATCCTCCCATTGGTCCGACATCAATCAACACTTACCTCTGCGCGATTGCTATCGAATGCTTTTGATTGATGCCCGCAACGCGGTGTCCGCTTCAACGGCGGTGGAACAAACGTATCAGCTTCCGAACCAAAATCAAGCGTTCTAATCTCAAAACGCCTGATTTTCGGCGCATATGCCTGTAAATTCGGCTTTTGGCCCTTGAAACAGGCAATCGTTTGTGTCCAATATGCCGGCAAGCGATATCAATCAAAAACACTCGAAAGCCATCCTGCTCGGAGCCGGAAGCGTCATCGGAGGTCGACCATGAGCTTGATCATCAACAAAAAGATCACCCTCGGGGTGGTCATCGGGTCTCGCGCTTTCTTCTCCGGCGCACCGTGTCGCCAGGCGCGCGAAGATATACTGGCCCATCTTGGCAATCTTGGGCTCGAGGCTGTGATCCTGCCGTTCGAGGCGACGGTAAATGGCGCGGTGCAGTCGATCGCCGACGCCGATCTCTATGCGAAGGCCTTCAAGGCGCGGCGCGACGATATCGACGGGCTCATCATCGCACTGCCGAACTTCGGCGACGAAATCGCGGTTGCCGAACTCGTTCGTCGCTCAGGCCTCAACGTGCCAATCCTCCTCCAGGCGAGCAATGATGAGGTGACCAAGGTTTCGGTTGCCGAGCGGCGCGATGCCTTCTGCGGCAAACTGTCGGTCGCCAACAATTTCTGGCAATACGGCGTGCCGTTCACCGAGACGACATCGCACACCTGTGACACCGGGTCGGCCGAGTTCAAGTCGGACATCGACCGTTTCGCCCGCGTCTGCCGCACGGTGAAGGGACTGAAGAACGCCCGCATCGGCGCCATCGGCGCCCGTACCAGCCCGTTCCAGACCATGCGCTACTCGGAGAAGCTCTTACAGGCCTCCGGCATCACCGTCGTTACTGTCGATCTCTCCGAACTCCTCGGCGCCGCGGCGGCGATTGCCGACAGCGATCCGACGCTAGCCGAGAAACTGGCGCGCATCGAGTCCTATGGCCGCATCGCCGCCCATATCCAGCCCGAGCAGATCCTCCGCCAAGCGAAGTGGACGCTGGCGGTGAACCGCTGGATCGAGGCGAACGAATGCGACGCCTCCGCCATCCAGTGCTGGCGCTCGCTGCAGGACAATTTCGGCTGCGCCACCTGTCTCACCATGTCGATGATGGGCGAGGACCTGATGCCGTCGGCCTGCGAGGTCGACGTGATGGGCTCGATCTCGATGTATGCGCTGACGCTCGCCGCCGGAGCGCCGTCGGCCATCCTCGACTGGAACAACAACTACGGGCTCGAGCCGGAGATCTGCGTCTGCACCCATTGCGGCAACTATCCGAAGAGCTTCCTCGGCGGCACGCCGGAGATCGGCGAACTCGACGTCTTGGGTGAATCGCTCGGCCGCGAGAAATGCTTCGGTGCGGTGAAGGGCAAGGTGAAGCCTGGGCCGATGACCTATTTCCGCCTGTCGAGCGACGACCGCGCCGGCACGCTCAAGTGCTACCTCGGCGAGGGCGAATTCACCGACCATCCGTTCCCGATGGACGGCGGCATCGCGGTGACGAAGGTCCCCCGGCTCAGGGAACTCATGCGCTTCGCCACCCAGAACGGCTTTGAGCACCATGTCGCCATGGTGCGCGGGCTCTACGCCGACGTCGTCAACGAGGCGGCCTACCGCTACCTCGGCTGGCCGATCTACCACCACAACGGCACCCCTGAACCGAGCACTGTCTCCTTCAAGCGCCCCTGACGAGAGAGCCATGTCCCCTTTGAACGATACGGCAGCCGGAATTCGGGCGAAGGCGGGGTGGATGCGCCGCCACGCCCTGAAGATGGTGTACGACAAGCAGCTCGGTCATCTCGGCGGCGATTTTTCCGCCACCGATATCCTGGCGACGCTCTACTTCGGCGTGATGCGCTACGACGCGAAGACGCCGGGCCTGCCCGGTCGCGACCGCTTCATCATGTCGAAGGGGCACGCCACCGGCGCCTTCTATTCGGTCCTGGCCGCCGCTGGCTATTTCCCGGAAGACTGGCTGTCGACCTACATGCAGCCGAACTCGAAGCTCAACGGCCATCCGAACCGCAACTACTTGCCCGGCATCGAGACCAACACCGGACCTCTCGGCCACGGCCTGCCGGTGGCACTGGGCATCGCCATTGCCGGCAAGCTGTCGCGGTTGGATTACCGCACCTTCGTCCTGACCGGCGACGGCGAGTTGCAGGAGGGCTCGAACTGGGAAGCGGCGATGTCGGCCGGCAACCGGCACCTCAGCCATCTGACCGTGATCGTCGACCGCAACCGGCTGCAGCAGGGCGCCGGCACGGAAGAGACCAACGGGCTCGACCCTCTCGACGACAAGTTCCGCGCCTTCGGCTGGCATGTGGAGATGGTCGACGGCCATGATGTCGAGGCGCTTCTCGCCGTTCTCGGTGCACCTGTCGGGGATCGCCGCAAGCCCTTGTGCGTGATCGCCAACACGGTCAAGGGCAAGGGCGTTTCGTTCATGGAGAACAAGGCGATGTGGCACCACGGCGTGCCGAGCGCGGCCCAGTATGAACAAGCCTTGAAGGAACTCGTCTGATGGCAGGAAGCGCAACAGGCGCGGGCGAAGCAAGCCGCCAGGGATGGCACGACTGCCGCGAGGCATGGGCGCGCACCATCGAGGGCTTGGCGGAAGCTGATCCCAACATCGTCGTCGTGGTCAACGATTCCGTGGGCTCGTCGAAGCTCGGCGGCTTCCAGAAGAAGTTCCCAGATCGGGTGATCAACGTCGGCATCGCCGAACAGACTTTGGTCGGCGTGGGCGCGGGGCTGGCCAACGGCGGCAAGATCCCGTTCGTGTCCGGCGCCTCCTGCTTCCTGACCGCCCGCGCGCTCGAACAGGTGAAGGCCGACGTCGCCTACGCCAAGGCCAACGTCAAGCTGGTCGGCCAGTCCTCCGGCATCGCCTATGGCGAGCTCGGCCCGACGCACCATTCGATCGAAGACTTCGCCTGGCTCCGGCCGCTCGACAACCTCACCGTGATCACCCCCGCCGACCCCTGGGAAACGGCTGAGGCGGTCAAATGGGCGGCCGGCTACGAAGGTCCCGTCTACCTCCGCCTCAGCCGAATGCCGGTGCCGAACCTCGACATTCCCAACCGTGTCTTCCGCCCGGGCCACGCCGAACTGGTGCGCGAGGGCACCGACGTCGCGATTCTCGCCTGCGGCACGCTGGTGCATCTGGCGGTGCAGGCTGCCAACCTGCTGGCCAAGGAGGATATCTCCGCGCGGGTCGTCAATTTCTCCTCGCTTGCTCCCTTCGACCGCGACGCCGTCCGCGCGGCGGCGAGCCTCGGGGCGATCGTCACGGCGGAAGAGGCCAACATTCGCGGCGGGCTCGGCGGGGCGGTCGCCGAATTCACCGCCGAAAACATGCCCGTCCCGGTGCAGCGCGTCGGCTTTCCCGGGTTCTTGCCGACAGGGTCGATCGAGGATCTATTCGAAGCCTTCGGGCTGACTGTGACGGGCATCGCCGCGGCCGCGCGCAAGTCGCTCGCTCGGAGGGCGAGATGAGCGCCGCGTTTCTCCTTGCCATCGACCAGGGCACCACCAACACCAAGGCGGTGCTGGTGGATGGCGCCGGGCGGATCGTCCTGACCGCTTCGGCACCGATGACGTCGGCCTATCCGCACCCCGGCTGGGCGGAGCAGTCGGCGGACGATATCTGGGCAACCGTCGCGGCGGTCATCGCCGACATCGCCGCCCGCCTCGATGGCCGCACCATCGCCGCCATCGCCATCACCAACCAGCGCGAAACGCTGGTCACCTGGGACCGGATAACGAGGCGCCCCGTCACACCGGCGATCCTGTGGCAATGCCGGCGTTCGGCCGAGGATTGTGACGCGATCCGGGCGACCGGCGCCGATGCCGGGATCGTCGAGGCAACCGGGCTCTCCCTCAATCCCCTGTTCCCCGCCTCCAAACTCGGCTGGCTCCTGAAGCGCAATGCCGACGTCAAGGTTCTGGCGGACAGCGGCCGCCTTGCCGCCGGCACCGTCGACAGCTGGCTCCTCTATCAGCTGACCGGGGCGAAGCGCTTCGCCACCGATCATTCCAACGCCTCGCGCACGCAGCTGTTCAACACGGCCACGCTCTCCTGGGACGCCGACCTCTGCCGCCTGTTCGGCGTGCCGATCGCATGCCTGCCGGAGGCGCTCCCCTCGGATTCCCGCTTCGGCGAGACGGCAGCGGGCGTCACCACGCTTCCCGCCGGCATCCCCATTCACGCCATGATGGGCGACAGCCATGCCGCGCTTTACGGCCACGGCGTCAGAGCCCCCGGCGCGGTCAAGGCAACCTACGGCACCGGTTCGTCTCTGATGACGCTGACGCCCACCCGCGTTGCCTCGCGGCACGGCCTGTCCGGCACCATCGCATGGAGCCGGGGGGCGAGGACGGCCTATGCGCTCGAAGGCAACATCACGGTGTCGGCCCAGGCCGCCAGCTTCATGGCGAAACTGATCGGATTGAAGGGCGCGCCCGAATTGTCCGATCTGGCCCGGACAGTCTCGACCTCGAACGGCGTCGCGTTCGTGCCGGCGCTCGCCGGCCTCGGCGCGCCACATTGGGACGACTATGCCACCGGGCTCGTCACCGGCATGACGCTGTCGACAACGCCGGCGCATGTGGCGCGCGCCACCTTCGAAGCGATCGCACTGCAGATCTACGACGTGTTCACGGCCATGGAGCAGGACATCGGCGCGCCGCTCGAAGCGCTGCTTGCCGACGGCGGCGCTTCGGCCAATCCGTTCCTGATGCAGCTGCAGGCCGATATCCTGGCCAAGCCGGTCAATCGTTCGGATGTCGCCGAACTGAGCGCCATCGGGGTTGCCGCGATGGCGGCGTCGGCCCTCGGACTTGCCGCCGGAGAGCCGGCCGCCGCGCACGCGATCTTCGAGCCTGCGGCGGGCACGGCCTGGCGCGACACGGTGATTGCCGGATGGCATGCTGCGATCGCCAGAGCTAAAAGCGGATGAGCCGGTCCTGACCCAAGTCCTTCATGGTGAGGTGCGAGCGTCAGCGAGCCTCGATACCCAAGAAGGGTTCGATTTGTGTCCGAACGGCCAGGGCAACGACGTACCTCGCCCTTCGTCGTTCGAGGCACAGCAGAGCCGCGCACCTCAGGATGAAGGGCTCATCGAGGACCAATCGGGGAGGATTACCATGCTGATCGGACTGGATCCGCTGTTGGACGCGGAATTGCTCTATACGCTCAGGCGGATGGGCCACGGCGACGAACTCGTCGTCGTCGACACCAACTACCCCGCCGTCTCGTCCGCACGCAAGACGGTCATCGGCCATCCGATCCGCCTGACCGGCGTGCCGGCGCCGCGCGCGATCCAGGCAGTCCTGTCAGTGATGCCGCTCGACGATTTCGTCGAAAACGCAGCGTTCCGCATGGAGGTCGTCGGCGATCCTGTGGGTGTGCCGCCGGTGCAGGTGGAAGTGCAGGGACTGGTCGACAAGGCTCTCGGGCACCATCAGCCGATGGCCGGGATCGAGCGTCACGCCTTCTACGCCCGCGCCGCCACCAGCTTTGCCGTGCTCGTCACCGGCGAGACCCGCGTCTACGGCTGCTTCATCCTGAAGAAGGGTATCGTGCGGACGCCGGACTGAGCCTGCCAAGGGGCGATGTTGGCGGACACCTGCAGTGATCCTTCATGGTGAGGTGCGAGGCGGCGGCCGAGCCTCGAACCATGAGGGCCGCAGGAACGCGACGACAAAGCCCTTTTTGCCTAACGAGGCTGGCTACGGCTTGCTCCTCAGGATGAAGGGCCCGTCCGATCTGTACCGCTACCCCCTCACGACCAGCGGCTAAGCATGCGCCAGTCGCGCGGCAGCCGCCGCGTCGTGCCGGTCAATTCGACCTGCGTCTTCAGCCGGATGTCGCCGGACGAGGCACCGATCATCAGTTCGATGCCGCCCGGCTCGACGATGCGCTCGCCCTCCGGACCGGTGAAATTCAGCATGTCGGTCGGCAGGTGCACGGTGAGGCGGCGCGCCTCGCCGGGAGCGAGATCGGCCCTTGTGAAGGCCTTCAGTTCCTTCATCGGCCGGACCACGGAAGCGAGGACATCGCGCACGTAGAGTTGCGGCACGGCTGTGCCCCGGCGCTTGCCGATGTTCTTCACGGTGAAGCTCACCGCGATCTCGCCGGTAGCAACATCGACCTGGGTCTCCGCCAGCGCCACGTCCTCGTATGAAAACTCGGTATAGGCGAGGCCGTGGCCGAACGGATACTGGCTGCCGAAATGAGCGGCGATCGGCGTGCCCGAGCTCTTGAATTTGTGGTTGTAGAAGTAGGGCATGGCCCCGACCGAACGCGGCACCGACAGGGTCAACCGGCCGGAGGGCTCGACTTTCCCCGTCAACACGTCGGCGATCGCCGGGCCGCCCTGCTGTCCGCCGAAGAAGGCCATCACCTGCGCGGCAACCCGATCTTCGAGCCCGCCGAGGTTGTAGGGGCGGCCGGACGTCAAAACGACGACGACCGGCTTGCCGGTGGCCACGACCGCCTCGAGGAGCGCCTGCTGCACGCCGGGCAAATCGAGGGTTGCAGCATCCGATCCCTCCCCCACCGTGCCGGTCTGGAAGATGCCGGAGAGATCGCCGACGAAAACGATCGCCACGTCCGAGGCCTTGGCCGCCGCGACGGCCGCCGGGATCAGGTCGAGCCGCCTCGACAGGTGCGAGGCCTGCTCGACGGCAGCCGAATCCTCGACGTCGCCGGGAAATACCGGACTGCCGGACTGGCGCTGTTCGAGGATGTGGCAGCCGCGGGCATAGACCACGTGATCGTCGCCAAGACTTGACCGAAAGGCGGCCAGCGGGGTCACGACATTCTGGGTGGTGTCGTTCAGATTGGCGATGATCAGGTGCACCGGAAAGGAGTAGTCGCCGAGAAGGGCGAGAGGATCATCGGCGGTCGGGCCGATGATGGCGACCTTGGCGCCCGGCTGCAGCGGCAGCGTGCCGTCGTTCGACAGGATGACGACGGATTCATCGGCCACCTTGCGGGCAAGCGCGATCGCCTCCGGTGTCTGCAGGGAAATGGCGCTCTCGTCGGCGTAAGGCTTCTCGAAGATGCCGAGCCGGACCTTCCAGTCGAGAATGCGGGAGACGATGGCATCGATGGTCTCGAGCGTGATCTCGCCGCGGGCAATCGCGGTCTTCAGATGGAGCGCGCAATCCTCGCCCGGCAATTCGATGTCGAGGCCGGCATTGAAGGCGATGGCGCCGCCCGCTGCCCGATCGGCGGCGATGCCGTGGTGCTGATACAGGAGGCTGATGCCGATGTAATCGGCGACGACGAGCCCGTCGAAGCCCCAGTCCTGGCGCAGCACCTTGGTCAAGAGGTGATGCGAAGCGTGGCAGGGTTCACCGTCGATGTCGTGATAGGCGGGCATCACCGAGCCGGCCCGCGACAGTTTCACCGCCATTTCGAACGGCAACAGGAATGTATCGTTCAATTCCCGCCAACCCAGGTTCACGGGCGCGTGGTTGCGGCCGCCCTCCGAGAAGGAGTGGCCGGCGTAGTGCTTCAACGTGGCGAGGAAATCGCGGTTCTTCCCCTGCAGGCCATCAACGTAGCGGCTCGCCAGCACGCCGACGAGGTAGGGGTCTTCGCCGAATGTCTCTTCGGTGCGACCCCAGCGGGCGTCGCGGGCAACGTCCAGGACCGGCGCGAGGCCCTGGTGGCAGCCGATGGAGCGGGCCTCAAGCCCGATGATGCGACCGACCTCCTCGATCAGGTCCGCATCCCAGGTAGCGCCGAAAGCGAGAGCCGAGGGAAACAACGTCGCCCCCTTCGCCATCAGACCGGTCAGGCACTCCTCGTGGCTCATCACGGGGATGCCGAGGCGCGTCTCCTCGACGATGAACTTCTGCAAGGCGTTGAGGGCGCGAACACCTGTCTCGGGATCGACGATGTGGGTCCCCAGCGGCCGGGTGATCTGGCCGAGGCCGTGGCGCAGCAGTTCACGTACCCGGTTCGCGTCAGAGGATCCGGTGAAGGCGTCGGAGCGGACGCGGTGCTCGCCGTCCGGCGACAGAATCAGCCAGAAGGCATGCATCTGGGCGATCTTCTCGTCGATGGTCATCCGGGCGAGGAGATCGGCAACGCGGGTCGCGGCCGGCTGGCTCGGGTCTTTATAGAGGGGGGACATCGGTCAATCCTCAGGTCAGTCGACGGATTCAGGCGCCGGCAATGCGCGGCAACGCCAGGTCGTCGGGTCCGAACAGATGGCAGGAAGCGGCGGGAACGCCGAGGCGGAATCTCTGGTCCGGCGGCATCGCCGTCTCGCCCTGGACTTTGGCGATCAGCGGCATGCTCTCGCCGGACGTCAGGTAGACGAAGCTGAATTCGCCGAAGTGCTCGATCATCTCGACCGGACGGACGATCGTCTGGGCGGTCGCGTCGGAGGCCGGAGCCAAATGCTCCGGGCGGATGCCGAGCGTCAGCTGCGCCCCGATCTCAAGCGAACGGGCATCGACGGGGAACGTGATGCGCTCGCCGCCGGTAAGTTCCACCGTCGCCCCCGTCGCGTCAGCAGCAACGAGCGTGGCGGACAGGAAGTTCATGGTCGGCGAGCCGAGGAAGCCGGCAACGAAGCGGTTCTTCGGGCGATAGTAGAGATCGAGCGGGCTGCCGACTTGGGCGATCGAGCCGCGTTCCTGCGCGGTTCGGCCGGTGTGCAGGAGCACGATCTTATCGGCCAGTGCCATGGCCTCCATCTGGTCGTGTGTCACATAGACGAATGAGGCCGACGGGAACTTGCGGTGCAGGCTGGCGATCTCGGAACGCATATGGACCCTGAGCGCCGCGTCGAGATTGGATAAGGGCTCGTCGAACAGAAAAACCTTCGGCTGGCGCACGATTGCCCGGCCGATGGCGACGCGCTGGCGTTGGCCGCCGGATAAGGCCTTCGGCATGCGGTCCATCAGCGCCTCGATCTGCAGGATGCGGGCGGCCTCGGCGACGCGCGCCTTGATCTCCGGCTTCGGCACCTTCGTCTGCTTCAATCCGAAGGCCATGTTCTCGTAGACGGTCATGTGCGGATAGAGCGCGTAGTTCTGGAACACCATGGCGACCTGGCGTTCGGCTGGGGGCACATGGTTGACGAGGCGGCCGTCGATGCGGATCTCGCCGGCCGAGGCCGCCTCAAGTCCGGCGATCATCCTTAGAAGCGTCGACTTGCCGCAACCGGAGGGGCCTAAGAACACGCAGAATTCGCCGGGCGCGATGTCGAGGTCGACGTCGCGGATCACCTGCACCTTGCCGAAGTTCTTGGCGACGTGGGTAAAGGAAATGCTGGTCATGGATGGGCAGGTCCCTTCACCTCAGCCTTTGAGCGATCCGGCCATCATGCCCTTGACGATGTGCTCCTGGCCGATCGCATAGGCGATGATCAACGGCAGACAGCTCAAGGTGACGACCGCAAGCGCGGCGGGAATGTTGGTCTGGTATTGGCCCTGGAAGTCCCACACCGCCAATGGCAAGGTGCGCTTGTCGGGCGAGGAGGTGAGCACATAGGCGAAGATGAACTCGTTCCACAGCTGAATGGCGTTGTAGATCGCCACGGTCGACACGCCCGGTCCGCACAGGGGCAGGAAGATCTTGAAGAATTTGGCAAACGGACCGCAGTTGTCGAGTTCGGCGGCCTCTTCCAGTTCCTTCGGGATCTGCCGCATGAATTCGGTCAGGATGAACACTGAGATCGGCAGCGAGATCGCGACATAGGGGCCGATCAGCCCGAACGGCGTGTCGTAGAGCCCGATCTGGCGCGTCAGCAAGTAGATCGGCACCAGCGTCACATGCACCGGCACGATCATGCCGGCGACGATCAGTCCGAACAACGGACCGCTCAGCCGGAACTTCAGCCGCGCGAGCGCAAAGGCGGCCATGGCGCTGATCAGCACGATCAGCACGACCGACACAGAGACGACGAGAACGCTGTTGCCGAGGTAGGTGAAGAAGCGGCCGCGCAGCACCTCCTCGTAGTTGACGAGGTTGAAGCTCTTCGGCAGCGCCCAGATCGAGGCCGAATAGGTCTCCTCCTGCGTCTTGAAGCTCATCAGCGCCAGGTAGAGAAACGGCACCGTCGTGACCGCCAGCCAGAACAGCCCCAGGAGCGGCAGGACGAAACGGCGACCGAGGAAACCAGCCATGGTCAGACCTCCGTCTCGAGGCGGCTGGTCAACCGCAGAGAAATGCCGGCAATCACCGTGACGATGATGAACATCGCGGAGGCGACGGTCGAGCCGTAGCCGAGCTGGAAGGAGGCGAAGACCGACCGATACATGTAGGTCGCCATCAGTTCGGATGCGCCCTCCGGGCCGCCGCCGGTCATGACATAGATGAGGTCGAAGTACCGCAGCGAGCCGATGATGGCGAGAAGCGCGCCGGTCCTCAGCGTGCCCTTGAGGTGCGGCAGCTTCAGCCGCCAGAAGATGGTCACTTCGCTGGCGCCGTCGAGGATGGCGGCCTCGGAAATCTCGGCCGGAAACGACGCAAGGCCGGCGAGAAACAGCACCATGTAGAACGGGATGTTCTGCCAGCAGATCACCGCGATGACGGCAGCGAGCGAGAAGTGCGTGTCGCCGAGCCAGTCCTGGGCGAGATTGCCGAGGCCGAGGCCTTCCAGCAGCGCGTTCAACGGGCCGAAATTCGGATCGTAGAAATTCTTGAACAAGACGCCGAGCGCCACCGACGACATCAACAGCGGCAGAAAGTAGAGGATCTTCAACAGTTGCGAACCGCGCCCGAGGTTGTCGAGCACGACGGCCAGAACGACCGCGATCGGCAATTGGATCAGCACGGAAAAAATGGCGAGCAGGATGTTGTTGCGGGCCGCCGCCCAGAACAATCCGTCGTGCAACAGCCGCCACCAGTTGGCGAGGCCGATATACTTGCCTTCCTCTCCCAGCCCGTTCCAGGACAAGAGTGACAGGCGGAAGCTCGACATCAAGGGGTAGATCAGGAAGACGAGCAGAAGCAGAACGACCGGAGCCAGGAACACGATCGGCGCCAGGTCCTCAGCCAACCGGCGGGGTGGGCGGGGGTCGCCCACAGCCTCCCTCGCACTGATATCGACCATGGAGCCTCCGTCGCCGCCCGAATGTGTTGGAATGCTGCCGTCATCAGGCCGATCCGGCCGGACGACGGTCGAACTCGGCCACTGCCGGCGGCGGTGGCCGTCGTCGTGTCTTGGAGATACCGGGATCATGCGGCGCCTGGTGGAGGACGCCGCATATCGGGATCGTCGGGCGATCGCCGGAGGAAGACGGGAAAGGCTCGACCGGACGGAAGGATGTCCGATCGGGTTACCCGCTCCTCCGGCGATGCCACTCGCGGGAAACAGTTACTTCAATTCTTCCTTGGCGGCCTCTTCCATCTGCTTGGCAGCGGCTTCCGGCGTCGCCGACAGGCCGAACAGCGCCTGCGTCGTATCCTTGTGCAGCTCACCCAGCTTCGGCGGCAATTCCTGGTCGTACCAGAGCTGTACGCTCGGCGCCTTGGCGATCAGGTCGAACATCGAGGCGACGAAGGGGTCGTCGATCTTGATGCCCTTCAGCGGCATGGCACGCCCGTCCGCCAGACGCCCGGCGGCGGCCTTGTCGTCGGTGATCGACTTGATGAGGTCGACGGCCGCGTCCTTGTAGGGGCAGGAAGCCGAGACCGAGACGAAGTTGTCGCCCATCGTGCCGATGACGTTCTTCGGATCGCCCTTGCCGCCGGGGACCGACGGGAAGGGGAAGAAGCCGAGCTTCTTGGCGAAGTCCGGGTTCTCGCCGCGAATGATCGAGGCCTCCCAGACGCCCATCAGCTCCATCGCCGCCTTGTCGGAATACATCAGCCGCCGGGCGGCGCCGACATCCCAGTCGAGGCCGTTGTAGCCCTTGGCGAAGGCTCCGGCGTTGACCAGTTCCTGCAGGCGCTTGCCGGCTTCGATGAAGGCCGGATCTTCGAACGACCCGCCCGGCTTGCGCTGGACGGCTTTGGCGAAGGCGTCCGGTCCGCCGATGCGGTCGGCGAGATAGACAAAATACATCGAGCCCGGCCACTTGCCCTTGTTGGCCAGCGCGAAGGGAGCGATGTCCTTCGACTTCAACACGTCGATGACCTTCAGCAGATCTTCCCAGGTCGCCGGCGGGGTGAGACCGAGCTTGGCGAACATCTCCTTGTTGTAGAAGATCAGCGCGGCGGCCGAGTTCTCGGCAGGCAGGCCGTAGATCTTGCCGTCGGCGGTGACGGCGCCGAAGCTGGGGGCCAGGAAGCGGTCCTTGAAGGCCGGGTCCTTGTCGAGATAGGGCGTCAGATCGAGAACCTGATTGGCGTGCACGTATTCGCGCAAGGGTCCACCACCCCAACTCGAGAAGATGCACGGAGCGTCGTTGGCGCCAAAGGCGATCTTGATCTTCGCCTTGTAGGCATCGTTCTGGATATGGGTGTCGGCAACCTTGAAGCCGGGGTGCGTCGCCTCGAAACGGTCGGCGGCGTCGCGGATGACCTTGACGGCCGCGGGGGTCGTCTGCAGGTCCCATTCGGTGATGGTCTTGACGTCGTCGGCGACGGCGGCGGTGCCTGCGAACACGGCGAAAGACGCCCCCATCAGAAGCGCAGACAGCGTAGATGCCCGTTTGGCTGACATGATCTCCTCCCTTCGCGATTGTCCGCTCGCGCTGCGGTTAGACAAAACGTTAGCGGTAACGTTAAAGGGTGTCAATCGCCTTTGCATTGCTGCGACAATGCCTCTAATCTGCGCCGCGACAGATGCGCGCAGGCGCCAGAATCGATTGGCAACCCATTGAAGCGACACGCAATGCCACAGACCTGGCAAAGGTGTTTGATCCCGTCATGAGACAACGTCCGGTGCCGACCCTCGCCGAGGTCGCCAAGATTGCCGGCGTCTCGATCATGACTGCCTCAAGGGCCGTGAACAATCGTCCGGGTGTCTCGGAGCGCACGCGCGAAGCCATCATCCGCATCGCCGATGAGATCGGCTACGTCGCCAATCGCGCGGCGCAAAAGCTGTCGGGCGGCCAGACCCATCTGATCGGCGTGATCGGGCAGTTGCACACGGGCTTCACGGCCGAACTGGTGCTGAACATCGGCTCGGCCGCGCGCGCGGTCGACTACGAGATGCTGGTCTATTCGCTCCCGGCGGAAGACCGAAGCCCGCCCGGCAACGTCGTCGATCTCTTAAATCAGGTCGCCGACGGCGTCATCGTCATCCTGCCGTATGAATCCGAGTATCTGGCCCAGCTCAATCGCTCGCACATCCCGATCGTCACCATCGACCAAACCAAGCCCGATCCGTTCCCGGCCATCATCGCCGACAATTACGCCGGTGCGCGGTTGGCCATGCAGCATCTCTACGAACTCGGGCACAAACGCATTGGCTTCATCACCGGCAACGAACGGCTCGCCTCGGCGCGCGATCGTCGTCGCGCCTATGCCGACCTGTGCAGCCAGTTCGGGCTCGAGGCGAGCGACGAACTCGTCTCCAAAGGCGACTTCATGCAGAAGGGCGGATACGAGGCGGCCAAGCGGCTTCTGGCGCTGAAGCGTCCGCCGACGGCCATTTTCGCCGCCAACGACGTCAGCGCCTTCGGCGCGATGACGGCGATCCGCCAGGCGGGACTGCGTGTGCCCGAGGACATGTCGTTGATCGGCTTCGACGACATTCCGCTTGCCGCGCAGCTGCATCCGGCCTTGACCACCATCCGCCAGCCTCTGCCACAGATGGCGCGCGCCGCTGTCAATCTTCTCCTCGCCATGATCGCCGGCATCGAGGCGCCGTCGCCGCTGATCACGCTGCCGACCCAGCTCGTCGTGCGCGAGACGACGGTTCGGCCAGGGGGACGCGGCGTATAATTTCCGCCGGCCGCCGTTCGGGCCCAATTTACGCCTTCCTCGTCAGTGCGAGCGAAGCGAAGCAATCCAGACTACTTGTGCGACGGCCCTTCCGCCTGTCCCATGGTCCCGTGACGGTGTCCCGGCGAAAGCCGGGATCCAATGGCGATGCAACGGGCAGGCAGGCGCGGCAGGACCAGCCGTCTTGCCAGGCGGAGAGGGCAATGGATCCCGGCTTTCGCCGGGATGACACCAGTCGAGGCGAGAGCGGTCAACTATCGAGGGCGCTGGCATTACCGGTATTCTGGAGTGCCTCGCCCACAATGACGGCAGCGTTATTCTCTACTCGACATCACCCGATGGTCATCAGGCTGGCGTTGCCGCCGGCGGCGGCCGTGTTGATCGACACCGAGACCTCTTCCAGCAACCCTTCGAGCCAATAGGCGTCAGCGCCCTTGGCCACATCGCCGGAAGCCGTTTGCGCGCTCACCACCGGGCCCGGCAGGTCGGCAAGGACGGCCAATTGGGCAAGGATCCGTTCCGAGCCACCTTCGATCAGCGCGGCAGCGAGGCCGGCCTCGGCGAGGTTGCCCTCGGCGAAGGTGATCCGGGCGGCGACCGGCTCGGGCAGGCCGGCAAGCCGGTGCGCCAGTCCAGGCGATGCGGAAACGAGGGCGCGATTGCCGGTCGCCAACACCGCGCCGATCTGGGCGAACAGTCCTTCGTCACTGTCCGGCACGAGGAGGACCAGCCCGCGCGGATGCAGCTGATAGGCGTTGCGTTCGCCGACCGGACCGGCAAGGTCCGCCTCGAACCCCAGGGGAGAGCGGGCAATCTGGGCATGCACGGCGCCAGCCGATGCGGCGTGCCCGGTCACCTCCAGCCAGCCGGCAAAGGCGGTCGCCGCCGGATCCGGACTTGCGCCGGCGGGAAGGACAGAGGGAGCCGTCTCGACCAGCCGCGACAGGTACAGCGGGCCACCGGCCTTCGGGCCGGTACCGGACAGGCCGCGACCACCAAAGGGCTGCACGCCGACGACCGCACCGATGATATTGCGGTTGACGTACAGATTGCCGGCGCGGATGCGGGCGGAGACGCGGGCGATGGTGGCATCGAGCCGTGTGTGCAAGCCGAAGGTCAGGCCGTAGCCGGTGGCATTGATCTGATCGATCAGCACATCCAGTCCCTCGCGGGCGTAGCGGACGATATGCAGTACCGGTCCGAACACTTCGCGGCCGAGATCGCCGATCGAGCCGATCTCAATGATGGTCGGGGCGACGAAGGTGCCGGCAGCCGTCTCCGGCGGCAGCTCGAGCTGATGCACCGTGTGGCCGCGGCCGCGCATGCGCTCGATATACGCGTCGATCCCCGATTTGGCTTCGGCCGTGATCACCGGGCCGACGTCGCTCGACAGACGGTCCGGGCGGCCGACGACGAGTTCGACCATGGCGCCCTTCAGCATGGCGAGGATACGGTCGGCGGTCTCTTCCTGCAGGCAGAGGACGCGCAGGGCTGAGCAGCGTTGGCCGGCACTGTCGAAGGCGGAGGCGATCACGTCGCCGACCACCTGCTCCGCCAGAGCCGAGGAATCGACGATCATGGCGTTCTGGCCGCCAGTCTCAGCGATGAGCGGGATCGGCTTGGCCGACGCCGACAGGCGCGTCGCCAATTGGCGCTGGATCAGCCGGGCAACTTCGGTCGAGCCGGTGAACATCACCGCCGCCATCTCGGGCGCGCTGACCAGCGTCGCGCCGATATCGCCAGCACCAGGAAGGAGTTGCAGCGCGGCGACAGGCACGCCCGCCTCGTGCAGCAATTTCACCGCGGCCGCCGCGATCAGCGGCGTCTCTTCCGCCGGCTTGGCGACGACCGGATTGCCGGCAGCCAGCGCCGCGGCGATCTGGCCTGTGAAGATGGCGAGCGGAAAGTTCCACGGGCTGATGCAGACAGTGGGGCCGAGCGGCATCTGCGCCGGGCCGAAGCTCGAAACCGCCTCTGCCGCGTAGTAGCGCAGGAAGTCGATCGCCTCGCGCACTTCGGCGATGGCGTTCGACGCGGTTTTGCCGGCCTCGCGCATGGCGAGCGCCATGAATTCGGGCGCGCGCGCTTCCAACCGATTCGCCGCCTGAGCGAGGATCGCAGCACGCTCGGCGACCGGTCGGGAACCCCACGCCATACCGTCTGCCGCCGCCGTGGCAACGGCCCGGCGGGCATCGTCCGGGCCGGCAAAGGCGACTGCGCCGACGACGTCGCGATGGTCGGCCGGATTGCGCACGGGCGCGAGGTCGGCCGCCACGTGCGGCGTAGCGAGGATCGGCTCGGCGCGCCACGTCCGGGCGGCGCTGGTCTCGAACGCTTCGGTCAATTTGGCGAGGTCCGTCTCGTTCGACAGATCGAAGCCGGCGGAGTTCAGGCGCGCTTCGTCATAGAGGTCGCGCGGCAGCCGGATCGCCTCGTGTGGACTGCCGAGAAGGGGGAAGTTGCGCACGGTGTCGGCGGGATCGGTCGTCAGTTCCGCGACGGTGACCGTCTTGTCGCCGAGCCGGTTGACGAAGGACGAGTTGGCGCCGTTTTCCAACAGCCGCCTGACCAGATAGGCCAACAGCGTCTCGTGCGTGCCGACGGGGGCATAGACGCGGCAGGGCCGGTCGAGCTTGTTCTTGCCGACCACTTCCTCGTAGAGCGGTTCGCCCATGCCGTGCAGGCACTGGAACTCGTAGTCGCCGAGCGAAAATGCCGGGCCGGCCAGGTGGTAGACGGTCGACAGCGTCTGGGCGTTGTGGCTGGCGAACTGCGGAAACACCGCGTCGCGGGCGGCGAGCAGCTTTTTCGCTGAGGCGATGTACGACACATCGGTATGGGCTTTTCGGGTAAAGACCGGGAAATCCGATTGCCCGTCGATCTGCGCCCGCTTGATCTCGGCATCCCAATAGGCGCCCTTCACCAAGCGGATCATCAGTCGCCGGCCGGCGCGGCGGGCGAGATCGATGAGAAAATCGATGACGAACGGGCAACGCTTGCCGTAGGCCTGCACGACGAAACCGAGGCCGTTCCAGCCCGACAGATCCGGATCGGTCGCGAGCGCCTCCAACAGCGACAGCGACAGCTCCAGCCGGTCGGCCTCCTCGGCGTCGATGTTGAGGCCGATGTCGTGGCGCTTGGCGATCAGCGCCAGATCCTTCACCCGGGAGAGGAGTTCGGTCATGACGCGCGAACTCTGCGCGCGCGAATAACGCGGGTGCAGCGCCGACAGTTTGATGGAAATGCCGGGACCAGCGTAGATGCCGCGCCCTGCCGCTTCCTTGCCGATGGCGTTGATCGCCCGCTCGTAGTCGCGATAGTAGCGCGCCGCGTCGGCCTCGGTCGTCGCCGCCTCGCCGAGCATGTCGTAGGAGTAGGTGAAGCCCTTGCCGACCATCGGCCGGGAGCGGCTGAGTGCGTCGTCGATGGTTTCGCCGGTGACGAACTGCTCGCCCATCATGCGCATGGCGAGATCGACGCCGATGCGGATCACCGGCTCGCCGCAACGGGCGATGAGGCGGGTCAGGGCCATCGACAGGCGGGAATCGTCGACGGAGGCCGTCAGCTTGCCGGTGACGACCAATCCCCAGGTGGCGGCATTGACGAACAACGAGCGGTCGCGCCCCACGTGCGACAGCCAGTCGCCATTGGAGATCTTGTCGCGAATCAGCGCATCGCGGGTGCCTGCATCGGGAATGCGCAACAGTGCCTCGGCAAGGCACATCAGCGCCACTCCCTCCTGGCTGGAGAGGGCGTATTCCTGCACCAGACCCTCGACGCCCCAGCCGCGCGGCTTCTCTCGCAAGGCCTCGATCAGCTTGGCTGCGGTCGCCCTGATGTCGGCGCGCATCGCTTCGGGGAACGTTGCCGCATCAACGAGCGGTCGCACGCAATCGGGCTCTGTCCGGCGATAGGCTGCAGTGATCGCATCGCGCAAGGCCGACGGCCGATGCACCGGCGGGGCAAAGGCGGCAAACGGCGGGGGTAGGTCGGCTGCGGAGGCAGCACCAGCCGGCGCGGCAGCGGACGTGACGTCGGACAACGGAGCAGTCAGGGAGGACATGCCGGCACCTCTCGGAGCGGAACACAGGGAGCTGACGCATGCTACTCCAAACAGAAAAGTCGATTTTCCTTCAGATCTCTGATCATCAGTGATATTCCCTTCTTTGGAACCGGCTGGAGGTCGTTTTGCAGAATATTGCCCAGACTGATAGTGAAATCGACCTGTTCGATCGGAGGATTCTCGAGGAACTGCGCGATGATGGGCGGCTTTCGGTCACGGATTTGTCGGCCCGTATCGGGCTGTCGAAGACGCCGTGCCAGATGCGGCTGAAGCGGCTGATCGAGCGCGGCTACATCGAAGGATTTAGAGCGGTGCTGAATCCGGAAAAGCTCGGCTTCGATCATGTCGCCTTCACCGAGGTGACGCTGTCGGATACGCGCGAGGAGGCGCTCGAAGCCTTCAACGCGGCGGTGAAGAAGATCCCGGAGGTGGAGGAATGCCACATGATCGCCGGGCGCTTCGACTATCTCCTGAAAGTCCGCACCTCCAACATCCGCAGATATCGCGAGGTGTTGGGCGAAAAGATCTCCAGCCTGCCGCACGTCGCCTCAACCTCGACCAGCGTTGCCATGCAGGCGGTGAAGGAGACCTGGGTGTAACGCCATCTACCGAGACGGGGAGGTAGCGGGTCGTGCTGCGCGCGCCCGCCACCGAACCTCATGCCGCAGGCCGCGCTTCCTCGATCGCCGGCGGAAAACCGAGGCCGACGACAATGCGGTTCCAGGCGCTGATATTGGCGATGGCCGACGTCACATGGGTCGCCTCATGGGCGGAAAACTCGGCAAAGAGTGCGGCTCTGGCCGCGGCGACATCGCGATGGCTGGTCAGGTCGGTCAGCGCCTCGGCCCAGCCGAGGGCGGCGCGTTCCCGCGATGAATAGAGGGCGGTCTCGCGCCAAGCTGGCAGCAGATCCAGCTTCAGCTGCGACACCCCGTGCTTTCGCGCCAGGCCGAGGTGCATGTTGATGCAGAAAGCGCAGCCGTTCAACTGCGACACCCGCACCTTCATGAGTTCGACCAACGCCTTGTCGATCCCGGCGGCGTCGACCGCCTTGCCCAGCGCCAATAGCGCGTCGCGGACCGGCGCGGCCAACTCGCAGAAGCTGTCGTAGGTCATTCCGGCATGTTCGCTCATGGCTGACACAGGTCCTTTCCGATGATAATGTCAGAGCACGAACATGATATTCGAGCACTGATATTATTTTCAAGAGGGCTGCGTCGATGATTCCAGCACCGGGCGAGGGAAAGCGCGGCGAGGCCGGCTATCTCGGCTATCTGCTGCGCCAGGCCGCGCATGCCAATCGCCTGAAAATGGAAGCGATTCTCGCCGATCTCGCGGTTACGTCGCCGCAGTTCGCCGTCCTCACCATGATCGCCGCCTATCCCGGCTGCTCGAACGCAGACATCGCGCGGCTGAGCCTGATGACGCCGCAGACGGCGAGCTTCATCGTCGCCAACCTGTTGAAAGCCGGACACCTCGCCCGCAAACCGCATGCGACGCACGGCCGCATCCATATGCTGTCGCTCACCGATAAGGGCGCAGCGCTGCTCGAGGCGGCGCGCGAGCGGGTGCGGGCCCATGAAGCCGCGCTCTCCGCCGGGCTCGATAGCGCGGAGGAGGCTATCGTCCGCCGCTGGTTGGTGCGTCAGGCCGAGGGCATCGAGGACTGAGCGGGACCAGGAGGTGACGTCACGCCGCGCGGCTCAGTTCCGCCATGCCTTCCTCGAAACCCACGGCCGGATTCCAGCCCAACTCTCGCCTTAGCCGCGATGAGTCCGCCGTAATATGGCGGACATCGCCGAGCCGGTAGCGGCCGGTGACGACCGGCACCGGGCCGCCGAGCGCGTGGGAGAGCGCCGCCGCCATGTCGCCGACGGTCCGTGGCGTGCCCGAGCCGACATTGAAGGCGGCCAGCCCCGTGGCGTGCGCTTCGGCGGCCAGGATCGTCGCGGCGGCGATGTCACGCACATGCACGAAATCGCGGCGCTGGCCGCCGTCCTCGAACACTGTCGGAGCCTCGCCGCGCCGAAGCGCCGACAGGAAGATCGCAGCGACTCCGGCATAGGGCGTGTCCTTCGGCATGCCCGGTCCGTAGACGTTGTGATAGCGCATGGCGGCAACGGATCCGCCGACGGCACGGGCCCAGTTGCGGGCATAGAACTCCTGCGCCACCTTCGAGGTGGCATAGGCGTTGCGCGGATCGAACGGCGTATCCTCGCCCACGAGCTTCGTCTGCAGCGGGCGGCCGCAATGCGGACAGGGTGGCTCGTAGTCGCCGCGAGCCAGCGACGCCTCCAGCCGCGGCGCCGGGGCGACGGCTCCGTGCTCCGGGCACAGCGCCTCGCCCTCGCCGTAGACGACCATGGAGCTGGCGAGCGTCAGCCGCTTCACCCCGGCTCGTGCCATGCCGGCCAGGAGTTCCGCCGTGCCGACGTCGTTGGAGGAGGCGTAATCAGGCAGGTCCGAGACATCGACCCCGAGGCCGACCTTGGCGGCCAGATGAATGACGGCATCGATGCGCTTCAGCGCCCGGTCGAGGCCCTCGCCGTCGCGCACGTCGGCACGCCAAAACTCGCTGCCCGAAGGAGCCTGCCATTGCGGGCCCAATCCGTGCACATCGGGTCTGAGCGAATCGAGGATTCGGACCTCGTGGCCGCGCGCGATAAGCCCGCGCACCACGTGCTGGCCGATGAAGCCGGCGCCGCCGGTTACCAGAATGTGCATGGATTGCCCTCCCCTCATCCTCAGCCCAACGCCTGCCGGGCGTGTGTACTGGACGCCACGGATCGCGATCGCAATTGCCACCACAGACGCAGGAAGGTCGTCGTGATCTTGCCGGCGGCGGCGAGACCGGCGCGCAGATTGCCGGAGACCTTCGAGACGCCGCCGCGGCGGCAGCGATGGTCGACCGGCCGTTCGACGCAGCTGAACCCGGCGGCGGCAACGCGCATCTGCATCTCGAGGTTCCAGCCGTAGGTCGTCTCGGCCATGCCGAGGTCGCGCAGGCTTGCCAGCCGCATGGCGCGGAACGGCGACATGTCGGAGAAGGTGACGCCATAGGCCGCCTGCATCAGCAGGCCGGCGATGCGGCCGGCAACGAGTTGCTGCGGCGTCATGCTGCCGGGCTCGCGCCGACCTTTCAGCCGCGAGCCCATGGCGAAATCGGCGCGACTGCTGGCGACTTCATCGGCGACCTGCGGCAAGAAAGCCGGCACGTCGCTGCCGTCACCGTCGAGAAACGCAACGATGTCGCAGTCCGACCGGACAGATGCCACGCCGGCAGCGCAGGCCCGGCCATAGCCGCGGACGGGCTCGAAGACGACACGGGCCCCGGCGGCCGCCGCGGCTTTGGCAGTTGCGTCGGTCGAGCCGTTGTCGACGACGACGACCTCGTCGACGCCTTCAGCCAGGATTTCCAGGACCAGCGGTCCGATGGCCTCGGCCTCATTGAGGCAGGGCACGACGACCGAGACGATGGCGTGGCCGGATGGGAGCTGCATGGATCGATCCTCCGGGAAAGGGTCAGGCGCCGGTTTCGGCGGCGAGTGCGGTCGGTTCGGCCGGAGCCAGCGATGATGGACGGGTCTCGCCCCGGGCGGGTCTTTCCGCCCGGCGACGGGCCAGGAACCAGCCCGCCAGCAGCGCCGCGAAGGTGCCGAGGTTCAGCACCGTTTTCCAGATCAGGAAGCGGGTGCCCTGGTCATCGGGTGTCGGCCACCAGACGTGCAGGGTCGAGGCCAGCAGCGTCGTCGCCCACAGGAGGCTGCTGTCGAACACTGCGAGGAAGGGAACGAGCGGCAGATAATACCAGGGATAGTTCGGCGACAGGATGAAGAGGCCGATGAACATCAGCGCTACAGTGTCGCGGATCTGCTCGGCCTGACGGTACTGCGCCGGCTTGAACAGGATCCTGAGTGTCGCCAGGCCCAGCACCATCGCGCCAACCGAGAGATAGAACGGCAACAGGCCGGGAGCGTCGCCGGCGAAGCGCCTGACCAGCGACACCAGCCAGAACCCGCCGCCAGCGACGAACCCCTCCTCGTTCAGATACGCCGGCAAGAAGCCGAGAACTCCGGAGCCGACGCTCGCATAGAGCGAATAGAGGAAGGCGACGAGACCGACGACGAAGAGGGGCGCGCGCCAGTCCCATGGCCGCCAGAACGCCGGAAGAGCCACGATGACGTAGGGTTTCACCAGGACGCCGCAGGCGATGGCGAGGGCGCCGAGGATGCGCCGGTTCGAGGTGAGGAGCACCAGCGCGCCGAGAAGGAGCGGCATGACGAGGGCATCGACATGGCCGGCGTTGGCGATCTCCCAGACGCTCAGGGGATGCCAGAGATAGGCGACCAGCAGCGTGCGCGGCCGGCCGAGGCGGGTGAGGATGACGGCCAGAAGCCCGACGGTCGCCGCCTCGCAGGCAAGCATGGCGATGCGCATCGCATCGAGCGTGGCGCTGAGGCGGGTGACGAGGAAGAAGAAGACTTCCGCGAACGGCGGATAGGCGGTGACGGCGTAGTTGGCGCGGTTGATGTTGGGAAAGATGTCGGCATCCTGCAGGAACGCCAACGCCGGATCGGCCGGAATATAGCGGTAGGGGTTGATGCCGGCGCCGGCTACCCGCCCGTCCCAGACGTAGCGATAGACATCGGTGGACAGGAGCGGATCGTTCGAGAGGGCGATCAACCGGATGGCGACGGCGACCGCGACGATGACGATCAGGGCCGAACGCTCCGGCGCATCGCCGGCGATCCGCGCCGCGGCGAAGGCAAGCAGACCGGTCGCCAGTCCGACGACGACGAAGCCGCCCTCGTCGTATTGCTCGAAGGCCGGCCCGCCGGCAAACGTCAGCGCCACAACCGCCAGGCCGATCAGGCCGAGGAGCGCGATCCGCCTCATGGCGCGGCGGTTCCGGAGGCTGCGCGACCTTGATGGCTGACTGCGTCGTGCCCGGCGCGTTCGAGCGCCTCGAGGAAAGCGCGCGTCGCAGGCGCCGGGTTGCGACGGACGTCGTCGGGCGCAAAGGTGAGCGGGTCGCCGGCGAGATCGGCTCTCAGGATGTCGAGCGTGGCAGCGTCGTCGACGTCGTACCACATGGGCAGGCTGTGGACCCGAAGCCCTAGCGCGGCGGCTTTCAGCACCGTCAGGCGATAGACGTCCTCGGTCGACCAGGGCATGTCGGCGAAAAGTTCGGGATGCGGACGATTGAGGCCGATGAACGTATAGCCGCCGTCGATGGCCGGGCAGAGCACGACACAGTCCTGCTCGTTCAGGAAACGAGCTGCTTCGGCGAAATAGCTCGCCGGCAGCGTCGGGCTGTCGGAGGAAACGATGATCGCACCGCTGTGCCCCTTGGCGAGCAGCGCCTCGATGCCGGCGGACAGACGCACGCCGAGGTCGCCCTCGACCTGGGGCACGAGGCCGAACCTGTCGGGGAGAAGGCGTGCAAGCCGCTCCTCGCTGCCGACCGGCGTGTAAAGCGCATGGCCGGAAACCGCTGCCGACCGCTCAAGGGCGCGTAGGTTCGCCGTCAGATCGCGGATGAAGCAGGCGGAAATGGCGGCGCACTGGTCCGGTGACAAGGGCGGCGACAACCGCGTCTTCGATCTGCCGGGCTCCGGGGTCTTCAAAATGACGGCAATGGCGACCGTGGGCATGACAGGACTCCCTTCAGGCGTTGTCGGAGGACGGATCGCGGAAATGCCCAGCAATGAGCCCGAGGGCGCGAAAAGCGCGGTCAAGATCGGCGTAGAGATCGTCGGGGTCTTCGATGCCGACGGACAGACGCAAGAGGTCGTCGGGACACGCCTCGCTCGCCCCTTCCATCGAGGCGCGATGCTCGATCAGGCTCTCGACGCCACCGAGCGAGGTGGCACGGCGCCACAGCTGCACGGCGCCGGCAGTGGCGAGCGCCGCCTCGGAGCCGCCCTTCATGCGGATCGACAGCATGCCACCGAAGCCGCCGCGCATCTGTCGGCAGGCGACGGCATGGCCGGGATGGTCCGGCAGGCCGGGATAGAGAACGGATGCGACGGCCGGATGGATCACCAGCCGGCGGGCAAGGTCCGCGGCGGTAGCGCTCTGCGCCCGGACACGGACGTCGAGCGTGCGCATGCCCCGAGACAACAGCCACGCGTCGAACGCCGACAGCCCTGCACCGAGCTCAGCCCGGAGCATGCCGATGCGTGACCACAGCTCGCTCGGCCTGGCCGCAACGATGACGCCGGCCGACACGTCGGAATGGCCATTCAGGTATTTCGTCGCCGAGTGCATGACGAAGTCGGCGCCGAGCTCGATCGGCCGGGTGAACACCGGCGTGGCAACGGTCGAATCGACGGCCAATTCGGCATCGGCGGCATGGGCAAGCCGCGCCACGGCGGCGATATCGGTCACCTGCCACAAGGGGTTCGACGGCGTCTCGATCCAGATGAGCCGCGGCGGGCGGCGTTCGATGGCGGCGCCGACGGCGATGAGATCGGTCGTCTCGACGAAATCGATCGTGTGGCCGAAGCGGGCGATGCCGGAGAGCCAATTGCGCAGCCCATAGTACATCGAGCTTGAGGCAATCACGTGCATCGGCTGGTCGAAGCCGAGAACGACGGCCGCCGCCGCCGCCATGCCGGAACCGAACAGCCGGGCGGAATGCCCCTTTTCCAGCGCTGCGATCTGAGCCTCGGTATCGCGCAGAGTCAGATTGTCCGAGCGGCCATAGACGTAGTCGGAGACATAGGCATAGCTCTCGTCGCGGGTATAGGTCGTCGCCATGTGGATCGGCGCGACCAAACCGTTCGACGGGGCGTCCGTGGCCGCCCGGCCGGCCACGACCTGCGACCGGAAACTCAAGTTCGCAAAGGGCTTCTGATACATCTGGACTCCCTTGTGCGTCTGGCGGAGCGGAGGCGTCCGCCGTCCTGAGGTGCCTGAGACGGGCGGGACGCCGGGCAGATGCCAGCCTCCCCTTCTCCGTCGGGTTGCAAAGGGGATTTCGCCGAGCGTGGCGGATTGGTTACCGCCAGGTCACAATTCTTTCCTCTCCTGGCGATGCCGGCCCCTCGCCCGCACGTAGTATTTACTATAACATTTGAATGTGTCGATTCACGGAGTGATTTCGAGGCGCCCGCCGCACGTGCAGAGGAAGCACCCGATCAATTGATCCGGATGTAACGTTTGCGGCTCGGCCGCCGAATGAGCCATCGACGACGGGCCGTGTGGCGGCAGACGCTGCCCACTCCCGAAACGATGTCGATGGAGGCCACCATGTCCAGAAAAGATTCGAGGCCGGCCCGGCGGCTGCACCCGCTCGCGCTCAGGATCATGCATTGGATCAATGCCATCTCGATTCTGGCGCTGATCTTTTCCGGCTGGAAGATCTACGATGATTACCCAATCCTCTCCTGGCTCAGGTTTGACGACGCCTATACGCTCGGCGGCCATCCGGAGACGGCGCTGCAATGGCATTTTCTGTTCATGTGGCCCCTGGCAATCAGCGGCATCGCCTACATCCTCTACGGGCTCGTCTCCGGTCGCTTCTGGAACAAGCTGTTGCCCCTATCGATCGGCGAGATCCTGAAGACGGTCGGCGACGCCTTGCGCTTCAAACTCGGGCATGACGACATCACCCATTACAACGGCGTGCAGAAGCTCCTCTATCTCGGAGCTATCGCCCTGATAGTCCTACAGATTTTGACCGGGTTGGCGATCTGGAAACCTGTGCAGTTCTCCGAATACGCCGCCCTCTTCGGCTCGTTCCAGACAGCGCGCATCCTGCATTTCACCGGCATGGCGCTCATCTGCGGCTTCGTCGTCGTGCATGTCGCACTCGCGCTTCTGGTGCCGAAGACGCTCCTCGCCATGCTGACCGGCGGACCGCGCCTCGAACCCGCTGCCGCGCCGGCTGCCGCAATTGCCGCCCCAGACGTCCCGGTTTCCTCGAACTGATCGGAGCCTCCCATGACCTTCAAACGCAGGCTGTCGCTCTTCCGTCCCAAGACCGGCGTCGACCAGGGTGCCTTCGAGGCCAACCGCCGTCTGGTCGACGACATCAACCGCCGGGGGATCCTGCGCGGCACATTGTCGCTCGGCGGCCTCGTCATGCTGACCGGCTGCGAGGCCGGCCACGATGGCGCGATCAATTCCGCACTCCGCGCCGTCTCTGAGCTCAACGACAGCGTGCAGGCGGCGTTGTTCCGCCCCGACCACCTGGCCCCGACCTATTCGGCCGATCAGGTGCTGAGACCGCCACGTTTCAACGCCTTCTACGGCATCGACGACGTCGAAGCGGTCGATGCCAAGGACTGGAAGCTTGAGCTCGCCGGCAGCATCGCCACCAAGAAGGCATGGACGCTCGACGACATCTACGCCCTGCCGCGCCAGGAGATGATTATCAAGCACATCTGCGTCGAGGGCTGGGACTACATCGGCCAATGGGCGGGCGTGAACCTGCGGAGCTTCCTCGAACGCGTCGGCGCCGATACGAAGGCGCGCTACGTCGCGTTCAAGTGCGCCGACGACTACACGGGCTCGATCGACATGGCGACGGCCCTGCATCCACAGACGTTGCTGGCCACCCACTACGCCGGCGAACCGCTTGGCGATCCCTACGGCTTCCCCTTGCGGCTCAGGACAGCGACCAAGCTTGGCTACAAGAACCCCAAGTGGATTACGGCGATAGAGGTCACCAATGTAAAGCCGGGCGGCTATTGGGAAGACCGCGGCTTCAACTGGTTCGGCGGGATCTGAGATCCGCATTCCCGCCCATGTTCGGAGCATCCGACGCCCCGTTTTCCCGACCGGAAGCGGGGCGTCTTGCTGCCGATGCGGGCGTTCCGCGCGTCCGAATGCGCCTGTCCCGCATTCGCTCTTCGACGTTGGCGTCGGTCCTTCGCCGTCCGTTCGCCCTGCCCTTCCCAAGGCCGTGCATTTTGATTATGTTGATAATCAATATTGGCCGGGGATTTGGCGATGCGGGTCAGCAGGGAACGGGTGCGGCAGAACCATCGGCAGATGGTCGAATCCGCCGGCCGGCTGTTCCGGGAATGCGGCATCGATCGGGTGAGCCTCGCCACGATCAGCGCCGACGCCGGGCTCACCAACGGCGGTTTCTACCGGCATTTCGCCTCCAAGCAGGCGCTCGTTGCCGCATCCTTGCGCCACCTCCTCGTCACCGCGGGCAAGTCCGTGAAAGCGCTGATGCGGCAGGGTGGCCGCCGGGCGGTCGCCGAGGCCTATCTCTCGCCCGAGCACGCCGAGGACATCGCCACCGGCTGCGCCTTCGTCGCGCTCGCCGCCGAAGTCCGGCGGCTCGAGCCCGAGACGCGGCAGATTCTCGCCGACGGGCTCGATGGCTGGCTCAGAATCATTGCGCAACCCGATGGCGACCGTGATAGCACCATCGCGTTCATCGCTTTGCTCGTAGGCGGGCTTACGCTCGCCCGCGCAGCCGGGCCGGGTCAACGGGCCGAGGAAATTCTGGCGGCCGCGCGCGCAGCTGCCAACCGCATCTGACGGCAACACTTGGAGCGAAACATGGGTCGCATCGTGGTCACCGGCATGGGAGTTGTGTCGCCGCTCGGCACGGGTGTGGAAGCGGCCTGGACGCGGCTCATTGCCAGCCGATCCGGGATCAGGGGGCTCTCCGGCCTCGTCGTCGAGGATGTGCCGGCGAAGGTCGCGGGCGTCGTGCCCTCGATCGAGGAGGATGCAGAGGCCGGCTTCGATCCCACTGCGGTCATCCCCGCGAAAGACTTGAAGAAGATGGATCGCTTCATCCAGTTCGCGTTGCGTGCCGCGAACGAGGCGATCGTCGCGAGCGGCTGGCAGCCCGGCGACGAGCAGGCGGCAACCCGGACGGCGACGATCATCGGCTCTGGCGTCGGCGGCTTTCCGGCCATGGCGGAAGCGACGCTGACGACCGCGACCAAGGGACCGCGGCGGCTCTCCCCCTTCATCGTGCCGTCGTTCCTGGCCAACCTCGCCGCCGGCCATGTCTCGATCCGCTACGGCTTCAAGGGGCCGATCGGCTGCCCGGTGACGGCTTGCGCGGCGAGCGTGCAGGCGATCGGCGACGGCATGCGGCTGATCCGATCCGGCGAGGCGGATGTCGCTGTCGTCGGCGGCGCCGAGGCCTGCATCGACCGGGTCAGCCTGGGCGGGTTTGCTGCCGCCCGCGCCCTGTCGACCGGTTTCAACGATCGTCCGGAAACGGCATCACGGCCGTTCGACCGTCGCCGTGACGGTTTCGTCATGGGCGAAGGGTCTGCGATGATGGTGATCGAGACGCTCGATCATGCCCTGGCACGCGGTGCCCGACCGCTCGTCGAACTCATCGGCTATGGGACGACGGCGGATGCCTATCACGTGACGTCGGGCCCGCCAGACGGTGACGGCGCGGCCCGGGCGATGCGGCTGGCGCTCGCCATGGCGGGGCTGCCGCCGGAGGCGATCGGCTACGTCAATGCACATGCGACCTCGACGCCGGTCGGCGATGCCGGCGAGATCGCCGCGATCAAGCGGGTCTTTGGAACCGGAAGCGGCCCGGCGATCTCCTCCACCAAGTCGGCGACCGGCCATCTGCTTGGCGCGGCAGGAGCGCTCGAGGCGGTATGGACGGCGCTCGCGTTGCGCGACGGTATCCTGCCACCGACGCTCAATCTCGAGGAGCCGGATGCCGAGGCCGAAGGTGTCGACCTGATCGGCCCGGAGAGCCGCCGCGCTCCCATCGAATATGCGCTGTCGAACGGCTTCGGTTTCGGCGGCGTCAACGCCTCGATCGTGCTGAAGCGCTGGACCGATTAAGATCGCTCCGGCCGGGCGTGGATGCCGGTCGGCGGCGCTCTGTCAAAGGAGGCCGCGCCCGGCGAGGTTGCGCATCAGGTCAGCCGCACCGAACGCCCACGGTGGCGCCTCGGTCGACAGGCCGACCCGGTTCGACAGGGTGCCAAGACCCGGGGTGGAGATGCGCACGACATCGCCCAGCGCATGGGTGAAGCCCTTGCCCGGCGCGTGGCGATCGGCAACGGGAGCGAACATCGTGCCGAGGTAGAGCACGAGCCCATCCGGATACTGGTGGTGCCGGCCGATCGCCGCCTGAGCCAGATCCTCGGGCGGCCGCGCAATTGCCGCCATGTCCGAAGCCGCCCTGAGTTCGAACCCGTCCACCCCGAGAATTTCCAGGCCGACGACGGCCGACTTGACGTTGTCGAGACCGAAATCCGCGTCGAACAGGCGGATGAACGGCCCGAGCGCGGCCGAGGCATTATTGTCCTTGGCCTTGCCGAGGAGGAGGGCCGACCGCCCCTCGACGTCGCGCAGGTTCACGTCGTTGCCGAGGGTGGCGCCGACGATTCCCCCCTTCGAATTGACGACGATGACCACCTCCGGCTCGGGGTTGTTCCAGGTCGAGATCGGGTGGAGGCCGACGGTCGCACCGAACCCGACGGCGGAGAGGGGCTGCGCCTTGGTGAAGATCTCGGCGTCGGGACCAATGCCGACTTCCAGATACTGCGACCAGACGCCTCTGGAGATCAGCAGCTGTTTCAGCTGCATCGCCTCGGCCGACCCGGGTCTCAGCCTCGACAGGTCGGAGCCAATGAGCGAGCCGATGTCGCCTCGGATCGCCGCCGCGCGTTCCGGTGCCCCGCGCGCCTGCTCCTCGATGACGCGTTCCAGAAGCGAGACGACGAAGGTCACGCCGGCGGCCTTGACCGCCTGCAGATCGATGGGGGCCAAGAGGAAGGGGCGCATCGGATCGCGGCCGGCCTCGTCGGAATTGGCCAGGAGCGCTTCGAGCGGGCCGATCGCGACGCCACTGGCGGCTCGCACCCGGCCGGCGAGATCATCCGTCTCGGCGAGGTCTCTGATCGTCGCCAGGTCGCGGCTGGTGATGTCGACGACGATCCCCTCCCGCACCGTGACCACCGACGGGCCGATCCCTGGCCGCCAGACGCGACCGACGAGCGTGGCCTGCAGGTGATCCTCGGGAAGGGCCGAACTGCCCGCGGCAAGCATATCTATACAACCCTGTACTGCTTCGACCATTTTCTCCCCCTGGTGGCGCTCGCTTCGAACGCACGCGCGATTCGCATATTTGGCAAGTCGGAGCGCCCCCCGATAGGCTATTCAAATATCTCGGCACCCTACAAATTCTCTCATATGAATATAATAAGACTCAAATTTCCGCAAGAATGGCCAAGTTGCACGGATTTCGGCGTCATTGCTTGGCACCGCCCGGCCTCGGACTTCGGAAAACCGGACCGCCGGACATAAACATCGCATTTTATAGAATCCTTATGGAGATTCACGTGGCCAAGTTGTATGAGTTATGCCCGCTGGCTGTCTAGGTTGGTTTGCCAGCGCGGCGGAACGGTGACTGTCATACACGACCGCCGAATATGGGAGGACATGGCAGCCGGAGCGACCAAGTGTCACTTAAAGTCATTGCGACCAATCTCGGGCTCAGCATTACGACCGTTTCCCGCGCCCTGGGCGGACATTCCGACGTTTCCGAACCGACGAAGATGAGGGTCGAGCGGGAAGCGCAGCGCATTGGCTACGTGCCGAACGAAATGGCGCGCCGCCTGCAGAAGGGTCGTGCCGACGCCATCGGGTTCGTCGTGCCGGGCATGCCGCAATCGCTTGATGACCCTCATTTCGTCGAAGTGATGGCCGGCGCCTGGTCCCGCCTTGAAATGCACGATCTCGATTTCCTGGTCATGTCGGCCATCCCCGGTCCGTCGGAGTTGCGAATGTATCGACGGCTGGTCGAGGGGCGCCGGGTCGATGGGTTGATCGTCACACGGGTGCGCAAAGACGATCCGCGCCTCGCCTATCTCGCCGAGACCCGTTTCCCGCATGTCGTCATCGGCAACGGGCCGCGCGACCGGCATGTGGTCTCCTTCGACATCGACCGGCAGCAGGTGGCGGATCTGATCGTCGGACGCCTGGCCGAATTCAACCACCGACGTATCGTCTGCATCGGGTCGGATACGACAGCCTGCACGTTCGAGAGAAAGCAGGCCGTGAAGGATGCCGCGCTGCGCCACGGCATGGCTTGCGTCGACCTGCCGACGACAGGCGAGGATGGCGAGTTCGAACGGCTGGCTTCGCGGCTGGCGTTCGAATATCCTGACATCGCGGCGGTCGTCACGATCTCCGGTTGCGAGGCAGCCGAACTGGTCAAAGCATTTCGCGCGCGCGGGCTGACGCCGGGGGAGACATTGTCCGTCATCGGTTTCGGCGATTGTCCGGCCAACGCCTTCGCCGACCCGCCGATCACCGCCGTGCGGCTGCCGATCCGCGAAATGGCAGCACGCGCGGTCGACACACTGCTCAGAGTGCGCGACGGATTGTCGACCGGTGAGATGCCCGGCTGGGACGGTGAGCTGATCGTGCGGAAGTCCGACGGTCCGGCGCCTGAGCTGGCGGCGATGCGGGCGTAGGGCCAGGTGCTTTCGGACGGAACCACTGCGGGTGATCCGCCGATGAGCTGTATCGACTCTACAGTGTCCCCGCATCCGGTCGGACGGCATCGCCCGATCGGAATGCCCGGCGGGCGCCCCGAAGCCTATTCGGCCGCTTCGCGCTGATCGTCCGGCGGCGACGCGATCTGTGACGGGGCGGAGCGGCGGCGTGTTTCGCTTTTCAGCCGCGCCACCTTGCCGCAACCGGGGGCACTGCTCCCCGCGTCGGCCGCGGGCCCGTCCGCCGGAAGCCTCACCGCCGTCGGGCGACGGACGCGGAAGAACAGCGCGTAGGCCGCCGGCAGCACGAGCACCGTCAGGATGGTCGCGGCCAGGATGCCCCCCATCATGGCGTAGGCCATTGGGCCCCAGAACGGCGATCGGGCGATCGGCACCAGCGCCAGCACCGCCGCCATCGCCGTCAGCATGATCGGGCGGAAGCGGCGGACCGCCGAGCCGATGATCGCCTCGTAGGGCTCGACACCGGCGTCGAGGTCCTGGTCGATCTGGTCGATGAGGATGACCGAGTTGCGGATGATGATGCCGTTGAGCGCGATGACGCCGAGAATGGCGACGAAGCCGAAGGCGGAGTTCGTCAGCAAGAGGGCGGCAGAGGCGCCGATCAGGCCCAAAGGACCGGCGGCCAGCGCCAACAGCATCTTGCCCGTGTGCTGCAACTGCAGCATCAGCAGGACCAGGACGATCAGGATCATCGGCGGCGCCTTGGCGGCGATCGAGTCGCGGCTGGTGGCCGAATCCTCGGCTCCGCCCTGCAGCTCGATGTGGTAGCCGGGCTGCAGCCCATCGCGCAGCGAGCCGAGGCGGGCGAAGATATCAGCGGCAACGTCGTTGGATTCGACCCCATTCGGAACGACGCCCCTGACCGTTATGGTCGGCAGACCGTCGCGCCGCCATTCGATACCGGGATCCATCACCGTCACGACCTTGGCGACCTGGGAAATTGGCACCATGCGGCCTTGATCGGTCGGCACATAGGCCTCTTCGATCGCCGTCAGCAATGTGCGGTTGGCGGCCGGCTCGCGAACGACGACGGAAATCGTCTCCTCGCCCTCACGGAATTCGCCGATCGGTGCACCGGAGAGGCTGCCGGCGAGCACGCGGCGGATGGTCTGAGAGCTGACGCCGAGGGCGCGGGCGCGATCCTGGTCGATCACCAGCTTCAGGGATGGCACGGATTCGAGCCAGTCGTCATGCACCACCGACAGCCGTGGATCGGCTCGGAAGGTGTCTTCCACCTTGTCGGCGAGACGCCTGACCTCTTCGCGGTTCGGCCCCATGACGCGCATCTGCACCGGCCAGCCGGTCGGCGGGCCGAGGTTCAGGCGGTCGACCTTGCTGCGGACAGCGGGGAAATCCTCGGCCAGGATGCGCCGCATCTCGGCAATCAGCCGTTCGCGCGCCGGCACGTCCTTGGCCATGACCAGGAACTGGGCGAAGTTCGGGTTTCTGAGCTGCTGGTCGAGCGGCATGAAGAAGCGCGGCGCGCCCTCGCCGATGAAGGTTGCGATATAGCGCTGATCCTGATCGACCAAGATACGCGCCTCGAAGGCCTTCGCCTGCCGCGCCGTTTCGGCGGTCGAGGTTCCCTCCGGCAGCCACATGTCAACGAGGATTTCCGGCCGGGTGGAGGCCGGAAAGAAGCTCTTCGGCACGAACTTGAAGCCGTAGACGCCGAGACCGAAGGCGATGATCGTCAACGTCACGACGAGGATGCGGTGGCCAACGAACCAGGCGATGGCGGATCGCAGCATACGGTAGGCGCGGCCGGCGTAGACGTCGCGGTGCGTTTCGCCCGGCTGATGCGGGCGCGCCTTCAGGATCATGTGGCCGATCGCCGGGGTGAAATAGACAGCCGCGATCCAGGAGACGATGAGCGCCACGCCGACGACGATGAACAGCGAGCGTACGTATTCGCCGGCGGTCGAGGCGGCGAAGCCGACGGGGATGAAGCCGGCGGCGGTGATCAGCGTGCCGGTCAGCATCGGGAAGGCCGTCGAGGTATAGGCAAAGCCCGCCGCCGATACCTTGTCGAGCCCCTCCTCGAGCTTTCTCTCCATCATTTCGACCGCGATCATGGCGTCATCGACGAGAAGACCGAGAGCGATGATCAAGGCGCCGAGCGACACGCGCTGCAGATCGATGCCGAGGAGATAGAGCACCGCAAAGGTCGCGGCGAGCACGAAGGGGATGGTGATCGCCACCACCGTTCCGGCCCGCCAGCCGATCGACAGGAAGGAGACGCCGAGCACGATGGCAAGCGCCTCGATCAGGGCTTCAGAGAACTCGTCGATGGCCTTGGTGACGACATCGGACTGATCCGACACCGAGCCGAGCGTCACGCCATGGGGCAGGCTCGCTTCAAATTCGGCGTAGGCAGCGCGGATGTCCTTGCCGACGGTCGTGACGTTGTAGCCGGACGCCATGGTGATGCCGAGAAGGACGGCGTTCTTGCCGTTGTAGCGGTGGATGTGGGTGAAGGGCTCCTCGGTCCCACGGCTGACCGTGGCGATGTCGCCGAGGCGGATGACCTCCTTGCCGGCCTTCAATGGCAGGCTGCGGAAATCCTCAAGGCTCAGAGCGTTGCCCTCGACAGTGACGCGCACGGAGCGCTCCGTCGTATCGACCGAGCCGGCCGGGTCTTGTGCATTCTGGCCGGTGAGCGCGGCCTTGATATCGTTGGCGGTCAGCCCGCGTTCGGCAAGCGTGCGGGAGGAGACGTCGATGAAGACCTTCTCATCCTGGTCGCCAAGGATTTCGACCTTCTCCACTCCCTTGACGCGCAACAACTGGTCGCGGCCGCGCTTGGCGAAGGTCTTCAGTTCCGGATAGGTGAAGCCGTCGCCGCTGATGGCATCGAGGCTGATGAAAGTGTCGCCGAATTCATCGTTGAAATAAGGTCCGAGCACCCCGGCAGGGAAGCTGGAGGCGATGTCGCCGACCTTCTTTCGCACCTGATAGAAGGCATCCGGGATATCGCGGCCGGAAGCTGACCCCTTGATTGCCACTGTGATGACGGCCGTGCCGGCGCGGGTGAACGACTTCAGATAGTCGAGGTGCGGCGTCTCCTGCAGCTTGCGCTCGATCTTGTCGACGACCTGATCCTGCAGCTCGTTGATCGAAGAGCCGGGCCAAACCACCTGCACCACCATGACGCGGAACGTGAAGTCCGGATCCTCCTTCTGGCCCATCTGGGTCAGAGAGAATAGCCCGGCCAGCAGCGCCAGGAAAAACAGGAAGCGCGTCAGGCTCTTGTGTTGGATCGCCCAGCGCGACAGGTTGAAGTGCGTCACCGGTGGGGTTTCAGGCGCCATCGGTCTCTCCTCGGTCAAATTTCTTACAAACGAACATCGACGAAATCAGGGTCCTGTCACATCGGGCGGCCGGTTCAATCAAGCCGCGCCGTCTCCGAGTCGGGAGAGGCGAGGCGGACTTTCAGCCCGTCGCGCATGAATTGCGTGCCGGCGACGACGACGAGGTCGCCGGGCTTCACGCCGGATGTCATCCGCACGCCCTCAGCTGCGATACCGTCGACCGTCACCTTGCGGGAAGCGACCGTATCGGTCCCGGGATCGACCACCCAGACGAGCGTATTCGAGCCACGCTTGTCGATGGCAGGCAGCGGCAGGACGATCGAGGGCGCATCGTTGGCAACGTTCGCCGTCACCGTCGCCGTCTGGCCGAGCCGCAGCCGGGGATCGTCGGGGATGGTCACGCGCACGGCGAAGGTGCGGGAGGCGGGATCGGCGCTGCCTGAGATTTCGCGGATCTTGCCGGCCTGGACGAGGTCCGGCTCGGCCCAGTAGCGCGTGGTGACCGCCTCGCCCACCGAAAACAGTCGGATATCCTGTTCGGGGATGGCGACGGCGACCTCGCGGCCCTTGTCAGGAGCAACCGTGATCACCGGCGTGCCGGCGGCGACCACTTGGCCGGATTCGGCGCGAACGTCGGTGACGATGCCGGAGATGTCGGCGACGAGATCGCCGTAGCGGGTCTGGTTTTCGGCTTGGTCGCGGGCAGCGCGCGCCGCGTCATAAGCGGATTTCGCCTGGTCGTTGTCGAGGCCGCGCTGATCCAGGACCGACCGGGCGACGAAGCCCTTCGAAAACAGATCGCGGGCGCGGGCGAGCGCATCAGCGGCCACATCGACCCGTGTTCTGGTGGCATCGACATTGGCCTCGGCGGTCTTCAGCGACAAAGAATAGTCGGTGGTATCGAGCCGGGCGAGCACGTCACCGGGGACAATGCGGTCGCCGATGTTCACCTTGCGCTCGACGATCTTGCCGGCGATACGGAAGGAAAGCACCTGCTCGATGCGCGGCTTGACCGAGCCGGAGAAGGTAACCGCCCGCGTCGGCGCGCTTTGGGAGGCGACCACCACCTTGACCGGACGGATGGGATCCGGTGCCTTGGCGACGTCATTCTTGCAGGCCGCCAAGGCCGCCAAAGAGGCCAGCAGCAGCACCCGTACCAACGATGGCCCTCGACTGATGTATGACATTTTGTAACTTTCGTCAGCATTTAGGCGCGAATAGCGGCCCGGGGCCAATCTTCCGGAGTTCATTTGTTTCAGGTCAGGTCAAGGGCGCAGGGCCAAGAGGATGAAATCAGCCAGCGCGCTGGCATCCGCCATGTCGCGCTCAGTGAAGCAGTCGGCCGCAAGCATGGGATGGAACATGGTCACGAACGAGCGTTGCACGCATTCGGCGACTAGCAAGGGATCAGACGCAGCCATCTCGCCTGAAGCGACGCCGTCCGCGATCACCTCGGCGATCAGCGCACGCTGACGAGCGACATAGGCCTCGATGGCCTGCCATTGCTCCTCCATGGCGACGGCCACCATCTCATGCACCTTCTTGTCATCGAGAAGGGTCGATATTGTCATGTTGTGATTGGCGATGAGGATCGCTTTCAGCCGCTCACGGGCACTTCCCTCGCCGTGGGCGATCTTCAGCGTGACGCCCTCGCGTTCCGCCAGGATCACGGAGCAGATCGCCTCGTTGATGGCGAGCTTGGAGGGGAAGAAGCGATAGACATTCGCAGGCGACATGCCGAGTTCGCGGGCGATGTCGGCGACCGTCGTCTTCGAGTAGCCATAGTGGCGGAACAGGCGCTCGGCCTCGGTCAGAATGCGCGAGCGTGTGTCCGGCCGAACCTCCTCCAGCGTGGGGGCATTCATTGCATCGATCTCACGGTCGGGTTGGAAGTGGTAAATTTCTGATGACTGACGATTTATGATTTTCATCAGTTTATGAACCGTTACAGGGGAAGTCAACCCAAAAGACCGATTCCGCGCGCCTGTCGTCCAAGACGATTACAGAAGCCTTACCAACCGGGCCAATCGCTGCCGCGAATCCGCAGCGGATGGTTGAGGAAGTGCCCATATTCCGCTACTTTGTCGGAAACGGCTCAAAATAGCCAAACTTCCGGGGGATTTGGAATCGTCTCGTTCGGTGCGTGGAGCGCCGGGCGCTTGTTGCGTTGGTCTACCTCGAAGGAAGCCTCGATGTCCTTGGCCTATGGCATCGTCCTCGCGCTCGTCGGCGTCCTGTCGGGCGCCGTCGCGCCGGCGTATGCCGCGACGCTTGATGGCGTTCCGCCGTCGAAAGACGCTCGGTCGGTCTGTGCCGATTTCGAGGCCGCGCCGGACGAAAGCTTTGCCGCCTGCACGCGGCTCATCACCGCGGGCCAACTCGGCGGCCAGGATCTGGCGCGCGTCATGGCGCAGCGCGCCGGTGCCGACCTTGGGCGCGGCGACATGGCGCGCGCCCTCGCCGACGCCGAGGAAGCACTCGGACTGGAGCCGGGCTCGTCGCTTGCCCATTATGCCCGCGCCATGGTGCTGATGCAGCAGGGCCAGACGGCGCCGGCCATCGAGGCCTTCAGCCGTAGCCTGGAGACGGCGCCAGACTCAATCCGCACGCTGACTGGGCGCTGTCGGGCCTACGGGCTTGCCGACGACTTCCAGCGTGGACTTGCCGACTGCGACCGCGCCGTAGCGCTCGATCCCCTGCACGCAACTACGCTGATCACCCGGGCCGACGTGCGCCGCTCCTCCGGCGACCGGGCCGGCGCCATTGCCGATTATGGCGAGGCGCTGAGGCTCGAGCCGCGCAACGTCTACAGTCTGTCGGCCCGCGGCGACGTCTATCTGACGGTCAGCGAGATCGACCGGGCGATCGAGGATTTCGACGCCGCGCTCGCCATCGACGCGCTTCGCGCCGACATCTACGTCTCGCGCGGCCTGGCCTGGCGCGCCAAGGGCGACCGCAAGCGCGCGCTCGACGACACCTCCGCGGCCATTCGGCTGGCGCCGAAGAACTTCAACGCCCTCAACAATCGCTGCTTCTACCTGTGGGAGTTCGGCAGGCTCGAGGAAGCGCTCGCCGACTGCAACGCTGCGATCGGGATCTCCACCAAGCCGGCGCGCGTCTACGCCAATAGAGCGCTCGTGCTGGCCACGCTCGGCGACATCGAGCCGGCGATCGCCGATGCTGACGAGGCCTTGAAGCGCGATCCCGGCAGCGTCACGGCACTCGAGGCGCGGGCCGATGCGCACTTGAAGCAGGGTCATGCCGATTTCGCCATCGCCGATCTCACCCGCATCGGCGAGATCACCCCCAACAATTCTCGGCTTTGGTATTCGCGCGGACTCGCCTACGTCGCGGTCGGGGACCGGCCCCATTCGATCGAGGATTTCACTCGCGTGCTCACGCTGGAACCCGATCACATCGATGCGCGCATCAAGCGGGCGGAGGCTCTCGCCAAGATCGGCGAACTCGACAAGGCGCTCGCCGATTTTTCCTATGTCCTGAGGCTCGAACCGCAGAACGTGGTCGCCCGCGCCAATCGCGGTATCGTCTACGAAGCCCGCAAGGAGATCGATCGTGCCCGCGAGGACTATGCCGTCGCGGTCAGGGCAACCGCCTCGCGTAAGGATGAGAAGGCGGCGCAGGAGATCGCCCGGCTGAAGCTGCATCAATACGGTGACTGACACTGTCGATTCCGGTGACTGTCGTCGGCTGCAAACATCGTGACAGAAACCAGCAAAAATCGATGCCGTCGCGCTTCCGTAGGGCCATGGGGCGACTGGAGCGCGTCTGCCATGTTCCTCCGGGCGGGAGGATTTCCGTTTCCCACGGCCTGAATTCCCTTTAAGACGATTCGCCCGCGTCCGCCGCGAGGAGCGCGCGTTCCAAATCGTCAGCTGAGGAGCCCGAAGTCTTGGACACGACCGCTGCGACGCCGAAGACCCCGCCGGTCCGGCTTGCCGACTATCGACCGACCGACTACGCCATCTCCACCGTGTCGCTCGACGTCCGGTTGGAGCCTCTCGACACGCGGGTCGTTGCCGAGATCGCCTTTTCGCGCCGAGCGGGCACGAAACCCGGTACGCCATTGACGCTCGCCGGCGACGAACTCGAACTCGTCGCCATCGCGGTCAACGGACACCGGCTCGCCGCTTCCGACTATCGCGCCACCCCGGGCGCCCTGACGTTGCATCAGCCGCCGTCCGATCCCTTCGTGCTGCAAGTCGAGACCAAACTCGCCCCCGAGGCCAACACCAAGCTGATGGGGCTCTATCGCTCCAGCGGCAACTACTGCACCCAGTGCGAGGCCGAAGGTTTCCGCCGCATCACCTATTTCCTCGACCGTCCGGATGTGCTCGCCGTCTATACGACGCGCATCGAGGCGGACCAGACCGAGGCGCCCTATCTTCTCGCCAACGGCAATCGCATCGAGGCCGGTGACATTCCCGGCACCAACCGGCACTACGCCGTCTGGCACGATCCCTTCCCGAAGCCTTCGTATCTGTTCGCCCTCGTCGCCGGTGGTTTCGCCCGGCTCAGCGACCGCTTCGTCACATCGAGCGGGCGCGACGTGGCGCTCGAGATCTACGTCGAACATGGACGCGAGGAGCGCGCGCATTACGCCATGGACGCCTTGAAGCGCTCCATGGGCTGGGACGAAGAGGTGTTCGGGCGTGAATACGACCTCGACATCTTCATGATCGTCGCCGTCTCCGACTTCAACATGGGCGCCATGGAGAACAAGGGGCTCAATGTCTTCAACGACAAATACGTGCTCGCCCAACCGACGACGGCAACCGACGCCGACTATGCCAATATCGAGGGCGTGATTGCGCACGAGTACTTCCACAACTGGACCGGCAACCGCATTACCTGCCGCGACTGGTTCCAATTGTGCCTGAAGGAAGGACTGACCGTCTTCCGCGACCAGGACTTCTCTTCCGACCAGCGCTCCCGCGCAGTCAAGCGGATCAGCGATGTGCGGCTGCTGAAGAGCCACCAGTTCCCGGAGGACGCCGGTCCGCTCGCCCACCCGGTCCGACCTGACACATACAACGAGATCAACAACTTCTATACCGCGACCGTGTACGAGAAGGGTGCCGAGGTTGTCCGCATGCTGAAGACGCTATTGGGCCCCCAGGGGTTCAAGGCCGGCATGGACCATTACTTCGAGCGTCACGACGGCGAGGCAGCCACGGTCGAAGATTTCGTCGCCTCGTTCGCCGCCGCGACCGGCCGCGACCTCACCCAATTCATGCTGTGGTACCGCCAGTCCGGCACCCCGCGGCTGAATGTACGCCAGAGCTTCGAACCGACATCGGGCACATTGACGCTGACCATTGAGCAGTCCTGCCCGCCGACGCCGGGACAACCGACGAAACAGCCGATGCTCATTCCGCTCGCCCTCGGCCTCGTCGGCGAGGATGGCCGCGACCTCGTGCCGGAACGCATCTCCGGCGCGCGGATCGAGGCGAACGACGGCGGCCGCATCGTCGTGTCGATCACTGAACCGCGCCACGACATCGTTTTCACCGGCCTGAAGGAGAGGCCAGTGCCGTCGCTGCTCAGGGGCTTTTCCGCACCGGTCCAGCTCGACACCGACCTCGACACCGAGGCGCAGCTGTTCCTGCTGGCGCGCGACAGCGACCCGTTCAACCGCTGGCAGTCGGCGCAGACGGTCTCCATCGATGGCCTGAAGCGGGCGACGCGCGATATCCGGGCCGGGCTGGAACCGATTATCGACGACCCCTTCGTTACGGCTCTCTTGAAAACGGCGGCCGACGAGACGCTCGATCCGGCGTTCCGCGCCCTCGTCCTGACGCTGCCGGGCGAGGCGGAGATCGCCCGCGAGGAGGGTGAGAACGTCGATCCCGATGCCATCCGGGCCGCGCGCGAGCTGCTCAAACGGGCGATCGCCGGCGCCGGCGCCGACCTCTTCGCCGGGCTGCACGCCAAACTGTCTGCCGCCGGCCCCTATCGCCCCGATGCCGCCGGATCCGGGCGGCGGGCACTCGCCAATATCGCCCTCGACTACCGCGCGGCGACCGGCACACCAGAAGCCTTTGCGCAAGTCGAGGCGGCCTACGTCCAGGCCGACAACATGACCGACCGGCTCGCCAGCCTCGGCATCTTGGTGTCGAGCGCTGCGCCCGCCGCCGAACGGGTCCTCGCCGACTTCTACCGGATGTTTGCCGGCGATGCCCTCGTCATCGACAAGTGGTTCACCGTGCAGGCCACCGCTCCGAGTGCGGATGCGCTCGAGCGGGTGATCGAACTCACCCGGCATCCCGCCTTCTCGCTCGGCAACCCCAACCGGGTGCGCTCGCTGATCACCGCATTTGCCACCGGCAACCAGACGCAGTTCAACCGTCCCGACGGCGCCGGATACCGCTTCATCGCCGAGCGCGGCATCGAACTCGACCGGCGCAACCCGCAGGTGGCGGCGCGGCTTCTGTCCGCCTTCCGCTCCTGGCGGGCGCTTGAGGCGGGACGGCGTGGGCAGGCGGAAACGGCGCTTCGCTCGATCGCGGCCATCGACGCGCTTTCCCCTGACGTCGCCGACATCGTGCAGCGCTGCCTGGCCTGAAGCCGGCGAATAGTGCCGGCTCCCATTCGCGCTCATCCCGATCATCATAATGACCGGAAATCCGACGGCGGACTCTAGACAACCGCCGTCGGGTGGATTCAAATCGGCGCGAATCGAAGCGGCTGTTTTACGTGCTTCGGCGTGCGTTCCACTTTAATGCGGGGAGTATGGCACCATGGCGCGGCCTGCGGCTGCACCGGGTTCGGTGACGATTCGATCGCGGCTATTCGGCTTCCTCAGAGCCGAACCGCGCATCATCGGACCCGTTCGCCTGCTGGCTGCCCCGGCCTACCGTCGGCTGCTGGCGATGGAGCCTTACGTCCGCCGCTCGATCCCCGTCCTGATCATCGGCTTCATCACCATCCTCGCCATCAGCCGCACGGTTTCGCTGTTCGAACAGCGGATGGCGATCGAGGATACGGCGCGGTCCGAAATCGCGCTTGAGGCCCGTGCCGTCGCCGCGGAACTGACGGCTGCCGAGGCGCGGCTACCGTCGGAAACTCCTGGCGATCTTTTGCGCATGACGGTCGAAGGCATGTCGACCGCCCGGGTGCTGCCTGAGGGCCGGCTCATCCTGTTGACCGACCAGGACGGCACCGTCGTCGCCACGGCACCGCAGACCCCGCAGTGGGAGAAGCGCCCGCTGACTGCGCTCCTCGGCCAAGGGCAGGCGCTGACGACGCTTGGCGAGCGCATCGGCACAGAAGAGTTGACGCTGACCACCGGCGTCGCGGCGATGGCTGCCGCTGCCAATGTCACCGCCAGGCGCGGAGCGATCGCCGTCGTGCAGAGCCAGGACGCCATCCTGGGAGCTTGGCGCAGCGACCTCCGAAACTCGGCGATGATGTTCGTCTTCACCGCCTCGATCCTGCTGGTCCTCACCTACGCGTATTTCGCCCAAGTCTCGCGCGCCGCGGAAGCCGACACGCTCTACGCCGATACGATCGCGCGCTCGGAAACAGCGTTCAAGCGCGGGCGCTGCGGCCTGTGGGAATGGGATCTGTCGCGCGGCCGCATCTATTGGGCGCGCGCTATCTTCGAAATGCTCGGGCTCGAACCCGACGACGGCATCCTCGGCTTCAAGGAACTGCGCGAACTGGTCCATCCCGACGACGTCGACCTGATCGGCCTTGCCAACCTGCTGGTATCCGGCCAGGTCGGCACCTTCGACCAGGTGTTCCGCATGCGCCACATCGACGGCCATTGGCTGTGGTTCCGGGTTCGCGCCGAAGTGGTCGAACGGCTCGATACCGGCTCGCGCCACCTGATCGGCACGGCCGCCGACATCACCGAGCACAAGCTTCTCGCCGACAAGACCGCCACAGCCGATCTGCGCCTGCGCGACGCCATCGAGACCATATCGGAAGCCTTCGTGCTGTGGGACGCCGAGAACCGGTTGGTGCTCTGCAATTCAAAATACCAACAGCTGCACCACCTGTCCGACGACGACATCTCGCCGATGACGCCCTATTCCGACATCATGCAGGCGGCCCGGCAGCCGACCATCCGCACCCCGGTCAGGCTCGAGGACATGCTCGACGACCGGCCGCAGGAAGCCGGATCCTGCACCTACGAGGCGCAGATCGACGACGGACGCTGGCTGCAGATCAACGAGCGGCGCACCAAGGACGGCGGCTTCGTGTCGGTCGGCACCGATATCACGCAGCTGAAACGGCACGAAGAGAAGCTCCTCGACAGCGAAAAGCGGCTGATGGGAATGGTCGCGGACCTGAAGAAGTCGCGGCTCGAACTCGTCACACACCGCCATCAACTCGTCGACATGGCGGAGAAACTATCGGAAGAGAAGCAAAAGGCTGAGGAAGCCAACAAAATAAAGTCGGAGTTCCTCGCCAACATCAGCCACGAACTCAGGACGCCATTGAATGCGATCATCGGTTTTTCCGAGATCATCTGTGCGGGCATGTTCGGGCCGGACAAATACCGTGAATATGGATCCGACATCCTGGAGAGCGGCCGGTTCCTGTTGAATGTCATCAACGACATTCTCGACATGTCGAAGATCGAAGCCGGGCGGCTGGAACTCTCCCTCAGCGAGATCGAGATCGGCTCGATTCTGGCCGAATCGGCCCGCGTGCTTGCCTTCCAGGCAGAAGAGAAGGGCCTGACCCTCACGCTCGACAGTGCCCCGGACATCCAGGCCCGCGCCGATCGGCGCGCGGTGAAGCAGATCGTCCTGAACCTCCTGTCCAATGCTGTGAAGTTCACGCCGCGCGGCGGAACGGTGAAGGTCTCGGCCCATGTCATTGGCGACCACGTCACCGTCGCCATCTCCGACAGCGGTATCGGCATTCCGGCGGCGCAACTGCCCAACCTCGGCCGTCCCTTCGTGCAGGTGGCGAACCAGTTTACCAAGACGCACCGCGGCTCCGGCCTCGGCCTTGCCATCGCGCGGTCCCTCATCGAATTGCACGGCGGGGAGATGCAGATCGGCTCGAAGGAAGGTGTCGGCACCACGGTCAGCTTCGATCTGCCACGGCTTGCGGCGATCTCGACTGCGGTATCGGCATAAGCCCAGAAGCGATCCATTCGCATCCAGGAGCGTGCTCCCAGAAGATCGTCATCGCCAGGCGAAGCCGACATTCGAGGCGCCGCTGTGATTGTCGCCGGACACAGACCTATTCGGCCGTCCGCCCTGCCCTCGCCACGATCCGGATGGCGCGGCGCTGACTCCAGCGCAAATACGGGCCGAGGAGGTCCTGGACGCGCATCAGCAGAGAGAGCGCCGGGCCGTTCGTCACCATGAACTGCCCACGCAGGGCAGCAGAGAGGATCGTCGCCGCCACGACCTCGGCCGAATAGACCCCGCCGGCGCGGGTGATGCGCCTGGTGGCCGCGGGCTTGGTCGCACGCTCGGCTTCAAGCTGCGGCGTATCGGTGTCCGGCGGCAGCGCCAGCGTTACCGAGATGCCGCGCGCGGCCAATTCCACGCGCAGCACTTCGGCCAGACCACGCAGCGCAAATTTCGACGGAGCGTAGGCCGAATAGCCGGTGATGCCGACGAGCGCCGCGCCAGAGGAGACGAACACCAGACGCCCGCCCCGGGCCAAGGCCGGCACGGCGGCGCGGGCGAGGTGAAGCGCGCCGAAATAGTTGACGCGCATCTGCAGCTCGTGCTGGTCGAGCGGCTGCTCGGCGAACAGGCCGGGCCGGGAAACGCCGGCATTGGCGATCGCCAATCCCAACGGACCAAAGCGGGCGACCGTCGAGGCAATCCCGCGCTCCACCGCTTCCGCATCGCCGACGTCGGCTGCGATAGCCAGGATGTGCGCATCGGCGCGGAGCCGTTTCAGCTCGGTCACCGCGGCAACCAGCCGTGCCTCATTGCGGGCGATCAATGCCACAGGCCGGCCGGCGGCGACGATCTGACGCGCCATCGCAAGGCCGATGCCGGAGGATCCACCGGTGATCAGCGCCGGTGCAGACGGGGGCGGCATGGGCGATCGGGACATGGCTGACTCGCTCCGGCGGAGATCGGCAGGATCGCCCATCATTTCCCGTCCTGAGCCGACAATCAATCGGTGAGCGGGACAGAAGATCCACGGAGCGACCGACCGGCCGTCAGGCGCCCTTCACCTTCGGCCGAAGCGTCTTCCTCACCCCTTGCGTGGTGAACATCTGGGTGCCGTGCTTGGCGCCCAAGCGCTTGCCCTCGCCACCGGAAAGCCCCGTGCCGGCCGGCTGGAAGGTCGGCACCAGATGGTGTTTGCCGTTGCCGATCAGGTCGGCGCGGCCCATCTCCTTCAGCGCCTCGCGCAGGGTCGGCCAGTTCTCGGCGTCGTGGTAGCGCAAGAAGGCCTTGTGCAGCCGGCGCTGTTTCAGGCCTTTGACCGTCTCGACCTCTTCGGAACCGCCGCGGCGGACCGCTTTCAGCGGATTCTTGCCGGAATGGTACATGGCGGTGGCGAGCGCCATCGGCGACGGTAGGAAGGTCTGCACCTGGTCAGCACGATAGGAGTTCTTCTTCAGCCAGACAGCCAAGTTCAGCATGTCCTCGTCGGTCGTGCCGGGGTGCGCGGCGATGAAATACGGGATCAGGAAGTATTTCTTACCGGCCTTTTCCACTGCCTTGTCGAACATCTTCTTGAAGGCGTCGTAGGTGCCGATGCCCGGCTTCATCATCTTCGACAACGGCCCGGCCTCGGTGTGCTCGGGCGCGATCTTGAGGTAGCCGCCGACGTGGTGCTCGACCAGTTCCTTCACATACTCGGGGCTTTCGACCGCGAGGTCGTAGCGGACGCCGGACGCGACCATCACCTTCTTGATGCCCGGTACGGCACGAGCCTTGCGATAGAGCTCGATCAGGCTGTCGTGGCTGGTATTGAGGTTCGGGCAGATGCCGGGAAACACGCAGGACGGCCGGCGGCACAGCGATTCCGTGCGTTCGTCCTTGCAGGCCATGCGGTACATGTTGGCAGTCGGGCCGCCGATGTCGGAGATGATGCCGGTGAAGCCTTCGGTCTTGTCGCGGATCAGCTCGATTTCCTGCAATACGGACTCGTGGCTGCGGTTCTGGATGATGCGGCCCTCGTGCTCGGTAATCGAACAGAACGAACAGCCGCCGAAACAGCCGCGCATGATCGTCACCGAGGTCTTGATCATCTCCCAGGCCGGGATCTTGGCCCCCTCGTAGGACGGATGCGGCGCGCGGGCGTATGCGAGTTCGTAGACTTTGTCCATCTCCGGCGTCGTCAACGGGATCGGCGGCGGCGTGACCCAGAGTTCGCGGTCGCCGTGCGCTTGCACCAGCGGCCGGGCATTGCCGGGATTGCTCTCGCGGTGGAGGACGCGCGACGCGCGCGCGTAGGTCTCGGAATCGGCGGAGACCTGCTCGTAGGACGGCATCCGGATGACAGTCTTCTCAGCCCCCTGCCGGGCGCCCTCGTCTGCGGTGTCGATATCGTCGGCGTGGGCTTCCACCCACCCTTCGGGCACGGCCGGCTTCATCAGGGCGACGCCGCGCACGTCGTCCATGTCGGCGAAGGCTTCGCCCTTGGCCAGCCGATGCGTCACCTCGACAAGGGCGCGTTCGGCATTGCCGTAAAGGAGAATATCGGCCTTGGCGTCGACCAGGATCGAGCGGCGGACCTTATCGGACCAGTAGTCGTAATGGGCGATGCGCCGGAGCGAGGATTCGATGCCGCCCAGCATGATCGGCACGTCCTTGTAGGCCTCACGGGCCCGCTGGGCGTAGACAATGACGGCGCGATCGGGGCGCTTTCCACCTTCGCCGCCGGCCGTATAGCTGTCGTTGTGGCGGAGCCGCCGGTCGGACGTATAGCGGTTGACCATACTGTCCATATTGCCGCCGGTGATGCCGAAGTAGAGCGCCGGCTTGCCCAACGCCTTGAAGGCGGCGGGCGAGGTCCAGTCGGGCTGGGAGATGATGCCGACGCGGAAGCCCTGCGCCTCGAGGAGCCGGCCTATGATGGCCATGCCGAAGGAGGGATGGTCGACATAGGCATCGCCGGTGACCAGGATCACGTCGCACTGGTCCCAGCCGAGCAGATCCATCTCGGCGCGGCTCATCGGCAGAAACGGCGCGGTGCCGAAGCGGTGCGCCCAGTGCTTGCGATAGGAAAAGAGTTTGATGTCGGGGGTCATGCCCGGAGGTTTAGGGGCTGGCGCGGGCAAGTCAATGACTATGCGTCAAGTCAGGTGAATTGCGGATAACGGGACGCGGATTTCCGCCCGCGGCGGCAGGGCGGGGCCGGTGCGGCCGATCAGGCGATCTCATTCTGGCAATGGGATGAATTCGCTCTCCTCGACCGGCAGCGCCATGCGGCCGGCCGCCCAGTCGGCCTTGGCCTGTTCGATGCGCTCCTTCCGCGAGGAAACGAAGTTCCACCACATGAAGCGCTGCCCGAGCGGCTCCCCGCCCAGGAGCATCAGGCGGGCCGGGCCGTCGACGGCTTCGAGCGCCGGTTCGCCGCCAGGCTTGAACACCAGCATGCGACCGGCCTCGTAGATCTCGCTCTCAAATCGGATCCGGCCGAAGACGATGTAGGCGCCTCGCTCGGAATAGTCGGATGGCAGCGCCACTTTGGCGCCTTCGATCAGATCGGCATGGGCATAGAACATGGGCGACAGCGCCGGCGCGGCGGAGGACAGCCCATAGGCAGAGCCGGCGACCAGCCGCACGAACACCCGGCCGTCATCGGCGATCGGCAGGTTGCGATCATCGACGTGGGTAAACGTCGGGGCCGATTCCTCCAGAGCTTCCGGCAGCGCCACCCAAGCTTGCAGCCCATGCATGAAGCCGCCCTTCGACCGGAGGCTCAAGTCCGTGCGCTCGGAATGGACGATGCCAGAGCCGGCGCTCATCCAGTTGAGTTCGCCCGGCCGGATGGCCTGCCGGTAACCGAGATTGTCGCGATGGTAGATCTCTCCATCGAACAGGAAGGTGACAGTGGCCAGCCCGATGTGCGGATGCGGGCGCACGTCGATGCCCTCGCCCGGCAAAAAATCGGCGGGACCCATATGGTCGAGGAAGACGAAAGGCCCGACCATACGTCGTCTGGCGACCGGCAGGACACGGCCGACGACAAGACCGTCGCCGAGATCCTTCTTTCGCGCTTCGATGACCGTATCGAGCATACCACTGTCTCCTCGCATCGCAGGATGGAATGGGTTGCCGCCGGACCGGGCCGGCGGCGGGAGATCGAACTGGCCGCCTCAGCCGGCGAACCGTCCAGCCCGAAAATCGGCAATCGCCTCACGGATTTCGGCATCTGTTGTCATGACGAACGGTCCGTACTTGGCGACCGGCTCGCCGATCGGCTTGCCAGCGACGACCAGGAGCCGCGCGCCGGCCCGACCAGCCGTCACGTCCAAGATAGCACCGTCGCCGAGAATGGCGAGCTGACCCGCTGCAATTGCGATGGCCGGTGTCCCCAGATCGCCGCTTCCCTCGTAGACATAGGCGAAGCCATTGTGGCCGCTGTTGACCGGAATGGTCGCGGAGCTTCCCGGCTGCAGCGCGAGATCGACGAACAGGGGGGCGGTCGCGCCGGCCTCGACCGGGCCAGACCGGCCGGCGAGGCTGCCGGCAACGAGCCGGGCGGAACCGCCGCCGCCAAGGTCGACCGTCGGGATCGCCTCCGGCGGAATATCCTGGTAGCGCGGCGCAGTCATCTTGTCCCTGGCCGGCAGGTTGATCCACAGTTGGAAGCCGGACAGCAACCCCTCGATCTGCTCCGGCATCTCGGAATGGATGATGCCGCGCCCGGCGGTCATCCACTGCACGGAGCCGGGGTCGAGTTGGCCCTCGTTGCCGAGATGATCGTTGTGGCGCATGCGCCCGGCGAGCATGTAGGTGACGGTCTCGAAGCCGCGGTGCGGATGGCTGGGGAAACCGCCGATATAGGCATCGGGGTCGTCCGAGCCGAAATGGTCGAGCATGAGGAACGGATCGAGGTCGGGCAGCCGCGGCTGGCCAATCAGACGGGTGAGCTTCACGCCGGCGCCATCGCTCGCCGGCAGACCGGCAAAGATCGACGACACGGCGCGACGGGCGGAGGATGCGGTCGTCATCAAGTCCGTCATGGGAGATCCTTTCGTTGGCTCCCATGCAGTAGCTTGTACGGTGCGACACACCCGGCGCGCGGCGCACACACTGTTCACCCGAACAACACGGTTTCCGCCGGCGGCGCGGCCGCAGCAGGCGCCCTGCGTCGGTACCGGATCAGGGCAACAAAAACAGAGTCTGCTCGCGGATGATCGGCAGATGCGCGGCGGCGGCATCGAGGCCAAGACCGGCACGCTCAGACATCAGGATCTTCGGCATGCCGAGCGGCCAGCCGTCCGGGCGTGGATCCATCGCGGCGACGGCTTCGACCAGCCGACTGAGGATCGGCCGCGGCAGCGATCCGCCGACGATGATCGCCTCCGGGTCATTGACCCAGGCGACCGTCCGTACGAGTTCGGCGAGCTGCCCGGCGGCGCGCGCGATCCAGCGCTCGATCACCTCGCGCGGCGGGTCCTCGGCAGCGGCGGCGAACAGGTCGGCCTCAGCCACGCCACTGGCCCGCAGAAAGTCGAGCAGATCCTGCACCGACGGGCGCAGACCCGGGCGCGGATGCAAGACGCCGAATTCGGCGGCGCAGCCGTTCGCACCGCGATAGAGTTGGCGGCCGAGGATCCAGCCTCCGCCGAGTCCACAGTCAATATGCACGAAGGCGAAGGAACTCATGTGGCGGCCCGCGCCGAAGGTCGCTTCGCTGAGCGCGGCGACATTGCCGTCGGTTTCCAGCGAGACGAGCAGACGAAGCCGCTCGCCAAAGGCGGCGGCGACGGGCATGCCGCGCCAGCCGGGCAATTCCGGGTGGATGTCGCTTACCGCACCTGACGACAGGATCGGGCCGGGAAGTGCCACACCAACGCCGAGCAGCAACTCCCGCGCGATCAATTTGTCGGAGACCAGCCGGTCGACAATGGCGGCAACTGCGTTGAGAATCGCTTCCGGTGCCAGACCAGCGGACGCAAGTCGATCGCGAGATACAACTTCTCCGTTCATATCAACGAGAGACACAGCACATCTATCGGCGTTGAGCGAGACTCCGACGGAGAACCCGCCCGACGGATTGATCTCCATCATCTCCGGCGGTTGGCCGCGCTGGCCGCGATGATCGCGTCGGCCAACACGAAGAACGCCGGCTTCGATGAGCTTTTGTGCAATGCGCGTCAATGCCGACGGCGTCAGATCGAATTCACTTGCCAATCTGGCCCGCGATTGAGGGCCGTTGAACCGTATGAACTCGAGGATCTTACGTTCCGTCCGGTTGAATGTCGTCACGACTCGTTCCAAAGAATCTCTATCGGTTACTCGAAATGCACAGCATGACCCGAATGCGACCAGGATTCTCCACTTAACTACCCAGCCGATCGAGGTAATGCCATCACGAAATATTTGCAATGACAAATCGGTTGGAATCCCGATACTTCTCAATTTGAGATGGCATCGATACGGAAGCGCCCATTCGGCGAAATATTTCATTCGATTGACTTAAATTATAGCTCAGTCCTCCGCTAAATGGCCAATGATATTGATGCCAAGTCCGCCTCGGCGCATGCAACTTTCGGAAAATTTGTGCAAGAGTCAAATATATAAACTTCAGAATATTATGTTCCCGACAGATAGCCGGTGAATGATTTCACACTGATGCTCATCATCGATGGTCTCTGCAGCAGACACTGCCGATAAAGACGTTATAAACTTTAGCGCTAGTCGAATGTTACCTCTACCCATACGATTATCAGCATCCGGCGTTCACGGATTTGTGATCGCAACAGCGGCGGCGGGCTCTTGGATGACTCCGGCGATCTGCCGCCGATCACCTGACGCAGCAGCCATGCAACAGGGAGTTCGGCATGGGGGAGACACTGCGGCCATCGCTGGTCCCCCCGCCAGATGCGCCCCAGAGCGCCGGCCGACCAACCGGAATCAACCCTGCGATCTATCTATTTGATTGAACGTATGATTTATTCCGGAACCGGTTACTACTTCCGGGTTCGTTGCTCTAGACCCGACCGAGATAATGCACTGCCGGCAGGGCGCGCAGGCGTTCTGCGGCCGATTCCGGCGTGATGTCGCGCTGCGGACCGGCGAGCAATTCGTAGCCAACCATGAACTTCTTCACCGACGCCGAGCGGAGCAGCGGCGGGTAGAAGTGCGCGTGCAGTACCCACTCGGGGTGCGGTTGGCCGTCGGTCGGACGCTGATGGAAGCCCATCGAGTAGGGGAAGGACGTCTGGAACAGATTGTCGTAGCGAATGGTCAGCGCCGAGACCGCCTCGGCCAGCGAGGCCCGTTCCTCTCTGTCCAGTTCGTCGAGCCCGGTCACGGCGCGGCGCGGCAACAACATCGCCTCGAACGGCCAGACAGCCCAGAACGGGACGAGCACGACGAAATGCGCGTTCTGAAACACGATGCGTTCGCCGGACTTGAGCTCCTTGTCGAGGTAGTCGACGAGGAGTGGCCGTCCGGTCTTTGCCAGATAGGCCGCCTGACGATCGCATTCCTTGGCAACCTCGTTGGGCACGGTGCGGCTTGCCCAGATCTGACCGTGCGGATGTGGGTTGGAGCACCCCATGATCTCGCCACGGTTCTCGAAGATCTGCACATAGCCGATGTCTTGGCGTTGCCCCAGATCGACGTATTGCTCGACCCAAACGTCGACGACGCGGGCGATGTCGGCAACCCCCATGCGGGCAAGGGTCAAGTCGTGGCGGGCGGAAAAACAGACGACGCGGCAGGTGCCGGATTCGCCCGTCGCCACCATCAGTCCGTCGTCGTCGGCATCGATCTCTGGCGAATCGGCCTTCAGCGCCGCGAAATCGTTGTCGAACACGAAAGTCTGCTCGTAATCCGGGTTGCGCAGGCCGTTGGCCCGGACGTTGCCGCGGCAGAGATAGCAGCTGGGATCATGCGGCTTGTCCTCGGGGACGAAGGCCTTCTCCTGCTGCCCCTGCCAGGGCCTGAGCGCCCGGTGCGGCGAGACCAGCACCCATTCTCCGGTCAGCGGATTGAGGCGGCGGTGCGGGTTGGTCTGAAAACGGACGTCCATGGAGCGCTCACACTGAAAGCCGCCCGACGCCGGCGCCGGGCGAACAGGCAAAGATGGTCGAGACGAGACCGGTGGCCGTTTGATAGGCGTTGCGCAGCGCCGGGATGAAGGCACCGACCGCGTCGGCGGCGACGAGGCTCACCGTGCAGCCGCCGAAGCCGCCGCCGGTCATGCGAGAGCCGTAGACGCCCGGGAGCTTCCTGGCGAGATCGACCAGGATGTCGACCTCGGCGCAGGAGATCTCATAGTCGTCGCGCATGGAGACATGCGACTGGTCCATCAGATCGCCGAAGCGGACGACATCGCCGCCGCTCAACGCCGTCTCTGCGGCCAGCACGCGGGCGTTTTCGGTGACGATGTGACGGCAGCGGCGGTAGACGAGCTCGGGAAGGAGCCCCTTGTGCACCTCGAGCAGCTCGGGGGTGACATCGCGCAGCGCGGTGATGGCCGGCAGCGCGGGCTGCAGCAACCGGACACCCTCTTCGCAGGCGGCTCGGCGGGCGTTGTACTCGTTGGCCCCGCCAGCGAGTTGGTGATGCACCATCGAATTGGAGACGACGATGCGGACCCCGGCATCGATCGGCACTTGGCGCGACTCAAGCGTACGGCAATCGATCAGCAGCGCGTGGCCAGCGACGCCAAGACAGGAAATGTACTGGTCCATGATGCCGCAACGCATGCCGACGTAGTCGTTCTCGGCCTTCTGGCAGGTCAGCGCCAAGCTGACGGGGTCCAGGGAAATGCCGGCGGTCGACACGAGCGCGTAGCCGATCGAGACCTCAAGCGCTGCCGAGGACGACAGGCCGGCGCCGATCGGGACCGAAGAGGTGATCATCATATCGGCGCCCGTCAGGCGGTGACCAGCGCGTTCCAGGGTCAGCGCGGTGCCGTAGACGTAGTCTGTCCAGTCCCCCAGCGGCTGCGGCGACACCGCGTCGAGATCGAAGCTGCGCGTCTCGTTGCGGGCGCGCGAATGGATGATGAGCTTGCGATCGCTGCGCGGCACCGCTGCCGCCCAGGTCTCGTATTCGAGGGCGGCCGGCAGAATGAAGCCTTCGTTGTAATCGGTGTGTTCGCCGATCAGGTTGACGCGGCCCGGAGCGCGAAAGACTTGCGGGCGGGCGCCGAAACGACGCTCGAACTCGTCGGCGAATTCCTGGGCTGTGGGCATGGGCGTTTCCGAAGCGCGAACAAGGCTCTTGTGATGGCGGCGCAGCTGCGCCGGACGCGGCACCCCGACTATAGTTGGTCGCCTCGATCACGGCAACGAAGAATTTATCATACAAATAATGCCCTAAGCAGTTCCCGGCTGCTCCTCAGGCATTAGCACCTAAACGACGGGGGGCGAAGCCACGCTCCGCCTCCCCGATCCGTTTCGATGCCTGGCGTCAAGGAGCCGGGCTGCCGTGCAGTTGGTAGGCGGCATTGATGCGCGCCTCGATTTCCGGCGTGATGGCGACGCGAACGGAATCGATATCCGTCTTCAGCTGTTCCATGGTGGTCGCACCGATGATGTTCGAAGTGACAAACGGCCGACTTGTCACGAAGGCGAGCGCCAGCTGCGCCGGATCGATGCCGAAATCGCGGGCGATGTCCAAGTAGGCATCGACCGCCGCCTCCGCCCCCGGTTTCTGGTAGCGCTGGCCGCGGTTGAACAGCGTCGTCCGGGCGCCGGCCGGCCGCGCGCCGCGCTGGTATTTCCCCGTCAGGAAGCCTTGCGCCAATGGCGAATAGGCGAGCAGGCCGACCTGTTCGCGCAAGGCGAATTCGGCGAGCCCGTGCTCATAGGTGCGGTTGATGAGGTTGAAGGCATTCTGCACCGAAACGACGCGCGGGCCGCGACCGATCTCGGCGAGGTGCAGATAGCGCGACAGCCCCCAGGCCGTCTCGTTGGACAAACCGACATGGCGGACCTTGCCCGCCTTGACCAAGCCGTCGAGCGCTTCGAGCGTCTCCTCGATCGGCACCTCGTCGTCAGCCGGGCCGGAGATATGTCCACTGCCGAACAGCGGCACGCGCCGGTCCGGCCAGTGCACCTGATAAAGATCGAGGTAGTCGGTCTGAAGCCGTTTGAGCGACCCTTCGATGGCCTCGCGGATGTTCTTGCCGTCGAGCCGGGTCGGCGACTTGTCTGCGCGCAGATAGGTGCTGTCGGAGCGGCCGGACACCTTGGAGGCGAGGATCACCTTGTCGCGGTTCCCACGCGCCTTGAACCAGCTGCCGATGATGCGCTCGGTCGCGCCTTGCGTCTCGGCCCTCGGCGGGATGGCGTACATCTCGGCGGTGTCGAAGAAGTTGATGCCCCGGTCGAGCGCATAGTCCATCTGCGCATGACCATCGGCTTCGGTATTCTGTTGTCCCCAGGTCATGGTGCCGAGGCAGATGGCGGACACGTTGATGCCGGTCCGCCCCAGTTGACGATATTCGATCATGAAACTTGGCTCGCGTTGAGAGGGCGCCGAGTGGGCCTCGGCACGACGACTGACAGGAGGTGACGGACGCTTTGCCGGTAGCTGCCGGCCGGACACGCTACGGCCTAGCCGGGCCGGCATTCCCGATGGGGAGCCGCCCGGCCATTGCACGGTCGCGACACCGCCTCCCCGGAAAAGTCTGTGGTTGATGAGACATATATCCGGTATCCGCGCCGTGGCAAGCTGCCCGGTCGTTGCCGCATTGCGCCTGGAGCCGGGCGGGCAGGCGACCGGGGCCGGATCAGGCCGGCTGCAGCTCGATCGTCGCCTTCAGACCGGGACCGGCGTCGCTCAACATGAGGGCGGCGCCATGCTGCCGGGCGATCGCGGCAACGAGCGCCAGTCCAAGCCCCGAACCCGGCGAATTCCGACTTTGTTCCAGCCGGACGAAGCGTGCCAGCACGCGCGCCCGGTCCGCCTCAGGGATACCCGGCCCGTTGTCGGCAACGGACAGGAGAACGGCACCGGCCTCGCGCGTCACGGACACCAAGATCTTCGCCCGGCCTTCAGCCGGCCGGCCGTATTTCAGGGCATTGTCGAGGAGGTTGGCGACGGCCTGGGCGAGGAGTTCGCGATTGGCGAGCGCCTTTTCGCCGGCGACACTGGTGGTCAGCTCGACACCCTCCTCTTCCGCCAGCGGCTCGTACAGTTCCGAGACCTCGCCGACAATGTCGGAGAGATCGACCGGAACCAGCACGATCGCCTGATTGCCGGCCTCGACGCGGGCGATGGTCAGGAGCGCATCGAAGGTGCGGATCAGGCTGTCGCAATCCTCAATCACGCCTTCGAGCGCCAGCCGCATGCGCTCGGGATCGGCCGTCTGGCCGAGCGCCTCCTCCGCCCGATTACGCAACCGGGTCAGCGGCGTCTTCAGATCGTGGGCGATATTGTCGGAGACTTCCTTCAACCCCCGCATCAACTCGGTCAGCCGGTCGAACATGTGGTTCAGTCCGACCGCCAGCCGGTCGAATTCGTCATTCGAGCCGGTCAGCGGCAATCGCCCCGAGAGATCGCCGGCGACGATCCGGTTGGCGGTATGCGTCACCTGATCGATGCGTTTCAGCACGCTTCTCGACACGAACCACCAGGTGACGAGCCCCAACAGCACAGTGACGACCAGCACCGCCCTCAGCGCCGCGCCGACGAGGTCGCGGAACTTCTCGCGCTCGCCGACATCGCGTCCGACGAGAACCTTGAAGCCATTATCGAGGGAAAACACACGCACCAGCGCAACATGGTGATTGGCCGCTTCGCTCTCGCCCGACAGGCGACGGTAGGGCACCAAGCGCACGGCGGCGGCGGCCTGACCGACGACGCCCTCGGGAAGGTCGGAGATATTGCCGACGAGCGGCGTGCCGGACGGATCTGTGATCAGGTAGAGGCCCGCGCCAGGCTGGCGGCTGCGATTGTCGACGAGAGTGACGACCCTGAGGACGCCGCCGACCTCATATTGGTTGAGCAGTTCGCGCACCTCCGAATCGACCGCGTCAGAGAGTTCTCTGGTCAGGATCGCGTTGATCGAGGACAAGAGGTAGGTCACGAGAGCGATGGTGACGAGCGAAAATACGGCAAGATAAATGAGCGACAGCTTGACCGCCGTCGTCCTCAGGATCCGGCCGAGCGGGCCCATCTGGGCCGGAGTCTGAAGTGATTTTCGCGGGGCGGTGGTCTTGGCCGGCATGAGGATCACTTCGCCGGATCGCGGATCATGTAGCCGGCGCCGCGCACGGTCGTCAGCAGGCTCCTGTCGTGGCCTTTGTCGATCTTCGATCTCAGCCGCGACATGTGTACGTCGATGACATTGGTCTGCGGATCGAAGTGATAGTCCCAGACATTTTCCAATAGCATGGTGCGGGTGACCACTTGGCCCGCATGCTTCATCAGATATTCGAGCAGCCGAAATTCGCGCGGCTGCAGCTGGATGTCCTCCTGCCCGCGCGTCACTTCGTGCGACAGGCGGTCGAGGACCAGGTCACCGACCCGGTAGACTGTCTCGGCTTCGCCCGGGCGGCGGCGGCGGGCGAGCGCCTCAATGCGGGCGAGGAGTTCGGAGAAGGCGTAAGGCTTGGTCAGGTAGTCGTCGCCACCGGCGCGCAGACCGGTGACACGATCGTCGACCTGACCGAGGGCGGAGAGGATCAAGACGGGCGTTTCGTCGTGTCTGGCACGCATGGCCGCGACGATGGAGAGCCCGTCGCGGCGCGGCAGCATGCGGTCGACCACCATCACGTCGTAGCCGCCGTCCTCGGCGAAGTTCCAACCAGACTCGCCGTCCGCGGCGTGGTCGGCGACGTGGCCGGTCTCACGCAGGGCCTTCACCAGATAGGCCGCGGCTTCGCGGTCGTCTTCGATGATGAGGATTCGCATTTCGAGACCATACGACAATTCGGGGCCGTTCGCTTGGAACGAGTGGCGCGACCGGTCAAACGTAACGATCCGCCTTGGCGTTGCAGGCCGCGACAGAATCGGCGGCGGACCGGTTTCCCGATCCGCCGCCGCTTCCCGCACACCGGGCGTGTCGTAACTTGGGGGCGACAACCGACACGCCCTGGGGGGAACTCGTCACGTCCTGCCTTGAGCTTGCCCGAACGGGGCGCGCGTTCGGACCACAGCGGCGGATCAGCCGTCGCCGAGCGGCACGGCGACGAAGCGGGCGGCATCCGAGCCACTCTTCAGCCTGAGCAGCACACTCCGGCGGCCATCCTGTTTGGCGTCCTTGACGGCCTTCGCCACATCGGCAGCGGTTGCTACCGTCTCGCCCTGCACTTCGAGGATCACGTCACCGACCTTCAGGTTGCGACGAGCGGCGGGGCTGTTGCGATCGATCTTCACCACCGCGACACCATCCGTGCCGGCTCCGACGTCGTTTGCCGGGGCGACAGCGATGCCGAGATCGGCGAGCGAGGATGGCTCTTCCGACTGGGTCGAAGGCTTGGAACGCTCGGACAGCTTTTGGTCGGACGGCAGCTTGCCGAGTTCGACGTTGACGTCCTGTTCCTTGCCGTTGCGAACGAGCGTGACCTTGACGGTCGAACCCGGTTCATAGCCGGCGATGGTGCGGGCCAGATCGCGGGGACCGCGCACAGGGTGGCCTTCGACGGCGATGATGGCATCGCCGACCTTGATGCCGGCCTTGATCGCCGGAGTCTGCTGCTGCACATCGGCAACGAGGGCGCCACGCGCATCCTTCATGCCGAGGCTATCGGCGATGTCGCGAGTGACCGGCTGGATCTGGACGCCGAGCCATCCGCGTACCACCTCACCGGTCTTCTCCAGCTGGGCGATGACGCGTTGCACGGTCTCGACGGGAATGGCGAAGCCGATGCCGACCGAGCCGCCAGATGGCGAGAAGATCGCTGTGTTCACGCCAACCACCTCGCCCGACAGATTGAAAGTCGGGCCGCCGGAATTGCCGTGATTGATCGGCGCATCGATCTGCAGGAAGTCGTCGTAGGGCCCGGCACCGATTTCGCGGCCGCGCGCCGAGACGATGCCGGCGGTCACAGTCCCACCGAGACCGAAGGGGTTGCCGACCGCCAGCACCCAATCGCCGACGCGGCCGGAATTCTGCGCGAACGGCACGATCGGGAAGATCTTGTCCTTGGCATCGATCTTGACTAGGGCGACGTCGGTCTTCTCGTCGGAGCCGAGCACCTTCGCCTTGTATTCGTTGCCATCGTCGGTGACGACGGTCACCTCCTTGGCGCCCTTCACCACATGGAAGTTGGTGACGACCATGCCGTCAGAGGAAATGATGAAGCCGGAGCCCTGGCTCATCTGCACGTCGGGGGTCTGCTGCCCCGGACCATCCTGGCCGCGACGATTGCGGAAGTCGCGGAAGAAGCGCTCAAGCGGACCACCGGGCGAGTCGGGCATATCCTCGAACGCCTGCCGCGGATTCGTCGCCTCCGTTTTCACGCGAATGGAGACGACGGCCGGGCGTACGCGCTCGACGACATCGGCGAAGGAAAAGGCCTGAACGGCGGGATTGATCGGCTGGATGACAGCGGCGGGCTGCGGCGCGATCGGACTCTGCTGGGCCCGAACCGGCGTCGGGAAGGCCACGATGGACTGGGCGGCAAGCGCTGCGACGAGCGCCAACGAGGCTGCACCGGTGGCCAGCGCCCGGGCGTGGGCGCGGAAGAACGACGTCTTCGGCGGCTGTTTGTCGGCGGGTTGAGCCGCGTTCGGTGGCCGGATTTCAATGGTCATGGTCCACTCCGTCAACGAATGTTGGGGTCGGCAAGCCGCAGACTGGCGGCTGTCGTTGACGAGGACTATGGCGCGGACAACCTTTCGGCAGTCTGGCGGCGATATTACAATTTGGTAAGGTTCTCCGGCGCCACGCTCCCAGGTACTTCGCCTCGGCCAAGGCTTGCCTCACGGGCAGCGAGGATCACCTCGAGGCGGGCCTCCTCGTCGTCGGTCAGCGGGCGCTCAGCCCGGTTCGACGCACGGCGGCGGGCAACGAAAATCGCCACGGCACCGGCCAGGAGCGTTATCGGTCCGGCGAGCCAGAGTGCCAGATTGCCGAAGCTGAAACGCGGGCGCAGCAGCACGTATTCGCCATAGCGGGCGACGAGGTAGTCCTTGACCGCCGCATCCGTGTCGCCGGCCTTCAACCGGTCGCGCACCAGGAGGCGCAGGTCACGGGCGAGATCGGCATCGGAATCATCAATCGACTGGTTCTGGCAGACGAGGCAGCGCAACTCCGATGACAGCGCGCGCGCGCGGGCCTCGAGCACCGGATCCTTGAGGACCTCGTCGGGTTTGACGGCATAGGCCGGACTGAGTGCTGCGGCAGCCGTCAGCAGGAAAGCGAGAACCGCGGCGGCGAAGCGGGAGCGGAAAGGGGGGTGCATCTGTCCTACTCCGCTGCCATCGGCGCAGCAGGCGCCGGCGGTCCACTGTCTTTCGGTCCACCGCCCTTGGAGACCGGCTTCCTGGCGGGCACGGGCGCGCCGATGCGCCGCCGCCGATCGAGAAGCGAGGCGAGGCCGCCGAGCGCCATGATCAGCGGCCCGAGCCAGATGAGGGTCACCAAGGGTTTCCAATACAGCCGCACGGCCGAGGCGCCGGTTTTGTCCGTCTCGCCGAGTGCGATGTAGAGTTGCGAGAAACCGAAGGTAGCGATCCCCGTCTGTGACGTCGCCATGCGCCGCGTAGCAAACATCCGCCGCGACGGCTCAAGGTAGGTGACCAGCGCGCCGCCGCGGCGGATGGAGAGATGCGCCGCTTCTTCGGCGTAATTCTCACCCTTGCGCGGGATCATGCCGTCGAGCGCCACCTGGTAATCGCCGATCGTCACCACTTCACCCGGCTTCATGGCAAGGATGCGTTCCTCGTTCCATGAACTCTCGGAGACGATGCCGAGGACCGCCATGCCGATGCCGAAGTGGGCGAGCGTCATGCCCCAGGTCGCGCCGGGAAGTCCCCAAGCCCGCGACAAGCTTTCGCCAAGCGGCGCGCGCAACAGCCGGATGCGCATCGCCCATTCGACGACGGCCCCAGCCATCACCCAGACGGCAAGACCGATGCCGAGGGCGGTCAGGAGCGCGCCCGTCGACGGCCACCAGATGGCGATGGTGACGATGGCGGCGAGCGCGAAGGCGAACCAGAGCCGTTCGGCGGCACCCAGAAGGTCGCCACGCTTCCAGGCCAGCATCGGCCCGAACGGAACCGCCGCCAGCAGTACGGCGATGAAGGCGCCAAAGACGAGATTGAAGTAGGGCGGTCCGACGGTGATCTTGGCGCCGGTCGCCATCTCGTAGACGAGCGGATAGAGCGTGCCGACCAACACGATGGCGCAGCCGACGGTGAGGAACAGATTGTTGAAGACGAGCGCTCCCTCTCGGCTGATCGGCGCAAACAGTCCGCCGGGCTTCAGGCCAGGAGCGCGCCAGGCAAACAGCGTCAGTGAGCCGCCGATGAAGAGCACGAGGATGGCGAGGATGAAGACGCCGCGGGCCGGATCGGTGGCAAACGCGTGCACCGAGGTCAAGACGCCCGAGCGGACGAGGAACGTGCCGAGCAGAGAAAGCGAAAAGGTGAGGATGGCGAGAAGGATGGTCCAGATCTTCAGGGCGTCGCGCTTCTCCATGACGATCGCCGAATGCAACAGCGCGGTGCCGGCAAGCCACGGCATGAAGGACGCATTCTCGACTGGATCCCAGAACCACCAACCGCCCCAGCCAAGCGTGTAATAGGCCCAGTAGGATCCCATGGCGATGCCGAGCGTCAGGCAGATCCAGGCAGCGAGCGACCAGGGCCTGACCCAGCGAGCCCAGGCGGCATCGATGCGGCCGTCAAGGAGGGCGGCGACCGCGAAGGAGAAGGCGATCGAGAAGCCGACGTAGCCGAGGTACAGGAGCGGCGGGTGGATGGCGAGGCCGATGTCCTGCAGCACGGGATTGAGGTCGTTGCCCTCAATCGGCGCCGGAGAGATCCGCGCGAACGGGTTCGACGTCGACAAAATGAAGAGATAGAAGGCACTGGCGATCCAAGCCTGCACGGCGAGCACGTTGGCCTTGAGACTTGCCGGCAGATTGCCGCCGAAGAAGGCGACGAGGCCGCCGAACAGCGCGAGGATCGCCACCCAGAGCAACATCGAGCCTTCGTGGTTCCCCCAAACGCCGGTGATCTTGTAGAGGAGTGGCTTCAGCGAGTGGGAATTCTCCACCACGTTGACGACGGAAAAGTCCGACACGACGTGGGCATGAATGAGCGCCGCCGCAGTGATGGCGACAAACAGGAACTGCCCGAGCGCGCTCGGGCCGGCCGTCGCCATCAGGCGTGCATCGCCGCTGCGTGCGCCCCAAACGGGGAGCACCGACTGGACAAGCGCCAGCGCAAAGGCCAACACCAGCGCGAAATGCCCGATTTCAACGATCATCCGTCCTCCCGACTGCCCTCATCCGCCTGGCAGCACCGTTTGCCGCGGGCTTCCCGTCAGACCTATTTCGGCGGCGTATCGCCCCGCCATTCGCCCGACTTCTTCAAGGCTTCGGCGACTTCCTTCGGCATATAGCGCTCGTCGTGCTTGGCCAAGACGGTGTCGGCCTGCAGCTTGCCGGAAGCGTCGAAGGCGCCCTCGGTGACAACGCCCTGCCCCTCGCGAAACAGGTCCGGCAGGATGCCGACGTAGGCGACGGGAACCGAGGCGACGCCGTCAGTCACCTCGAAAGCCACGTGCGCATTACCGCCGCGTTCGACGCTGCCCTCCCTCACCAGCCCGCCCAGGCGGATGCGGGTGCCGGGCTTCGGATGCTTGGCGACGATGTCGGAAGGCGAATTGAAGAATACGATCTTATCGGTGAGAGCATAGAGGACGAGCGCGCCAGCCGCGGCGATGACCAGCCCGGCGACGGCAATGAGGGTCAGGCGTCGCTGTTTGCGCGTCATCGGCCGGATCCGGTTGCAGCGGCCAACGGCAGGGTCACGATTTCAGACGTCATCGGGCGGCTCCGAGCTCGTTGAGGATGGCGTCGAAGGCCGTCAGCGCGGCCTGATCCTGAGCGAACGCTGCATGCGCTTTTTCAATCGCGGCCTTGGCGGCGTCCTTGCGACCGAGCACCAGATAGGACCGGACGAGCTTGCCCCAGTCTTCGGCCGTACCGCCGTCCTTGTCGAGGCGTTCGGCCAGCCGCGTCACCATGCCTTCGATCATGTTTTGCGAATCGGGCGACGGAGTGGCATCGCCGGAGGGTGCCGGCCCGGGCGCAACGGTTGGCGCAGTCTCGTCAGCTGTCGGCTTTGTGTCGGTGCCTGGAGATGACGGATTGGCGGGGGATGCCGGGTTGGCTGCCTGGGCGATTGCGGCCTCAACGCCTGCGAGCTGCCGCTTGGCCGCATAGAGCCACGGATCGCCCGGCTTGCCGTCGGCGACGAGTGCTTTCCAGGCCGCAGCGGATTCGGCCAAATGCCCGTCCTGCGACAGCGCGAGTGCGAGGTACATGCGGGCGAGCGGGAAAGCCGGTTCGATCCGTAGCGCCGCCTCGAAGGCGGCCTTCGCCTCAGGCGTCACCCGGCCGTTTGCGGTCGTCATCAGCGCCTGTCCGAGCCCGATCTCGCGCGGCAGGCTCGGACCACCGAGCCGGATCGCATTGGCAAAGGCCTTGGCCGCGTCATCGAGGCGGCCGATGCGGAAATAGATCGGGCCGGCGATATCCCAGCCGCGCACGTCGTCGGGGTTCTTGGCGAGCTGGGCATCGAGCATGGCGATGAGCGCCTCCGGCGAGCGCTCATCGAGCGCCTCCACCTTGCGGTCAGCCAATGGCTGGTCCGGCAGGCTCGGATTGCCGAACTTCGAATAGAGCCCGAGTGCCGCGGCGGGAATGAGCACGATGGCCGCGACCGTCGCAATGTTCCGACTTCTGCCACCGAGCGTGGCGGCCGGCGTCGCGGCCTGATCTGCCCGGATCAGCCGGCGAGCGATCTCGATGCGGGCTGCCTCGGCCTCGCGCTCGCCGATCACGCCGCGGTCACGGTCGCGCCCGACCTCGTCCAGTTGGTCGGCATAGACACGGATCTCCTCGCCGGACGTCGCCCGCGCGCGCGCCCGATTGAGGGGAACGATGACGATGAGCGCGGCCGCCGCCGTCATCACTGCAAAGACGATCCAAAGCACCATTCTGCCCGTGTTCCCTGCGTGCCCACTCGGCATTCCACCAACGTCGGCGACGCTCTGCTGAAAGCAAGACATGCAGAACCGCCGCGTGAATCGCTCTAACTATTTGTCATCACGCACATTTTTCCAAAGACGACAGCCGCCCTTCGGTCGCATGTCCAACTTGCGGCGATTGGCAGTCGCCGCGACGCACGAAAACGGGTGCCCGAGGCCAGAAAGCCTCGGGCACCCCGCTCTAGCATTATTTCGGTCGGATACGGAATGGGTCTTAGGCAGAAGCCAAGTGAGCCGAGCGCTCGCCTGCAGGACCGGGACATGCCCGGGCGAGGAGACTGCCGATCGGACCAAAAGGACGCGGGCAGGCTCAGCCAGCCGCGCGGCCCATCTGCTTGCCGGTTGCGAGATCGCGACTCTTCTTCAGGAGCTGGCTGTATTCCTCGCCGAACACGATCGCTGAAATGCGGATGGCCCCGTCGACGGCGGCGATCAGATTGGTGCGGTCGGTGCCCTGCCTCGACTTCAGGTCTGACAGGAGTTTTGCCGTCATCACTTCGAGCGACTGTTCGACCTGCCGCTTCTGCCGGTTGACCAGCTCGTTCAGAGCGAGGCTGTCGAGAGCATTTCGCGCTTCCCAGAGGAGCCGGATGCCGAACTCGGCGTCTTCGAGCGCATCGGTATCGAACTGACCGGATCCGGCATGCTGGGCATCGACGCGCAAAGAGCGCCTGAGCATACCCGAGACCGGCTCGATCTCCCTGCCGATCCGTTCCGACATCGTCCGCCGGGCGGCGCCGAGGCGCTTGTGCCAAGCCGGCACTTCGGAGGGGCTCACCACCAGATCGAGCTGGCGGACGAGATCGCGGTAGCTGCGCAGATCTTCGAGCGCGGCCATCCGGCCCGGCCGATCGGCGAGATGCGCCTCGGCACGGCCGACCCACAGATCGACTTCCGACAGGACGGCATCGATAATGCGTCCAGAGAAGCTCTGGTGCACGATGCGCGGATCGGACGTATTGGCCATCCGAACGGCGAAATCGGCCACGGCCGCGGCGGAGTTGGCCCGCGACAGCATCAGCGTGGCGATGTAATGCGCGTCGAGCTGCGACTCGTCGATCGCCTTCTTGACTTTGATGATGTCGCCGAGCGACGGGGCGTCGTTATTGTCGGCGAGCGTGATGGTCTTCGGCAGCTGGCTCAGCATGCCGGCGATCTTCGCCTCGTTCTGGAAGATGTAGAGGAGGTCGCCGAGATCCTGGAGTACTAATTCGCTACCGAGATGAAAGGCGAGACGCGCCTGTCCCTTAGGATTTGCCTTGGTGTCGGCGAGCAGGCCGATCAGGCGTGGCGCCAATGTCCGCCGGAGTCTTGCCCCGGCAGCATGCGGATCGGCAACGTCCTCTCGACAGGCCGCATCGACCTCGGCCGTCGCGATGTCACGATTGAGCCAAGTCCAGATGGCGGCCAGCGAACCGCGATAGATCCGAGCCGGAACTTTTGTCGGCAAGGCCACGTCTAGCAGGAATGGTTCGGCCGGCGCGAAGAAGGCGGCACGCACCAGTTCACCGCGGCTGGCAGCGGGCACCAGTCGCGCCACCAGCGCCTGCTCGACGGCAGCCTGGTCGGCGGAAAACTGACCAATGGCCTTCAGGATTGCTTCGGTCGGGCTCGTCGCCTCGCCGCGGTCCCGCGCTTTCTGCATCGAACGCAGAAGCATGGCACGCGCAGCAGGTGACAGTGCCTCGATATAGGCACGAACCTTGTCATTCAGGACGCCGGGGTCGGGCATCGGCACTCGCCCTTCACTCACACCACATACAACTGACGAACAGTATGCAGCCCCGGTGTTAAAATTCTCCTGACCTTTTGACAGGAGCCTGCCCTGGCGGCAGACAGCTCAGCTGAGCGGCCGCCAAGAGCCGTCGGGCTGGCGGCAAGCCGTGGCATGCGACTGGGCCGGCTGCCGGTCGCTGACGTAGACCCGATCGCTGAAGTCGCGGCAGACATAGTTGTTGACCGAATAGGACGGTCCGGGGGTCACCTGACCGTGGTGATCGTTGGCGGGATTGCGCCACTCGCGCGCCACACCGGGTTGACCGGTCTCGAGCGCGTCGAACTCGGCCTCGGCCGTCAGAGTCCGATCGCGCTCATCGAGTTCACGCCCAATCTCGCTGCCGAGAAGCGCGCCAAACAGTGCCCCCGCGCCGGTCGTCAAGATCTTGCCTGTTCCGGTGCCGAACTGGCTGCCGACGAGGCCGCCGGTAAGACCGCCGGCGAGCGTGCCGGCGTCCTGCTTCGGTGCACCGGGGGTGCAGCCGACGAGGCCGATAAGGGCAAGAACAATCACCGGATTGAATTTCATGACTCGCTTCCGCCGACGGTCGGCTTGGACTGCATCGCGCCGCCGAGCCGGACCGTTTGGATAGACCAACGATGACTTTCGTTTGGGCACGGCTGCCCGAAGCGCGGGGCGACCTGAAACGGGTAGCCGTCCAGCGCCAGGCGAGCAGACGACGACGCCCCTCGCGGCCCGACTATCGGGATGGCGTCTGAACACCGCCTGAACGTGGCAGAAATGAGCCGATGGCGGCAGCGATTGCCCCGGTCCTAACTGCCCGCTCCGGCTGGAGTCGATGTCCTACTATTAAGCAATTGACATAAAACGGTATTTTCCGATCGACATGCCCGTGCATTGCAGCAACACGAGATCGTCATAGCGCCGGCAAGGTCAGTTCGCACCGGAGGCCGCCGATCGGCGCGTCGACCAGTTGAAAGCGGCCGCCATAGAGCGTCGCGAGTTCGCTGACGATCGACAGGCCGAGCCCGGTCCCGGGAACCGTCTCGTCGAGCCGCTTGCCTCGCTTCAGCGCCTCTACGCGTTTCTCCGGACTGAGGCCCGGGCCGTCGTCATCGACGACGATGGTGAGGAACCGGCGCTCCTCCGGCCGGGCTGCCGGATCGAGCCAGGCGGCAACCACCACGTGGCCTCGGCACCATTTGCAGGCATTGTCCATCAGATTGCCGAGGATCTCTTCGAGATCCTGGGTTTCGCCGCGGAACCGCAGCGTGTCGCGGATCTCGACTTCGACCACGACGCTGCGTCCCTCGTGGATCTTGCGCATGGCCCGAGCCAGGCGCTCGACGACCGGACCGACATCGCTGACGACGCCGATGACGCGGCGCTGCGCCGCCATGCGGGCGCGCTCCAGGTGATTATCGATGTATTCGCGCATCAGCGCCGACTGCTCGGCAATGCGGGCCGCGAATGGTGCATCGGAAGCCCGCGCCTCGTTGGTGATGACGGAGAGCGGCGTCTTCAGCGCGTGAGCGAGATTACCGACGTGGGTCCGCGCCCGCTCCATTGTTTCGCGATTGGCCTCGATCAGCGCATTCATCTCAACCGCCAAAGGGGCCAGTTCGAGGGGAAAGTCCCCTTCGAGCCGCTCGGAATTGCCGGCACGGATGGCAAATAGCGATTCGCGGATGCGCTCGATCGGCGAGAGGCCGATCTTCACCTGGAAATAGGTGGTGATGACAAGGCCAACGCCCACAAGGGCGAGCACAAGAGCGGTGCGAGTGGAAAAGGACGTGACATCGTCGTTGAGTTCCCCGGCATTGCCGGCAACCGCGAGTCGGTAGGACGTCGTACCGTCGAAGGAGATCTCGCGTTCGAGGACCCGCAGGTCCTGGTTGTCCGGACCCTGGACATAGGCTTTGGCGATTCGATCGGTACCGGCTTGGGCCCCGAGATCGCTTGGGAACGACAGCACTTCGCCGACCAGCGACTTTGATGAGGCGATCGCCTTGCCGTCGGAAGCTTGCCGTACGACCCAGTACCAACCCGATTGCGGCAGCTGAAACCGCGGCTCGCCGACATTCGCCAGCTCCTTGCCGCCCGTCCCCAGTTCCGGCTGGGTCGACAGAGCGCCGATCAGCGTCTTCATGTAGACCGCAAGGCGTTCGTCGAACGACCGCTCGACCGAGCCGCGGTAGACCGCGATCAGTACCGACCCGGTGGCGGCGAGCGATAGGGCGCTCCAGATCGCCGCCAGCACGAATAGGCGAAGGGCAAGCGAACTAGCCTGCATTGCTGGTCACGCCGACCGTATAGCCGAGCCCGCGGATGGTCTGGATGATGTCGACGCCGAGCTTCTTCCTGACGCGACCGATAAAGACCTCGATCGTATTGGAATCGCGATCGAAATCCTGATCGTAGAGATGTTCGACCAGCTCCGTGCGCGACACCACCCGACCCTGATGCAGCATCAGATAGGAGATCAGGCGGAATTCGTGCGAGGTCAGTTTGATCAGGTGCCCCTCGACGGTGACCCGTCCGGCGCGCGTGTCGAGCGTCACCGGTCCGCACTCGATTTCGTTGGAGGCATGCCCGGCCGAACGGCGCACCAGCGCACGCAGCCGCGCCAGAACCTCCTCCATATGGAAGGGTTTGGCCACATAATCGTCGGCGCCGGCGTCGATGCCCGCCACCTTGTCGCTCCAGCGGTCGCGGGCGGTCAACAACAGGACCGGCATCTTGCGCCCGTCCTTGCGCCATTGTTCCAGGACCGAAAGGCCATCCATCTTCGGCAAGCCGATGTCGAGCACGACGGCGTCATAGGGCTCGGTATCGCCCAGGAAGTGCCCCTCCTCGCCGTCTCGTGCCGTATCGACGGCGTAGCCAGCGTCCTTCAACGCCTCGACCAGTTGATTGTTGAGATTGGGATCGTCCTCGATCACAAGCAGTCGCACCGCGCTCCTCCCCCGAGAAATGACATGGCCGGACAAGTGACTGAAAATCACTTGCCACCGTATATCATTTCTCCGGAACTCGCATCGAGCGCAACGCGCTTCACCATACCATCCGACGACAGAACCGTGACGACATAGGCAAGCTTGCCGTTGGTGTTGCACAGATCGGCCTTGACGATGTCGCCGGAAATGCGCCGCTTGACGTCGGCGAAGCGTAGAACGCGACCGCCGGCCACTGCATCCTGCGCTGCAGCTGAAGTCAGACATGCCGCCGGGGCATCGGTGGCGCCGATGGAGCGGGCGACGATCGGCGCCGGCTGGGCAATCGGCAACGCCGTCTGCGCCGAAGCGGCCGTCAGCTGCACCGCAACGGGCAGCAGGGCAGTCAGAACATAAGATGCAATTCGGCTCATGACAGCACTGTCGCAGAGAGCCGATGAACCAGACATGAATACAACGCTGAACGCCTCCGCTCCGGACGATCTATCGGTCCGGTTGCAATCCGCTTGCGGACTTTGCGGCACACAGTGCCGCATAAACTGCATTGTGCGCCTTGACCTGGCGGATGGTCGAATTGGTGTCGGATTTCGACCAGGTCACCGGACGGAACGCGGTGCAGGCAAGCTCGGTGGGCGCGGGCAGACGGGATGGCCGTTCAATCACGCCGAAATCCGTCGTCGTCGCGCAACCGTTCAGGATGAGCGTCAGACCGAGTATCCTGACCAGCACGCGCAGCTTCGGCTCGCGACAGTCCATCGATCACCTCCTCAAGTTGTGCCTTGGTGGCGGCAGCCGTCGCCATGTCGACGAGGCGGCGATCGTGCAGAAACGACAGGAGTGCCGAGGCGAAGCCGACCACGGCTCTGACTAGGGCGAGCGCGTTCATTCAGCCGATCCGGCGCGTGGCTTTGATGCGGCCCCAAATAGCGACGCCGCCGCCGATGATCACGACGATCCGGTCCCATAGAGGGACAATTTGTCCGATCAGATCGAGCGCCTGAGCCTGATCGTCGGCGCTGACACTGTAGCCGGCGAGGCCGGCGGCGGCTGCCACGACGCTCAGCGCGGCGCCCCAAATCGTCGTCGATGCAAACAGGCTCTTGGTGCCGTTCATGGCTCTCTCCTCGGCGGGATTGGCGGAAGACTTTCGTGCCGACCGGGGCACGATGGCTCAACTTCGACCAGCGCCCAGCCGGCGCCGCAGTGGCGCGACGGTCGAGGCAGCGGCAATGTGAGCTGAAGTCGGATTTTGCCTCAGGTTCCGGCGGAATAGGCCGGCCGACCCGGCATCGTCGCCGAGGTGCCGGCAACCACGGCCCTGAGCGCCCGGCGATAGGCCACCCACTCGGCCGGCACGGCCACGCCGGCTTCGACACAGCGGATCACTGTGCGATCGCTCGCCTCAAGCGCGGCGCGGGCCTCGGCGGCGGTGTCCGGCGCAGGTGCGACAGAAGGCACCGGCAGGTTGCCCTCGGCGAGCCATTCTTGATACGCCTGCCAGTCGCGGTTGGCGGGATCGGGCGGGATGATCGCGCCGTCGGACCGCAGGATCGGCTGAGCATTGATCGGCATCGCGCCGTCGGTCAGAGCATATTCAACCATGGTCAAATCTCCGCGCTCGCCTCGACGTAGGCTGCTGCCGTATTGGCTCCCAGCCATGTCGCGGCGTGGCCCAAGACAAGTCCGGATGCCACGGATAGATTGACCGACGCGCCATCGGTCCCCATGTAGAGGCTGCCGAATCCGGTCACCGGATAAAAGGCATTGTCGGCAAACAGCGCTGTATTGCTTTGTGTCAAAGTTGGCGTTGCGCGCATAGTTGCTGGATACTTGAAGTATGCGTTGGCGGCTGTCGTCGTATAGACTGCCGCAGCGCCAAATCCCGGAAAGACGCCACCGCCAGGGAATCCAGACATCCGGAAGTAATACCGCTGGCACAGCAGCAGTTCGAGCCCGACCGGTCGGCGCTCGAAGGCGCTGGCCTGCGTGCCCGGCTCGAATTGCGGTCGGGTGACCGTTCCTGTCGAGAATTCAATGTTGGTCTGCGTGCCGGCCGTAAGCCCGGTGACGATCAAAGGCGCGGCCCGCGTTGCCGCGCCATACGAGCCCGTGCCGGTGTAGCCGGTGCCCTGCCAAACGCGAGCCTGGGCCGTGCCTTCGTGGGCGAGCGCGTAGGCGCCCCCCTCGAGCAGCTTGTCCTCGACGGCCATGATCAGCGAGCCGGCGGAAATGGTCAGCGTCGCATCGACACCCGTCGTCGCGAAGGTGTAGGTGCAGCCGGATGCCCCGCCCTTGACGCCGTCGTGGCCGTATTGCCCCGCCGAGAGCTTGTAACCGGCAACCGTGATCGTCGTCGAAGCCACGGTCTGCGACGCCGAAACCGTATATGTGCCGGTCCCGCCGGTGCCCGTTCCGAGCGCGGTGATGGTGGTCCCGGCCGTAACGCCGGAGCCCGACAGGACCTGACCGACCTGCAGCGTGCCCGACGCGACCGCCGATACAGTCAAGGTCGTGCCGGAGATGGCGCCGGTGAAGACCGGCAGGTTCAGCCCGCGCTGATTGACGGCAAACGTGGCATTGCGCAGACGATTGCGGAAGACGTAGCCGTCGAGCCCGAGATTGGTACGCGCGCCGGCCGGGTTGTTGAATGATAGCGCCGCCGTCGTTTTGTCGATGACAAGAGCATCCCTCCATGACGAACCGTCTGGCGAGACTTTGACATGAAAGTTGTCGTCGCCGCAGAGCCCGGTCTCGGCTCGCCCCGAGTATCCGTCCTGGTAAAGCTGCGAGACGGTGTTTGATGACGTCGATTTGTTGAGCGTTTGGCGCAGATCGCCGGTGCCCCCCTCAGACGTTGCCAATGCCGTGAAGAGCGCGGCGTTCAGCTTGGCGGACAGGGGACTGGACGTGGTTGCGGTGGTCCCCAGGCCGAGCAGCCGGACACCCTGCAGCGTTCCCATCAACACCCCGAAGGCATCGACCCAGGCCGTTCCCGCCCAGGCGTAGATTCGAGTCTCGTCGATCACCCAGACGCACCAGCCCGGGCTCGGCGCGTAGAACGTCCACGCGCCGTCCTGCCACGCGGCGATGTCGTCGGATTTGCCCGTCCAAGCCGCGGTGGCACCTGCCGCGACGATATAGGCGTCGCCGGTGGAGGGGCTCGCCGGCGGCGTCGCCAGCGAGCGGGTGGCCACCGCCGCCTGCACCAACTGATCGAGCGCGTTGATCGCTTCGTTGTGAGTGACGTGTTTCTGCGCCTGTGCCGCATCGATCAGCGGCAGGCCCAAGCGGGTCGTCGATGTCATGAGCTGACTTTCACTGGATCGGGGGATAGTGGCCCGGCAGGGCTACAGCCGATCCCGCGCCATGCGCGAGGTTGGAACCGGTGCCGGCCTCAGAAGGTCAGGGTCGCAGCGCACGGAATGCCCGGCCCGAGCGCTGCCGAGAGCTGAGCGACGCTGATGCTGTAGGCGCCTTGCAGGCTGCCGAAATCCGCCGACTGTGCCGTCGCGACATAGGTGCAGGACGGCGTCGCCACGTCGAATTGGCGAATGGCTGTACCCGACGACAGGATCTGCAGGCGGTAGGACTCCGTCTCCTCGCCGAGCGGCGCATCGCCGGCACTCCAGACGTCCGCCCCCGGGAGGCGCGAGCGGCGGATCCAGCTGAACGTAACGTCTCCGGTCGCTGGATCGCGCCGGGCACGGATGTCGGTCGGGCTCCAGGGCAGCAGGCCACGCCCGGTGGGCGTGACGGCAACGTCGATATACGTCGCAGCCGTGTAGGCATCGCGCGCCGGCCCGACTTTGAAGGTGAGCGCGCGGCCGACGTCGTCTTGCGAGATTGGCAAGGACAGCAACGCGTCGTCGAGCACGACGAAGGGACTGCCGGCCGGGATAGGGGCGTTCCAGGCATCGTTCGAACCGCCCTGGACACGCAGGAGCTTCGAAAGCAGATATGTCTGGGTGCCGGTGAGCGTTGCATCGGCGAACTGGCAGATCTCCCAGGCGCCGGCCGAATTCCGCACCGCCACCAGATTGGCGCCGCCGAGGACGTCGGCCTCGCTGGCCGACGACAACGTCCCGGCGAAGATCCGAACGCCGATCGCGTTGGCGCGATCCCAGCGGCTGACCGGCCCGGTCGGGGCGGTGGTGGTCGTCAGCCCCAAGGTCGCCCGCTTTGTCAGCGTCGCCGCGAGGCCGTAGGAACCGCCGCCACTCGCTTGCCGCCAGACCGAGACGGTGCCCGGCCAGGGGTCGGCGGCGACGGCAAGATAGGGTCGGTAGGCCGGATCGCTGTCGTTGGCGTGGGCAATGTCGAGCACAAAGACGGTCGGCTGGCCGTAGGCGGCAGCAGCACCGGCGTTCACCCTGCGGGCGGCGACCGGGACCGGGCCGTAGAGGCCGGGATCGGCACTGCGGGCCTCGATTGCGCGCGACGCACCGTCGGTGATCTTCTCGATCAGCACGGTGCGATCGATATCGCCGGTTGAGACCGTGACGATGTCGCCCGGCTCGAGGGCGGCGGCACCAACCGGCACGGCGAAATTGACCGTTTCCCGGCCGATCCACAGATCGTGCAGCCACTCGTCGGCGATGCCGAGGGTCACGGCGAGGGGCGCCACGACCGGCAGATCCGCCCGTGTCGCTCTCTGACTGTAGCCGGAGAGGCGGCGCGAGGTGACCGTCGAACGGCGATGGTCCCTGAGCGCGTCCGACACGGTCACCGAGACTTCGTGCGGCAGATCGGTCTCCTCAGTGCGTTTCACTTCGAGGAGTTGCGCGTTTCCGGGATCGACCAGATCGTCGCCGCCGATTTTCGCGATCACCCGCCGCGACCGGCCGGCGAAGCGCACGGAAAGGCCGGTATCCACTGCATCGATCTGCCAGGCGGTGAGAAGCGGCTCGAGCGCCGCCCGCGCCGACATGTTGCTGTCGATCAGGTAGCCGTCGACATGGCCGCCGACCGCCTGCATCTCGACCCCGGTGAAGCCGCAGTCGGCCAGAACGGCTCGGATCAGCGCCTCGACGCTCGTCCCACCCAGCCGCCCCGTCAGCCAATGGCCGGTCGGCCAGTTGGCGCCGTCGGCCCAGACGTCGGCAAGCGCCGGAAACGCCGGGAACGGCCGCGCGTCCCAGGTCCACAGGTGGATCGTCGACGGATCGACGATTCGAGCGCCTGACGTCGTCGTCAACGCGGCGGCGGCGAGATGATCCGCGTCGGCCGGATCCCAGGCGGACAGAACCGCCTCGCAATAGCGCCGCTGCATCAGGTCGTCGCGGGCGCCGCGCGAAAAATAGGGAAGACCGGCTGCCGACGAGTTGGCGTCCGGGAACATGTTTGGCTGGTTGGCGCCGAGATCGACCGCCGGACAGCCGGTTTCCGTCAGCCAGATCGGTTTCGACCGCGGCACCCAGGCGGTCGGGCTCGCCGCCCGGACGCCGCCCGGCCGGTTGAAGTGCTGCGACTGCCACCAGCCGGCCAGATCCTTGAAGCGCCAGATCCACGGTTCGGCGTAGGCGCCGTCGGTAATCGGCGTGCGCACCTGCGCGGACCGGTCGGCCGCGCTGGCGTAATACCAGTCGTGGCCCTCGCCGGCGAGCACCCGGGAACGCAGGTAGTCTATGTCCCAGGGAGTCTCGGCCACCGCCGCATCCAGGTGGTCGCCGTAGCGCCAATCGGCGAGCGGCATGTAGCTGTCGACACCGATGAAATCGACGTGTCCCGAGGCCCAGAAGGGATCGAGATGGAAGCTGACGTCGCCCGTTCCGTCGGTCGGATGATGGCCGAACCATTCCGACCAGTCGGCGCCATAGGAGACTCTCGCGGTCGATCCAAGGATGGCCTTGACGTCGCCGGCAAGTGTCACGAGCGCGTCGACGAAGGGATAGGTCGAGGGGCCAGAGCGCGCCGTAGTCAGACCGCGCAATTCGGAGGAGAGGAGGAAGCCGTCGACGCCCCCGGCCGCCGCAGCGAGGCTCGCATAATGCAGCACCATCCGGCGAAACGACCATTCGGCCGGACCGGAAAAGACGACCGAGGTCCCCGACACCGCAAAATCCGTCCGACGGCAGGACCCGACGAAGGCGGCAACATCGGTCGCCACCACCGAGGTCTTGTCCGGCGAACCGGGCGTGCCAGGCGCCGGCGACGGGGTGATGCGCCCGCGCCAGGGAAACGGCGACTGGGCACTGCCACCGTAAGGGTCGGCGAGCGAGTTGCCCGGCGGGATGTCCATCAGGATGAAAGGATAGAGCGTGACCTTCAGGCCGCGCGCGGTGATCGCCCGGATCGCTGCGACAACGCTTGCGTCGTCCGGCGTGCCACCGAAGCTGGCGATCGCTGTCGTCGACGTGACGCCATAGGCCGGAGCCGGGGTCACGTAGGAGACCTGCCGGGCCGTCGATCGATCGAGGCCGGCGACCGACCAGGAAAGCGTCACCGAACGTGTGTTCGAGCTGACCCGAGGCGACACGGTGCAGTGCCCGGCCCTGAGATCGTCGCCGAACCAGGCGACGACGAGGGCGATGCGTTCGAGCGCCGGACACAGCGCCTGCAATTCGTCGAGGGCGGCGGCGAAATCGGTCGCGGCTGAGGTGACGTGGCGGTTTTCCGACACCGTCGAGCCGCTGGAACTCACCGACGTCGCCGCGGTAGTCGACAGGCCAAATTCGGTGGCGCCGGGGATCAGGGTCACGGCGCGGATGCGCGATTCCAGCGTATCGACGACGCGGATCACCTCAAACGAGAGCTGCGGCAGACGGTTGCCGTAGTCGGCCAGCGCCAGGCGCTCGAACACCACATAGGCAAGGCCACGATAGGCCGGTACGGCACCAGGCTGCACCGCAGCGATGAGCGCATCGGGGAGTTGGTCCTTGCCTCCCTCATAGATCCGCATCTGCACGGTGGAGAGATCGAGCTCGACCCCGTCGGCCCAGACGCGGGCGACGCGGTTGATCGGTCCTTCGCACAGACCCACGGCGAAATTGGCGTAGTAGTCGTAGCTCTGCACCGTCGGTCCGCCCTTGCCACCGGCCTGGGAGCGCACCGTCTGTTCCTCGTAGTGAGTCGCCCAGAACACCTGACCCGACAGGCGCACGCGGCCGTAGACACGGGCGATGTCCTTGCCTTCGGTCGAGGTCTGCACCGTCAAGTCGGTGAGGCGCGGGCCCTTGGTCTCGGTTGGAAGCGTTGAACGGATGAGGGCGCGATCGATGATGGCGCCCGCGATCGCGCCGATAGCGCGGCCGCCGATAGCGCCGATCGGGCCTAACAGGGCGCCGGCAGCCGCGCCGGCTGCCGAGAGAAGGATCGTGGCCAAGGACGTGTGCTCCGGTCAGGCGCCAGTGTCGGCGAGATGGAGGTCGGCGAAATGCGGGTCATTGGAGAGGGTGATGGTCGGTGCAGTCGCCGCGGGCAGTTCGGGAAAGCGGAAGGCAAAGGCGATGCGCCTTCGCCACCAGGGTCCGAGCGCCGATTCGACCACACCCGAGCCGTCGTAGGCGTGGACGAAGCTCTGACGCGTCGCCATGACGCCGGCGTGCTTGGCCGGGACGTCGTCGCGCCAACGGAACAGGAGGATATCGCCGGGGCTTGCATCGGCGACGGCCAACTCGATCAAATGGCGCCGCCCGGCCTCGGCGAGCGCCTCGCGTCCCGCCGCCTCGGCCCAGTCCGGGGCGTAAGCCGGCACGATCTCCGGCTCGGCGCCGTAGAGGTCGCGCCACAGACCGCGGATCAGGCCCAGGCAATCGCAGCCGACACCTTTGAGCGATGCCTGATGCCGGTAGGGTGTGCCGATCCAGCCCCGCGCCTGCGCGACGATACGGGCGCCGCCGGCGGCATCCAATGTGCCCGCGCTCATGACACCAGCGCCTTGCCGTCGCTCGGCAGCGCCGTCAGCGCCGGATGGGCGAGGAGATAGTCCGAGCCCGGGATGTGCGGAAAGCCGCGGAAGTTCACCGCATTGGCAAAGCGCTGATCGCAGGTGTCGATCAGCTTGTCGCAGCCGGCGGTGACCGTGAAGGCGTCGCCCACGGCCGGGATCGCTGCCGCCGGCTGCCACAGGTCAAACTGGGCGAGACCGTCGTCCACCTGGTGCAACTTCACTTCGACGGACGTGCCGGCGTTGGCGCCGGACGCGAAGTCCAGGCGGCCGCGCTGGAACCAGCCGGCGGCAAAGCTGCCGAGCCCACCGGCGGAAAAGCGCGTGCGGCTTGCGACCGCGACGATGGTGCCGGAGCCGCGATAGGTCGCCAATGTCAGGTCGATGCCGCAGCGGGCATCTCCCAGATCGGCGTCGCAGCGGTGCTGGTAGATGCGTCCACGCTCCTGATCGAGCGCGGCGGAGAGCGAGCGGACTTCGGCGACGAATGCGCCGTCGCGGCGGGTGACCTCGCCGATGACGCCGGAGCGCTCATGCAGGATCTGGCTGACATCGGCCCAGTTGACGAGGAAGACGTCGATCGTCGCCCCGTCGTAGAGCCCGCGGGCGATATCGGCATCGGTGATGGCGGCGGAGCTGAGCGCCCCAAGTATTTCGCCACCACCGACAGACAGGTCGGCCGAGGCGACGCTCTCGGAGGTGCCGAGACCGGTCGCCGCCGCATAGGTCTGACCGGCAAGGATCAACGGCCGGTCGTGGTCGGTGAAACCGAGGACGGTACCGTCGCGCCGCGTCAGCCGCCAGCAGTTGGCGAGCGTGGTGACATGGCCGGCAAGATGGCTGGCAAGCCCTGCGTCGAGCATCTTCATGGGCGAATCTCGATCAAGGGAATGGAGGGAATTTGGCCGGCGGCGAACTGCGAGAGATCGACGGTGAGATCGTCGGTGTCGAAGCGCACCGGCACGTGGAACTCGAATCCGGCGGTGACGGCCGCACCAATCGGCGGGACGGCCGCGGGGGCGAAGCTGACGAGGCCGGTCGTCGCATCGACTGAAAAGTCCGTACCGAGGTGTCTTTCGGTTCCGGCGACGGCGATTCGGACCGTGCCGGCAACCGGTTTGGCGATCTGCCGCGCCCAAGTACCGCCGTAGGTCTTCGTCAGTTGAAACACGATGGCGCCGCCGTCGCCCGTACCGATCGGCTGATCTACGGGGGACGGATCGGCACCAAAGCCGCAAGAGCGGTCGTCGAGCGGATCCTTGAAGCGGAAGCCGTAAAGTCGACCGCGCCGCGCTTCGAAAAATGCCACGACTTCGGCAAGATCGGCGAAGGAGCGGACGCCGGAGCCGGCATCGAAATGCCTGCGGGAATCGGCCCAACGCAAATTGCGTCGTTCGTCGCCGGAGCCCAGCGTCACGATCTCAGTCTTTCGTCGTGGTCCACCGGTCGAGCCGAGTGCGATTCCGACGGGGAAAACGACTTCGTGGAAGGACGAGACATCGGACATTTACGTGCCCCGGAGAGTTTTGATCTTGCGCAACGCACCATTCGTTACCCGCAAGTAACGTCTGCCTATCGATCAGGCTTGGCGTCGACACTGCACCAGCCGGATCGTTCGATGAGATCGGGACTGCTCTTTCGCGCCGAAACTGAACCGCCGGATCGAAGATCGGGCCGACATCCGGATCGCATCGGAGAATCCAGTCCAGAAGGACAGACCAAGGACCATTGGAAGCGACCGGACCCGGGTTCCGACGACGGACGCCGGCAATAGAGTCGCCCAAGGCCAGACCTACCCAAGGTCGGCCGATCTTTTTCGAGCGGCGCACCTCGTGCCGGTTCGAACCTGCAACATCGGAACCGTGAGCCCCTCCTCGTCGGAACCGGTGTTAGAGCCCGCGCCGTCCCCGTCCGACGGCGCGGGCTAACATACTTGTCAGCTGCGCTTCCGAACGGGCAAAGCCGGCAACATCCGGCGACGACACGTTGAAGGTGACGCTCAGCGGCGACTGGCCGCTTGAGGCCATGACGCCGAGGCGTCCGTCGGCCCCTCGCCTCAGCGGCATCACCGCCTCGGCACCCGCCTCCCCCATCAGCCCGGTGCCACCGCCTTGAAGCGGGAAATAGCTCGGGCTCGACACGATGCCGCCCTCGGCGAACGGCTGGATGCGGCCGCCGGCGACCACACCGCCAGATCTCAGTCCGAAAATCGAGGAGAGAACGCCGGTCACCGTCTGGTTGATGCCGGATCCGATTGCATTGGAGATCGGGGCAAGCGCCGCGTTCAGTGTCCGGTCCGACAGATTGGTGGCAAGGCCGCGCAATACCGTGTCGAACTGCTTGCCCTGCACCACAGCGCCCTTGAAGGCGTCGGTGATCGACTTGCCGAAGGTGGTCGACAAGCTGTTCAGCCCGGTCATCGACTTCGTCAGCTGGTCGAACGTCTGGCTGGTATCGGCAAGGGTCGAGGTATCGGCGGTCATGTCGGTGCTCCGTTCCATCGGGGACTGGGATCGTCCGGAAACGCCGCCCTCAGCCGATCGACCTCGGCACGCGACGGCGGGACGGCGCGATCGGGGTTGAGGCGGTGGTGCCGACCGCGAATCATCGCCGCCACCTCGATCGGCGTCGCCGCCCAGAAGGCCGACGGCGCGAGCCCGATTTCGCCGAGGCAGAGCGCCATGACATCGTCCCAGGGGAATGGCGGGCGCGGTTTCGGCTCAGACGCGGAGTTCGCTGCGCCTTGCGCCACCCGTTCGCTCGACGGGGCGCTCTGCGCCGATTGAGCGCCTAGCGGGCCGCTTTGCGACGGTTGTTCGCCTAACGGGCCGCTTTGCGGCCCGGGGTAGGGCCCGCGCCCGCCTCCGGCGTGCCGCTCCCGGCAAATGTGACGGTCAGCAACCGCGCGGCGATATCGGCAAATCCGACCGCGCCGCCATCGGCACGCATGGCTGCCACCTCGTCGTCGCTGACCGGTTCTCCGGCGCCGCGCAGACCCGCCCCGACGATGCGGATCAGGTCGCGCGCCGACAGCCGACCCGACGAGAAACGGTCGCCGAGGGCAGCCAGATCGCCGGCCCCGAAGGTCGCTTCCAGTTCGGCAAGCGCGCCGAGCGTCAGGCAGAGGGTGTGGGGACGGCCGTCAATGATGGCCTCGATCTCGCCGCGTCTGAGGTTCGCCATGTCAGCCTGCCGTAAAGGTGATGGCGCCGGCCGATTCGAGCGCGATGTCGAAGGTCAGCTCGTTGTTGTGGTCGCCGACGTAGTCGAGCGAGGTGATCTGGAACGGTCCGGCGAGGATGCCCGAACCGGGCACGACGATCTGCCAGTTGGCCGCAGAACCGGCAAAGAACAGGCTCCGCACCGCAGCGTCTGACACCGACGACAGGAAGATGCCGGTGCCGGACAGCGCGCATTTGCGCACGCCGACGCCTCCGATCAGTTCCTGCCAGCGGTCGGGACTGTCGGCGTTGGTGGCATCGACCGCCGGGCTCGTCAGCGTGATGCGGCGGGAGCGGAGGCCGGCGACCGTCTGATAGGTCCCCGAGCCGGACGGATCGACCTTCAGCAGAAGGTCCTTGCCTTTCTGGGCTGTCACGAAAGCGACTCCTCAAATGGCGTTGGCGGCGTCCAATAGGACGCGCATAAGGCGCTCTATCTTTTTGATTCTAGAGCATCTTATCTGCGGCAGCGGACTCCGGCTGGACGCAGGAAGCTCTAGCCGGTGGGTTCGGTGAGGGCGACGAAGCGCAGGGCGGTCTCGGTAGCGATGCGGTCCTTGGCGGCGCGGGCATCGCTTGCCTCCAGATAGAGGCGGACAACGCGATGGCCGGCGAGCGTCGGAGCGGCATCGTCGAGCAGCGCGACAACGCGGTCGGCGATCGTCAGCGCTTGGCGTTTGCCGCCCGACTTCGACCAGACGCGCACGGTGAACCGGTGCTCTTCGAGCGGTGCGCCGAGCCCGTCGCGGCGACGGCTGACGATTTCGTCCAGCGAGACGAAGGGAACAGCGGCGTCTCTTGGAGCGCCGTCGTAGATGCGGGCGGCCCCGATCGCTGCGGTCAGCGACGCGTCGGCCGAGAGCAGTGCCTTGATCGCTGACTGCAGCGCCAGGACGGCGGAGATCATCTGAGCTCCTCCTCGGCTTCGATGGTGAGAAAGCGCTTGTCGCTCCCAGCATCGAGCGTCGCCACGATGCGGAAAACGCGGGTATCGAGGCGCAGGCGGTTCGAGCTGGTGACATCGCCACGCCAGCGGATGGTGATGCGCCAGCGGGCGACGCCCTCCATGCGGCCTGCCGCATCGCGCTCCTCGGCGCCGATCGGCTCGATGGCGCCCCAGACGGTTGCGACCTCTGTCCAGACATCGCTGCCGTCGGTGGCGAGGGAGGCGGCATCGAGGGCCATGCGGCGGTTGAGCCGCCCGATCGGCGGCCGGGCAAGCGGGCTCACGTGAGCCTCAACACGCGGTAGGGGGCGATCAGCGCCTCGAAGCCGGGCGCAACGGAGGCCGGCACCGTGCCGATGGCGGTCGCGTCGCGGAATTCGTACCAGCGGGCGACGAGCACCATGATGGCGAGGCGCAAGGGCTGCGGCACGGCAACGCCCGAGGCGCCGTAGCCGGCGGTGACGTCGATCTCGATGCCGTTCAACGGTTCGCCGGGCTTTACCGTTGCCGGCGAGGCCTTCAATCTCAGCCGCGCCGGAATCGAAGCGATATCGACTTGGTACTTGGCGGCACTGAGCGTCACCGGTTCGCCGACCGAGTCGTAGACGATCACCTCGTCGACCGACTGCAATGGCGTCACCGGCAGAGCGATCTCGCCGCTGTCCGGCCAGTCGTCACGATAGATGCGCCAGGATTGGGTGATCAGCACACGGCGGGTCGCCGCCTCGACGTGGACGCGCGCGGCGGTGATGAGCGCACCGATGAGATCGTCGTCATCAGCGATCTCGACCTTCAGATGGGCCTTGGCTTCGGCGAGAAGCACCGGTTCGGTGGCCGGCGGCGAAATGAGCGCGGCTGTCATGGAATGCCTTCCTGGAATGATGTCTTGGGCCAGTCTCAGCGGAAGAAAAGACGCGGCCCGCCGGAAGGGAGCGGCGGGCCGCGAGGAACGGCGCCTTCTCGGCCGGGAGGGAGAGCCGGGGCGCGCCGAACGTCAGGCCGCGGATCAGAGCGCGATGCTGTCACATGGAAGCATGTGACAGCTGAATCAGCGCTCTAGGCCTTTGATAGAGGAGTGATTCAGATTTCAGATGGATCGCCACAGCGATTCCATCTGAAATCATCCCGCTTTAGCTGGCGGCGAACTTCAGAAGCTTGATGGCGCTGAAATCCTGCATGCCGCCGCCGACGCGCTTGGTCGTGTAGAAGAGGACGAAGGGCTTGGCGGAGTAGGGATCGCGCAACAATCTGAGCCCGATGCGGTCGACCACCAGGTAGCCGCGCTGAAAGTCGCCGAAGGCGATCGACAGCGAATTGGCGGCGATCGCCGGCATGTCCTCGGCCTCGACGAGCGGGAAGTTCATCAGCGAGGCTTGGCCGCCGGCAAGCACCGGAGGTTGCCAGAGGTAATGGCCCTGGCTGTCCTTCAACTGCCGGATGGCCGACTGCACCTTGCGGTTCATCACCCAGGTGGCGTTCTGCCGGTAGCCGGCCTTCAGCGTGTAGACGAGGTTCAGCAGTACGTCGGACTGGTTCGACGCCGGGAAGGCGCCCGCGGCGCCAGTGGCGACGTAGCCGAGATTGCCCCACGACCAGCTGTCGTCGGACACCGTCGTATAGGCGAGGAAGCCCTTGGGCTTGTTGGTGCCGTCGCCGTTGACGAAGGCCGCACCTTCCTGCTCGGCGAACAGCGTATCGATTTCGCCGGCGAGCCAGGTCTCGATGTCGACGACGGAATCGTCCAACAGCGCCTGGGTTGCCGACGGCATGGCGTAGAGTTCCATCGTCGGGAATACCAATTGCTGCAGCGGCGGCGAGGCGGTCGCGGTGTTGACGGCAGTCGTCTCGGCCACCCAACCGCCAGCCGGGCCGGTCGCCGAATAGGCCTTCTGGAAGGTCGGGGAGGAGACCTGGCGATTGCCGGCGATGGCGCGGATCGGCGAGATCTGCCCGAGACGGCGCATGATGAAGGTCTCGACCTCGGTCGGAACGGTGTAGCCGCCATCGGTACCGGAACCGACCGACAGCGCCTTTTCTTCGAGCCGGCGCAGGTTCGTCTCCTGGCCGCCGCGCATGTAGGCCTCGAAGGCGGCCTTGTGCTCGAGACCGGCGGCGGAGCGCAACGCCGGGGCATCGCCCGACAGCCGCGGTCGCGCCTGCTTCAGCACGAGTTCGTCCATCTGGCGCTTCTGTTCGGTCATCACCTGTTCGAGGCGATCGACCTTGTCGACGGTGACGACGTCGGCCGAACCGCGGCGCTCGATCTCGGCGAGGCGGCGGTCGTTGTCGGCCTTGAACGCCTCGAACTGGTACATGAATTCGGCATAGGCCGCGCCGGCATCATTGCCGCGGTAGACTGCGGACTTGACCTCGGGGGCACGGTGGGGAGCGGGAACCATGGCAACTCCTTGGAACTCGGGGTGGGAACTCGGGGCAGGGGATGGGCGAGACAGGGACGGATGCGAGCATCGACGGGTGATACCGCTCACCTGCCGGGGGAAACGCGCGCGGAAAGCCGACGGAACAGTTGCGACAGCCGGCGGTCCTCCTCGGCGTCGAGGCCGGCGAACGGCCAGTCTGCAGCGGCGGACAGCGCGGACGAGCCGATTGCGGCGGCGGCTTTCACGCTGGCCACACGGGCGGCGGGTTGCATGGGGAAGGTGACGACCGAAATCTCCCAGAGATCGACCTCGGTGAGCCGGCGGATGCCGGACTTGGCGTCGCTGCGGCCCTTCACCGTCTTGAAGCCGATGGAAAGGCCATCGATGACGCCGGCCCGCATCATCGCCAGGACCTCGCGAGCCCGGGCAATCTCCGGCATCAGTTGCCCGACCACGAACAGGCCCTTCGCCGTCTCGCGGATGTCGAGCCAGCGTCCGATCGGCTCGGCCGGATCGTGCTGGTAGAGCATCTTCACGCCGCTCACGCCGCGACGGCTGAGCGAGACGAGGAATGCGCCGCGCTCGACAATGTCGTGGCTCATGTCCTCGACGCCGAACAGGCTGGCGTAGCCGGAGAACTCGCCGTCGGCGGAGACGGTCGCCGCTTCCGCCTCCGCGCGCTTTCGCTCCGGCGCCGAGAGGAGGCAGCTGGACACCATGCGGGAAACGGGGCCCCGGCCGGGATCGATGCGGGCAGCTTCTGTCATCGGCGCAACCTCACGGTTCGATGTCGTCGGCGGCGGGGCCGTCGACCGATCCGGCCTCGCTGCCGCTGGCAACCGTTGCGGGATCCGCCTCAAGAGGCGTGAACTCGGCATCCGGCGGCAGCCCGAAGGCGCCCCCATCACCCTGCCCTGTCGCCGGGCCAGCAGCCGCCGGCACCGTCGGGGGGCGCGGGCCGTAGCCGACCGCGGCCCGCTTTTCGTCGTCGGAGAGGAACGCCGCGGCATCGACCCGGCGCCACAACTGGTCGCGGTCGGTGGCCAGCGCCTCGATCTGGTCTGAGTCAAAGGCGAGCCGCAGCCCGGGTCCGAAGGCAGGATCGAGCCAGGTGCCGAGCGCCTGGGCGGTGCGGGAGATGAGCGGCAGCACGGTGGAGCGCCAGAACGCCCGGTTGGCCTCGGCGTAATTGGCGTGCGTCAGATCGCCGGGAATGCCGAGGATCATCGAGGGCACGCCGAAGGCGAGCGCGATCTCGCGGGCGGCATCCCGTTTCGCCTCGATGAAGTCCATGTCCTTCGGGGACAGTCCCATCGATTTCCAGTCGAGCCCGCCTTCGAGGAGAAGCGGCCGGCCGGCATTGCCGGCGCCTTGGAAGCCGTCTTCGAGCTCCTTCTTCAGCCGGGAAAACTGCTCGTCCGACAGGTTGGAGCCGTCCTTCGATTGGTAGACGAGGGCGCCGGAGGGCCGCGCCGAATTGTCGATCAGCGACTTCGCCCAAGCCGAGGCCGAATTGTGCACGTCGAGCGACACCTGGGCCGCCTCGATCGGCGCCATGCCGTAGTAGTCGTTCAAGGGGTGGAACAGGTTGAGGTTGAGGATCGGCCGAATGGGAGCCGCATTGGCAGAAAAGCGCACCGAGCGCTCGCCGACCGTATAGTCCCAGGCCTCGGGCCATCCCTCCGCCCCCGGCACGACCTTCACCCGGTCGGGCCTCAGGCAATAGAGTTCGCGCACGGTTTCGCCGACGGCGACGGCCTCGATGTAGGCGTTGCCGGAGACAAGCAGGTGGCCGTAAAGTTCCTCCAGGAACTCGGCTCCGGACTGGCGCGGGTTGGGTCTGGCGAGCAGATCGAGAAGGGAATGGCGGTCAAGTTCGTGCCGGCCCTGGTAGAGGAGCCAAGGCACCGAGGAGGCAGCCTCCGAGATCAGCCGGACGCAGCGGTAGACAATCGGGTTCCTGGCGTAGCCCTCGCGGGCGAGCCCGGCATAGTCGCGCGGCGTCCAGACCGGCCGGCCGACAAAATGCAGCGAGATGAGTGGCCCGGCCTTGGAGGACTTCGCCTCGGCCGGTTGCAGCGACGCGGCAGCGGGGAGCGGCGGCGGCGAGCCATGCGGCCGCGAGCCGGGGACGACCCAGCGGCGCAACAAGTCGAATGGGGGCATGAGGAGACTTTCGAGCTGGAAATTTGCCGGATCAGGTCCATGTATTGCCGCAACGGGCGACAGGCGGATTTCCGCCTCTTTGGGAGATAACGATGGATTACAATCGGTTAGGACATTCTGGCCTGCGTGTTCCGGCGCTTTCCTTCGGAACGGGCACGTTTGGCGGCGGCAACGA